>CACCMS010000005.1 GCA_902547175.1 Rhodospirillaceae bacterium | reverse complement strand
TTATTGGTGGGATAAAGTTCCATCTAAATTTTCTAATTGGAAAAAAAAAGATTTTAAAAAAGCTAACTTCAGAGTTGTTCCTAATGCAGTAGTAAGAAAGGGTACACATATAGAAGAAAATGTAGTACTAATGCCCTCTTTTATAAATATTGGGGCTTATGTTGGGTCAGAGACTATGATTGATACATGGGCAACAGTTGGAAGCTGTGCTCAGATAGGAAAAAAATGTCATATTTCAGGTGGCGCTGGCATTGGTGGTGTTTTAGAACCACTGCAAGCATCTCCTGTTATCATAGAAGATAATTGTTTTATAGGCGCTAGATCTGAAGTTGCAGAAGGTGTAATTATTGAAGAAGGAAGCGTTCTATCTATGGGAGTTTATATAGGAGCTTCAACAAAAATTGTTGATAGGGCCAGTGGAAAGATATTTTATGGCCGTGTTCCTAAATACTCTGTTGTAGTTCCTGGCTCACTTAAAAGCAAAAATGACATAAACCTTTATTGTGCTGTAATAGTAAAAACTGTTGATGCAAAAACAAGATCTAAAACTTCAATAAACGATCTTTTAAGAAATTAATTATTCTTTTTTAAGTGGTCTTGCCAATAAAAAATTAACAATTTTTTTTACAGAATAGCCTTTAACTAATATCTTATAAATTGAGTCTAGTATAGGTGTATCTAAATTATGCTTTTTTTTAATCAAATAAAGTGCCTTAGCATTTTCTAGACCTTCAGTAACGGTACTGTTTTTTTTTAAAATATCACTTTTACTTTTACCTTTTCCAATCAAAAATCCAAAGGTGTAATTTCTTGATGATACAGATGAGCAAGTTAAAAAAATATCTCCTATACCAGACAAACTTAAAGTAGTTTGTTTTTTACCTCCAAATGCCAGAGACACTTTTTCAATTTCATTTATTCCTCTACAAATTATTGCTGCCCTAGCATTTTCTCCATATCCTAGCCCTTCCGTTATACCCGCAGCTATTGCTAAAATATTTTTAATAGCACCATAAATCTGAACACCTATAATATCGTTATTAATATAAACCCTAAATTTTTTATTAATTAGTAAGCCCCTAACTTTTTCAGATAGTTTTAAATTTTCGGATGCTACGGTTATAGCAGTGGGCTTGCCTTGTGCTACTAAGTCTGCAAAAGAAGGTCCGCTTAATATTACAATTTTTTTTAATGGGAATATAGGCTTCAAAACATCGCTCAATAACAATCTTCTTTTTAGGTCAAAGCCCTTTGAACAAATTATTATTGTTATTTTTTTTCTACTATCTTTTGAAATACCATCTGAGTATTTTTTTACTATGCTATAAACAAACTGGGAAGGGACTACAATGAATATGTAAGCTGGTCTAATTCCATTAAAATTATTAATAGCTAAAACATTTTTATTTAATTTAATTTTTGGTAAAAAAAAAGTGTTTATTTGTTTTTTATTTATAGTATCAGCTACTTTTTTCTCAAAGGCCCATAATAGGATTTTTTTATTATAGTTTTCAGCAAGCAAGTTTGCAATAGCTGTGCCCCAGGCACCTGCTCCTAAAACTAATATATCGTCTTTCATGCTCTCTCTCCTATGTTTTCTAATGACCACCTAGGCTTAGCTTTTATATTTAGTTTACTCTTCACTCCAGCATTATATAGCTCATATCCAGCCCAAGCTATCATTGCCCCATTATCAGTACATAAATTAGTAGGCGGGAAAAAAGCTAATTTTGCCTTTAATTTAACTGCCTCTATTATTTTTTCTCTTAAATAGTTATTTGCAGCTACTCCTCCAGAAACTACTATGTTTTTATAACTAGAGAATTTTTGATCACTAATATCTATAGCTAAAGAAATTTTTTTGCATAATATATCAGCCACTGATTTTTGAAAACTAGCAGCTAAATCGCATTTTGAAAAATTTTTTGTATCAATTTCTTTATTACAATTAAGAACAGCTGTCTTTAGTCCAGAAAAAGACATATTTAAACTTTTGTCATTAATTAGAGGTTTAGGAAGACTAATTTTTTTGTAGTCTCCTTTAATAGCTAATAACTCTAATTGGGGACCCCCTGGAAAACCAAGTCCTAAAATATTTGCAACTTTATCAAAAGCTTCTCCAAGTGCATCATCAAGAGTTCCACCTAAAAATTTGTAATCATTTATATCAGAAATAAAATAAAAATTAGAATGTCCTCCTGATACTAATAAAAGTAAAAAAGGATATTCAACTTTATAAGTAAGTCTAGCAGTTAGTGCATGCCCTTCTAGATGGTTCACTCCTACAAATGGAATTTTATTTACTTGAGATAATGTCTTGGCAAAAGTAAGGCCTACTAGCAAGCCTCCTACTAATCCAGGACCTACCGTAGCAGCAATTAAGTCTAAATCAGTTATCCTTAGTTGTTGTTTTTCTAATATACGCTTAAGTATTTTATCAATGTATAAAACATGATTTCTAGCTGCTAACTCTGGGACTACTCCTTTGTAATCCTTATGAATTTCGTTTTGTGATATAGTTTCGTTAGCTATAATATTTTTTTTATTATCTATAATACTTATTGAAGTATCGTCACAACTGCTTTCTATACCTAAAATTTTCATATTAATATTTTATATAATAAATTAATATAAGATACATGATAAATAAAAAAATAATCATAGCTTCTAGAAATAGTAATTTAGCAAAAACTCAAACAGAATTAGTAATTTCAAAACTAAAATGTGCAGGATATAAAAATATTAAAAAAATTTTTTTAAAATCTAAAGGAGATACAATCAGTAAAACTAAATTTAAAAAATTTGGCGGCAAAGGTTTATTTACTGAAGAAATTGATAAACTTATTGTAAATAATAAAGTTCATTTAGGTGTACACTCTGCTAAAGATATCCCTGCAGTATTGAATAAAAAGCTTAGCATAGGAGCTTATATAAATAGAGAAGATGTGAGAGATATTTTAATAACAAAAAATTCTAATATTAAGAAAATAACACAACTTCCAAAAAACTCTACTTTGGGAACCTCTAGTCCAAGAAGGGCTGCATATATTAAATTATTAAGACCTGACTTAAAAGTTGTAGAAATTAGAGGTAATATAGAAACTAGAATAAAAAAAGTATTAAATGAGAAAATTTTTGCTGTTATTTTAGCTAAGGCAGGCTTGAATAGAATAAAAAAATTACAATTTGAATTTAATTTTTGTAGTATACCATTATCTCAAATATTGCCTGCACCTGGACAGGGAGCAATTGCCATAACCTGCAACAAAGAAAATATTTTTATCAAAAAAATATGTAAAAAAATTGATTGCTCAGCTACTAGAATATCTTTAAGTTCAGAGAGGAGTCTAATAAAAAGAATAAACGGTGATTGTTTTACTCCCATAGCTGCACTTGCTATAATTAAAAATGATTCAATTCTCTTAAAAGCACGCTTATTCTCTAAAGATTATAAAAAATTTGTAGACGATACCAAATTAGGGCCAATTAAATCAGCTAAATATCTTGGAAAAAAATGTGCTGAAAGCCTATTAAAAAAATTGAAAGCATTAAAATGAAAAAAAAGAAACACATAATAGTTTTTAGAGCCAATGGACCTTTAAAAAATACTTACCTAACAGATAAGCTTAAAAAATTAAATTATAAAATTATAAATTATCCTATTTTGATTGTAAAAAAAATATATACAAAGGAAATTAAGATTAATAATAACGATGTAGTAATAACTACATCTTTCAATAGTATATATTATTTATCAAAGCTTACTCAGAATAGAATTTTTAATTTATATACACTTGGTAGAGCTGCTACATTATTAGCAAAAAATTTAGGATTTAAAAATATAATTGAATGTAACGGAGATAGTGCTAATATATTACTCAGTTTTATTAGGAATAATAAAAATAAACTATTTAATAGGGGGAATGTTATTTACGCTGGGGCAAATGAAATTTCTTTTAATCTTCCTAAAGAGCTAAACAGATTAGGATATAAGGTAAAGAGATATAAAATTTATAGTTCTGAGGCAATAAATCAGTTTTCCTCTAATTTCGTAGATTTAGTAAAAAAAAGAAATGTTTCTTGGATTGTGCTTCTGTCATCGAAAGGAGCAAAAGCTTTTCAAGCTAATGCGAAAAGGACTTTTAACAAAGATGAACTTTCCTGTATTAATTTTGCTTGTATAAGCTCTAATGTTGCTAAAAAATTAAGCAAAAAGTATTTCAAAACTTTTTATCCAGAAATTCCTAATATAAATTTTATTAAAAAAATAATATCACAATGTGAGAAAAAATATGGCGCCTAAAAAAAAACAGAAAAGAAATAAAAAGGTTGTAAATAAAAAAGCATCTATAAATAAAAAAGTCTCTAATAACAATCAGAAAAAATCTAATGACTTTTCTCAAATATTTACAAAAGCAATATCAACTATTTTAGCTAAGCCATTCTTTTTAGTTACCCTAGTTGTAAATAAAGCATTAGTAATAATAAAAAGTGTATTCTTTCAACTTGTTAATTTAATTAAACAAGCCTTAAAGTTATTATTAGAAGCTAAAGAAGCTTTTTTTAGTATACTTTTTGGATTGCTAGCAGGAGGAATTGGAGCAGTAGTAATATTTTCTTATTTAGATTTAACTTCACAAGGGCAAAATGCTGAGTACGAAACTAAAATTTTGGAAAGTGAAAAAGTAATATCTTCTCTAGAATTAAAACTTAAAAAAAATAATTTAAAATTTGAAGAATTTGAAAATATTATTTCTGATTTAAAAAATAAAATAAATACTGCAGAAAAAAATAGCTTAAAAAATAAAAATTTTATTGATGAACAAAATATTAAATTAGAAGAATTAGCAGCAAAAACAAACCAGGCTAGTGAAAAAATATTATCGGCTGAAGAAAAAAATAATATAAAAATAGTAGAACTCGAACAAAAAATTCAGGATACTTCTAAGCTGATGCTATCCTCAAGTAAGTCAGAATTATCTGATCGTTTATATTTAGCAAAAAGTTTGGTAGATAGGCTTAAATCCGGAGTGCCTTACGCTCCTCAATTAGTAGCTTTGGGTCAAGAAGGACTTGACCCTGCCTTATTAAGATTTGCTAAGGGAGGGGCTCCTACCTTATCAGATTTAGCTGCTAGATTAAGTGCAAGAGCAGGTGAGCTTAGAGACTCAATGAAAACAAAAAGTGATCAAACTTGGAAAGATAGTTTAAAAGATGAAATCTCAAAATTAGTTAAAATCAAACCAACTAATAGTGAAAATATAAAAGGCATGGAAGGCGTTTTATTAAGAGCTGAAGAAGCTATTTCTAAAGGTAATTTAGAAAAAGCTATAATAGAAATTGATACTTTAGAGGTAGATGCTAGAGGTGTACTAGATGCTTGGCTTAAAGAAGCTAAAGCAAAAAAAGATGCTAGTGTTGCCGCGGAAAATATTCTAGCAAAAACTACTGCAGCACTAAAAATTAAAAATTAATTGCTTAAAATTTTTTTTCTAATATTGCTAATGACCTTTATAAGCTCTTTAGCTATGTGGTTTTCTAATAGTAAAGGAAAAGTAATAATAGAATGGTTTGGCTGGGAGTTAACAACTTCTCCTTCTTTTTTAATAATCTCGGTAGTATTTATATTTTTTTTCATTTATTTACTACTGTCACTTACATTAAGTTTATATAATATTCCTAAAAAAGCTTTAATAAAAATAGAGAAAAGAAAAAAAAAGAGAGCAATTACAGCATTAAATGAAGGAATTATTGCCTCTTTTTATGGAAATAAAAAGGAAGTTCTTAAGAACTTAAGTATTGCAAAAAAATCACTTAATGATACTCCGTTACTTATTTTACTAGAATTGCAAAACTCACTCTATAAAGGTGACCAAAATAATACATTTACTCTTTTAACTAAAATGTTAGATATTAAAGTTTTAAAACCATTAGCTATTAAAAGCCTGATAGCTTATTCAATTAAAAATAAAGATCATAAACTTTTCAAAAATATATTAGCCAAATCCTTAGATAAAAAAATTGATTTCTCATGGATCCAAAAAGATATATTTAAGTTTTGTATTCAAAATAATAATTGGAGTGATTTATCAGGTTACTTAGAAAAAAAAATATCAGTCAGAAATAAAACCAATAAAGAAATACTTAGCATTGCTTATTTTCAAACTGCTTTAGGACATTATTATTTAAAAGAAACAAATAATGCAAAAAATTTTTTAAGGAAAGCAATAAAGTTAAATAATTTTTTTCCACCGTTTATGGAGTTATATTGCAAATTAAATTTAGCAAAAAATCAGAATCAACTTATAAAAATATTAAAAAAGTATTGGTTGATAAACCCTAATCCTAGTATTGAGCAATGTCTGAAAGATAGTTTTACAGAGAAAGATTCTCTATCTAAATTAAAAATAATTTCAAAAATTTTAGTTAAAAATAATCATCTATATTATAAATATTTAATTTTGGGAAAGCTTAAATATGAAGCAAAAATATGGGGATCATCTAAAAGCGATCTACAAAAATCAATACGCTTTAAACCTTCAAAAGAGGCATATTACTTTTTATATAAAATAGAAAAAAAGTTAAAAAAAAATGAAAGGCTAATTCAAGAGTTTAAATTTTTATACGATAAAAGTACTAATGATATTTACTGGAAATGTGATATTTGTGACCTAGATTATAGCAATTGGTATCCTTTTTGTAACTCATGTAATTCATTCAATTCTATACAAAGCATAAATATAAATGAAAATAATAAAGTAAATAAAAATAACCAATTAATTGATGGTACTTTAATATCATGATAAAGCTTTTACTTTTTTTACTATTCTTAACTAAAAATCTAGGTGCTTTAGAAAATATAGATTTCATAGTAGTTAACAAAGAAAAAAGAAATATTACTATGTATAAGGAAGGTAAAGTATTAAAAAAATTTAATATTTCTCTTGGTTTTGAACCAATAGGAACTAAGATCAAGAAAGGAGACGGAAAAACACCTGAAGGCCTTTACTATATTGAAGATAAAATTAGAGAGAGCTCTTTTTTTCTTGCTTTAAAGGTTTCCTACCCTAACCCTTGGGATATAAGAAGAGCATTAGAACTAAATTATCACCCAGGAGGACAAATTATGATACATGGAGTACCAAATACGGGATATGATCTAAATTACCATAACTCAGATAATGATTGGACAGAGGGATGTGTAGCCATTTCTAATAAACAGATGCTTGAAATATGGAAAAAAATATCTGTAGGCACACCTATTTTAATAAAAAAATAATATTAAATCCTTTCTGCAATATTTTTGTATATACTTAAAGGTAATGTAGAACCATATACATTTTTCATGCTTTTATCGTCATCTCTTCCATTCCACACACCTATTACATATCCTTTAGAGCATCCTAAAAACCAAGCATCTCTATTATTTTGTGTTGTTCCTGTTTTTCCTAATACCGTAAACGGTAATTTAGATAATTGCTTACCTGTTCCTCCAGTTATAACTTCTCGTAATAATCTCTTCATATTATTGTTAACATTATAACTTATAATTTTTTCTCTTTCTGGCTTTAATCTTTTCCAATAGCTATCACCATTCCTCAAGTTTATTTCTTCTATCCCGTATGGTATTATAGGTTTTCCTTCACCACATATAGGGACATATGATCCCACCACTTCAAGTAAAGACATTGCGGCAACTCCTAGTGGCATAGATAATTCATTTGGAATCTTAGAAGTAACACCTAACTTTCTAACCTCCTCAATTATTAAATCCCTGCCTACTATATCTGAGAGTTTTACTGCAATTACATTGGATGATTTTGCAAATGCTCTTTTTATAGATATTCTTCCTTCATATTTATTACCAAAGTTTTTAGGAGACCACTCTTGTTCAACTATTGGAGTATCAAGCATAGTTTGATTAATAGATATTCCTTTATTTAATGAAGCTAGATATACGTAAGTTTTAAAGATTGATCCTACTTGCCTTTTTGATTGGGTGGCTCTATTAAACTTACTAAAATTCCAGTCTTTTCCTCCTTTCATAGCTTTTACGGCCCCTTCATAATTCATTATAATAACGGCTACTTGAATATTTTTATTTCTACTTTCTAACTTTAACTCTACTACTTCATTAACTATTTTTTGGATTCTTGAGTTCAGTGTCGATTTAATTAATAAATCTTTTTTAGACCTTAAAATTTCATCTGGCGTTTGTGTATATATCCAATCTATAAAATACCTAGCTTTAACTTGTTCAGAATTTTTTCTTTCTAATAGTAGTGAATCTAAATCTTTATTTGCTAAATTTTTTTCTGACTCAGAAATAATATCTTCTTTAAATAATAGACTAACTATTAATTTAGCTCTTTTAATATTTAAATCTTTATTTACTAAAAAAGAAAGCTTGCTAGGTGCTTTTAAAGAGCCTGCCAATATTGCAGACTCAGCTAAATTTAGTTTTTCTGGTGAACTAGAAAAATATCTTCTAGAAGCTGCCTTCACTCCATACAAGCCTGAGCCAAAATAAGCTCTATTCAGATACATTGTTAAGATATCATCTTTAGTAAACTTATACTCTAAATAGAAAGCTATTATCAATTCTCTCATTTTTCGTGATAAAGTTTTTTTGCTATCTAGAAAAATTAATTTTGACAACTGCTGAGTTATTGTTGATGCACCTTGTGCATACCTTGCTTCTTTTATATTATAAAAAATTGCCCTAATTATACCTTTTAAATCAAGCCCAAAATGATCATAAAAGCGCTTATCTTCTATAAACACTACCGTTTTAATTAAATTATCTGAAATATCTTTATGATTTATGCTTCCAGCATAAACATCACCAGATGAACCTATTATTTTTCTATTATCATCTAAAACACTTATAGAAGGACTTCTAGTCTTATTGCCCAATCCCGATAAATCTGGCAATGTTATAATACAATATGCTACCCATAATATTGCTAATAAAGATAATAATAAGATTATTACTCTTAAGGTTTTCACAAAACTCTTATGTGTCTATGTTGCTTGCTTCAAGAGCATACTTTTGAATAAAGTTACGTCTAGGCTCTACATTACCTCCCATAAGTTTACCAAATAGTTCATCTGCTGCCCATTCATCTTTGTATTGTACCTGTAATAAAGTACGAGAGTCTGGGTCAAGTGTAGTTTCCCATAATTGATCAGGATTCATTTCACCTAATCCTTTATACCTCTGTATTGAATAACTTCTTCTAGTAAAGTCATAGACAATATTATAGAGATCTAGTGGCCCAAAAACCTCAAAAACTTTTTCAGATACTTTTAATTTAGTTGTGCTTTTAAAAATGTCATTTAGCTCTTCACTAAATTGTTTTAATGCTTTGATTTCAGGAATTAAAAGAATGTCTTCTTTAATGAAATATTTTTTTTCTAATTCATTACTTGTATGTTTAATATTTATCTGCTTACTATCTGTTATAAATTTACTTTCCCACTTTTCTCCTTCTTTGCTCTGTAAACTCAAATGCTTCTCTAAACTTGAACAAAGTTTTTTTAACTTATTAATATCAGAGAAGTCTACTAAATCAGCTAACCCATTTACCAATAAGGATTGAAGCACATTATGATTAATATCAGTTACCATATTAGAAATTAACTTAGCCTGATAGTAAGTGTTTTTTAATAAATTAAGCAATGGATCTCCTATAATTTCTATATTTTCTTTACCATAGCTAAGAGAAAAGTCATTAATTGAACTTTCTATTAAAAAATAATCTAAACTATCTTCATCCTTTAAGTAAACTTCGCTTTTTCCTCTTTTTACTTTAAAAAGAGGTGGTTGCGCTACATATAAATGTCCATTTTTAATTATATCCTTCATGTATTTAAAAAAGAAAGTTAATATTAAAGTACGTATATGAGAACCATCTACATCAGCATCAGTCATTATAATAATTTTATTATACCTCAATTTATCAAGAGTAAAGTCTTTATCTATCCCCGTTCCCATTGCTGTAATCATTGCTCCAATTTCATTAGAAGCCAGAACTGCAGATATTCTGGGCTGCCAAGTATTTAATATTTTTCCTCTTAGAGGCAAAATAGCTTGAAAAATTCTATTTCTTGCTTGCTTTGCAGAACCTCCTGCACTATCTCCCTCAACTAAAAATAACTCTGCTTTTTCTGCATCCTTTTCTTGACAGTCTGCCAATTTTCCTGGAAGACTACTTATATCCAAAGCATTTTTTCTTCTAGATAAGTCTCTAGCTTTTCTGGCTGCTTCTCTTGCTGAGGCAGCATCTATTATTTTCTTACAAATTAATTTTCCATCAGAAGGGTTTTCTTCCATCCAGTGAGATAACTGTTCATTTATAATACCTTCAACTGCAGGCCTTACTTCTGATGAAACTAATTTATCCTTGGTTTGAGATGAGAATTTAGGATCTGGTACTTTTACAGAAATAATGGCATACAATCCTTCACGCATATCTTCACCTGTAAAATTTAATTTATCTTTTTTTCCAACGCTGTTTTCTTTAACATATTTAGATAATACTCTAGTTAATGCTGCTCTAAACCCAGCTAGGTGTGTACCCCCATCTCTTTGAGGAATATTATTTGTATAACTTTTTACACTCTCGTGGTAAGTATCAGTCCACCTTAGTGAAGCTTCTATTTTTATAGAATCTTTTTCTCCATTAATATTAATTACCTTTGAGTGGAGAGGCTGACTGGTCTTAGACATCCATAATACAAACTCTGATAATCCTCCAGTGTAATGAAAACTTTTTTCTTGTACTGGGTTTTCTCTATTATCTTTGAGTAATATTTTAATATTAGAGTTTAAAAAACCCAGTTCACGTAATCGTCTTTCTAAGATACTAAACTCAAATTTAATGTTAGAAAATATATTTTCTGAAGGATAAAATGTTAGTTTAGTTCCATTTTTAATATTTGACTTTCCTACTTTTTTTAAAGGAATAACAGTATTACCATCAGAAAATTGCAACTCATAAATTTCATTTTCTCTAAATATTTGTAAAATTAATTTATTAGAAAGTGCATTTACTACAGAAACACCAACACCATGTAATCCACCAGATACTTTATAAGAGTTATCATCAAACTTGCCACCTGCATGAAGTTTAGTCATTATAACTTCTGCAGCAGATGTCCCCTCTGAATGTTTATCAATTGGTATTCCTCTTCCATTATCCTGAACAGTCACTGAACCATCTTTGTTAATAAAAACCAAAATTTCGCTACAATAGCCTGCTAGAGCCTCATCTATAGAATTGTCTACAACTTCAAAAACCATATGATGTAAACCACTTCCATCATCTGTATCGCCTATATACATACCAGGTCTTTTTTTTACTGCGTCAAGGCCCTTTAGTACTTTAATTGAATCTGCATTGTAGCTCATGTTATCTTTTTTATTTTTAATAGGCATTTTGTAATCCATTTTCAGTTAAATGATGAAAACAAAAATTTTTTTTGTTTTTAAAAAATTTCTCTTTTTCAGTGGCTGTGATCCAAATTTGTGACTGTAAATCTACTAACTTTTCTAGCAGACTTGATTTTTTTTCTACGTCAAGATGGGTGAACACCTCATCTAATAAAATTATTGGAGATTTTTTTGTATATTCCATAAAAGCTGAAGCTGTAGATAATACTAACGATATCAAAATAGACTTTTGTTCTCCTGAAGAGCATAATTCAGCCGAAAAGTTTTTTTGTAAATTTTTTACCATTAAATCTGTTTTATGGCATCCTACTCTGCTACCACCTAATAATCTATCAATTTCTCTGTTAGCTTCTAATTTTTCTCTTAAAAGTTCTTCTACATCTATCGCTGCTTTTTTTATTAGATCATTTTCTAATGAATCATAAAAACCTATTTCTAATTTAGGGAATTTATCTACTGAGCTTTTTAGTTTTTTCGATAATCTGTCTAATAGATCTAATCTAGAGGAGCAAATTGAAACTGATAACTCAGATAGTTTTTTTTCTAATGCTCCTAACCAATTAGCATCATCTACATTGTCTTTCAGAAGTTTATTTCTTTGTTTCATGTTTTTGTCATATTGATTTAATCGCACAGAATGATCACTATCAAAAATATTAACTAGTTTATCTAAAAAGTTTCTTCTGATCATTGCTGAACCTGTAAATATTTTTTCAGTATAGGGAGCTATCCACAACATTGGTATAGTCTTTCTAGAATGCTTTGCTGTAATCTCTTTATTATTAATCATTACCTTTCTAGACCTATCTAATTTGTTATATGCAGTTTGATATTCTAAGACAAGATTTTCTCTTAAATTTAAGTCTAGATCAATTAAAAATCCTTTTTCATCCTTGTTAATCATATCATAAAACTGTGCATTTCTTATTCCCTTTCCATAAGAAAATATGGATATTGCCTCTAGTATGCTAGTTTTACCTACTCCATTTGAGCCTAAAATTAAGACTGAAGAGTTTCCTGGTTTAAAACTAATATCATTATGCGCTCTAAAGCTTCTAACCCTGAGTCTGTTGATATAATTATAGTCTTCGTTTGAATATTTATTAAGCATTTACCCAATTATCATTTATATATGCATAGGCATTAATAAATATAAAGCTTGTTTATCATCATCATCAAATATTAAAGTAGGAGAAAGTTTATCTGAAAGTAAAAATTTTACTTGAGCGCCACTAATTTGTTTTGCTATATCTAATAAGTATCTTGAGTTAAACCCTATTTCTATATTGTCACCAGTATAATGAACATTTAAATGCTCCTTAGCGCTTCCTTGATCAGGGTTTTCTGCACTAATTATTAATTGTTTATCACTTAATTCAAACTTTATTGCTCTAGTTCTATCTGAAGAAACTGTAGATACTCTATCAACTGCATCTATAAATTCTTTATTATCAATAATTAATTCTTTAGTATTATTAGTTGGAATAACTTTCTCATAGTCAGGAAATGCACCATCCAGCAATTTAGAGGTCAAAGAAATATTGTCAATGACAAATCTAATCTTATTTTTTGAAAGTTGTATTTTAACTGTATTTTGTTTGCTATCAATTATTTTTCTTAATTCAATAACTGTCTTTCTGGGTATTATGACTCCTTCCAAGTTTTTTGCATTTAAAGGAAGTTCTGTGCTTAATCGAGATAGCCTATGGCCATCAGTAGCTACCACTCGAAACCGCTCATCATTTTCCTCTTTCACAGAATGGATATAGATACCATTCAAATAATATCTAGTTTCTTCAGTAGAAACTGAAAATAAAGTTTTATCTATAAGCCTGGATAACTTATCTGCTTCAATTTCAAAGCTATCAGGAAAATTAGCTGAATGAATATCTGGAAAGTCTTTTGGATTTAAACACATCAAAGAGAAGGATATTTTGTCTGTTTTAATTTCTAGTTTTTTTCCTTCAGAACTCTCCAATTCTATAAGAGCATTTTCAGGAAGTTTTCTTACTATATCATGAAGTACATGGGCTGGTGTTGTAATTATTCCATTTTGCTCAATTTCACATGAGACTTTTTGTAATTCGGCTATCTCCATATCAGTTGCTGCTAGTGATAAAAAATTATCTTTAGCTTCAATTAAAACATTTGCTAGTATTGGGATAGTATTTCTTTTTTCTACAACTCCGTGAAGGTGAGTTAATGCTTGCATTAACTTCTTTTTTTCTATAATAGCTTTCATGCCAAACACCTATATTATCAATATAAATAGTATAATATATAATATAAAATACTAAATATAGTATTATAAACAAAATCTAAATAAAATCCAACAACTTAGTCCTATCAAATAAAAGACTTTTTCAATACTTTAATATGTTCTGAAAAAGAAATATCTGTTTTATATAAGCTTTCCACCTTTTTAACTGCATGAATAACTGTTGTGTGGTCTCTACCTCCAAACAGTTTTCCTATCTCAGGCAAAGATTTTGTGGTGCAGACTTTAGATAAATACATTGCTATTTGTCTTGGTCTAGCAACTACCCTAGATCTTCTAGTAGATAACATATCACTTTGCCTAATATTAAAATACTCTGAAACCCTTTTTTGTATTTCTTCAATAGTAACATTCTTATTATTTGCCTTAAATATATCATGGAGTATCTGTTTAGCTGTATCTAGTGTTAACGGTCTGTTAACTAACTCAACATGTGCGCACAATCTTCTATATGCCCCTTCTAATTCTCTTACATTAGAAGTAATATTTTTTGCTAAGTGTTCTATTATATCATTATCCACTTTTACATTTTTGTTTTCAGTAACCTTTGATTTTAGAATGCGCACCCTTAATTCGTAGTCTGTTTTATGTAATTCTCCTACCACCCCAAAGCTTAGTCTTGATCTCAGCCTCTCTTCAACTCCATCCAAATCAGCAGGCGAGCGATCTCCGCTTATAATAATTTGTTTCTTCTGATCTACTAGTGAGTTAAATGTATGAAAAAACTCTTCTTGAGTGCTGTCCTTTCCTGCTATAAATTGAATATCATCAATCATTAAAACATCAACCGATCTAAATTTTTCTTTGAACGCCATTATATCCTTATGACGTAATGATTTTACAAATTCGTACATGAACTTTTCAGCTGATAGATATACAACCTTTCTTTCAGGGTTTCTTTCTTGAATATCCCAAGCTACTGCATGCATAAGGTGTGTTTTTCCTAATCCGACACCCCCAAAAAGAAACAGAGGGTTAAAAGAAACTTTGTTAATATCTGCTACCTTTTTAGCCGCTGCAAAAGCAAATTCGTTTGATTTACCAACTATAAAGTTATTAAAATTAAATCTAGGATCTAAAGGAGAGGCAGCATTGATGTAGTTGATACTACCTTTATTTGTTAAATCAACAAAATCATGTAGATTATTACTTTTTTCTTTAAATTTTGAATTAACAATTATTTTAGTTTTTTTTATACCTATAAAAAATCTCTTACATATAGTGTCGATCTTGTTACCATAATGAGGAATGACCCAGTCGCTTAAAAAACTAGATGGTAAGGATAAATATAGTATATTGTTATCTATTTTATTAAATCTTAATGATGACAGCCAACTTTTAAAAGCTGATTGTCCTAATTCTTCAACCAGATTTACTTGCACCTTCATAAATAATTTATTTAGTGTGGTTTCTTGATCACTGTCTAATTTATCAATTCTAAAATTGTCCAAAATTCTCCCCTCACGTAAGATTAGGTTTTTTCCTACGACACTAAATTTTAAATTTTTTATATAATTTAAAGATATATAAATGCAAAAACTTTAAAAGATAAAATTTAAATTATTTTTTTTTTAATTGAACAATCCTTGAATTCAGTCTTTTTTGAATACGAGAAATTTTAGCTTTAGAAAAGATTTTTTTATTTTTAGAGGCTTGTAATTTTGGATCAACTTTTTTAAGTAATTCCATAGCAGATTTCTGGTCTTTTTCAGTTATCAATGATTCGACCTTTTTGATGTAGGTTTTTATTTTATTTCTATACATTTCTCTAGAAATAGTTTTTCTTTCAATAACCCTAACTTTCTTCTTAGCTGAACTTGTATTAGCCATATTTTCTCCTAAAAAGTATTACAATATACAATTTTTTTATTTTTTCAACGATAAACAACTTAATTATTTTTAAACTTTGGCGGTCTTTTTTCCAAAAAAGCCATCATACCCTCTTTTCTGTCTTCTAATTCAAAAGTAGATTGAAATAATCTTCGTTCATTTATCATACCTTCAGATAGTGTTGACTCAAAAGATCTTAAAATTGCTTCTTTAGCCAAAATTAAGATGGGTAAAGACTTGTTAGCTATTTTTTTTGCCAAATTGATTGTTTCCTCATCTAAATCTTCTAAAGGAACTACTTTTGATACTAAACCGTAATTTAAGGCTTCTTCAGCATTTATTGTAGAACCTGAAAGCACCAACTCCATTGCCTTTGATTTTCCTACTGACTTTACTAGTCTTTGAGTACCTCCTGCAGCGGGTATTGTCCCAAGGTTTATTTCAGGTTGCCCAAATTTAGCATTTTTCGCAGCTATAATTACATCACACATCATTGCAATTTCGCATCCGCCTCCTAGAGCGTATCCTGCTACAGATGCAATAATAGGTTTTTTAAATTTACTTATTTTTTCCCATGGTTTAATAAAGTCTTTTTTGATATGAGAAATAAGTTTTAAATCTTTCATTTCATTTATATCTGCTCCCGCCGCAAAAGCTTTATGACTGCCTTTAAGGATTACTACGTGCACTTCATCATCCATTGATAACAAATCTAAAACATAATTAATTTCTTTAATTAGTTGATCGCATAGAGCATTTAAAAATTTTGGTCTATTTAATGTAATAGTGGCTATTTTGTTACCCTTTTTAAAAATTATATTTTCTAACTCCATAACACTACCTCTCGTTCAATCTAGTTTTGACATTTTATACAAAAAAAAGTTGATCTGCCTCCTTGTTTAACCCTAGTTATCAAAGATTTACAATAATAGCAAGGTAATCTCTCTCTATCATATACTTGAAATTGCGTTTGAAAATACCCTAAATCATCTTGCGGACTGGCATAATCTTTAATGCTAGAGCCTCCTTTTTTAATAGCTTCCTCAATAATATTTTGTAAAGCTTTTAAAAGAACTGTAAACTCATTTCTATTAAATTTAATTCCTTTTTTAAAGGGTGAAATTTTTGCTTTATATAGAATTTCGCTTGCATAAATATTACCAACACCACATATAAAACTTTGATCTAATAAAATATATTTTATAGAGGCTTTACGTCTTTTAATTTTAGCAAATAATATATCCCTAAAATTTATAGCTATTGAGGGCTCATATCCTAAATTTTTAAAATTAAAAATATCAAATGGTTTTTCTGCTAATCTAATGTAACCAAATTTTCGTGTATCGTTATAAATTAATTTTAAATTATTATTGAATTCTAATACTAAATGATCATGCTTTGTTTTTTTGAAAACTCTTAAATCAATTTTGAATTTTCCTGTCATACCTAAATGAAAAATTATTACATTTCTATTGCTTAACAAAATTAACCCGTACTTTCCCCTTCTAATTATTGATTTTATGTCAGATTGAAGAATTTTTTTTTTTATATTTGAAGGTAGAGGATATCTTAAATTCTTATTAATGATTTTCACCCTTTTTATAGTCAAACCAATAATATTTTTTGATAGCACTCTACAAACAGTTTCAACTTCTGGTAATTCTGGCATAATAAATATTATTAAAAAAAATATAAAATGAATAAAGTAAAATTTGGCAAAAAGATAGTTAAAATTAAAACCAAAAAAGAATTGGTAAAAAGTCTATTTAATAAAGTATCAAACCAATATGATCTAATGAATGATTTAATGAGTTTTGGTTTACATAGGTTATGGAAGAAAGATCTTATACAAAATATTAACAATTCAAAACCTTCCGTAATATTAGATTTAGCAGGAGGTACTGGAGATATAAGTGAGCGATTATATGAAAAGTTTAAAGAGAGCACCATAATAATTTATGATTTAAGTTATGAAATGATAAAAAAAGCAAAATATAGATTTAAAAATAAACATATATTTTGTGTAAATGGTTCTGCTGAATTAATGTCACTTCCTAATAATTGCATAGACTTGATTACTCTATCATTTGGACTAAGAAATTTTTCCGATATAGATAAATCAATTAAAGAATGTTATCGCGTTTTAAAATATGGAGGGAAGATTTATTGTTTAGAATTTTCGCCATCCTACAGTAAATCAATAAAGCCTTCATATGATTTTTATTCAAATAAAATTATTCCCAAAATTGGCAAGCTGATAGCTAAAAACGAAAATGCCTATCAATACTTAACAGACTCAATTCATAACTTTTATCATAACCCAGAGTTAAAGAATATTTTTAACAAAAATGGCTTTTTTTGTTACACTGAAAAAAAGTATTTAGCTGGAATAGCAATACTTAATGTATTTAGTAAGGTATAAATGCGAAAAAAAATATTAATTGTAATTACAGGTAGCATTGCTTCATATAAAGCTCTTTACTTAATAAGAAAATTAAAAGAAAAAAATTTTTTTATTAATGTAATTATGACTAATTCAGCTAAAAAGTTCATAACCCCTTTATCAGTTTCTTCGCTTACAGAAAAAAGAGTATATGAAAATCTATTCGACTTAACAGAAGAAACAGAGATGGGCCATATTAAACTTGCTAAAATGCATGATTTAATTATAGTATTGCCAGCCTCTGCAAACTTTATGGCCAAAGTAAGTAATGGATACGCAGATGACTTAGCTACAACAGTTCTGCTTGCATCAAAAACTAAAGTTTTATTTGTACCAGCAATGAACATAAATATGTTAACTAACCCTATTACCCAAAAGAATATTAAGTATTTACAAAGCTTAGGTTATGATTTTATTTTTGGAAATGAAGGAAAACTAGCCTGTGGAGACTATGGCTTGGGAAGAATGTCAGAGCCTGATGATATTGTAAAATATTTAGATATATTATTTGACAAAACTAAGCCTTTAGATGGCATTGATGCCCTTGTAACTGCTGGACCAACTCAAGAACCTATAGACCCTGTTCGCTTTATAAGTAATAAATCATCAGGTATACAAGGCTATCTAATAGCTGAAGAATTAGTAAAAAACGGAGCCAATGTTTCACTGATTTCAGGACCTACAAATTTATCTACACCTTCAAACTTATCAAACTTTATTAAAGTAGAAACCGCTGAAGAAATGCTAAAAGTTTGTTTAAAAAAAATCCCTAAAGATTTATTCATATCAGTTGCTGCCGTAACTGATTGGAGAATAAACTATAATAAGCATAAAATGAAAAAAGAAGAGGGCATCCCTAAGTTAAAGTTAATTGACAATCCTGATATACTTAAAAGCATTTCATTTCACAAAAAAAGACCGAGGTTAGTAGTTGGATTTGCTGCTGAGACAAAGCATCTAACACAAAATGCTATGAAAAAAATTAAACAAAAAAAATGCGATTTTATAATTGCAAATAATGTAGCTAATAGCAAAGAAGTATTTGGCAGTAATATGAATGAAGTTGCTATTATGAATACCAAAGGTATTTTTTTAAAACTTACTAAAATGAATAAAAAAAAATTAGCAAAAAAAATTGTTAAAGAGGTAATAGTACCTTCTTTAAATTAAAATTATCATGAATGAAATTAACCTAAATGTACAAATTTTAAATAATGCTAAAGGTGAACCAGAATATGGTTCAATAGAAGCCTCTGGTCTTGATTTAAAAGCAGGTATTGATAATCAAATAATTATTAAAAGAAACGAATTTTTTGTTGTCCCTACTGGAATAATTATTGAAATACCTAAGGGTTATGAGGCACAAGTTAGGCCTAGGTCAGGGCTTGCAGCCAAAAATGGAATTTCAGTTTTAAATACTCCTGGTACAATTGATAGCGATTATAGAGGAGAATTAAAAGTAATTCTAATTAACCATGGAAAACAAGACTTTTCAGTAACTCCTGGCATGAGAATAGCTCAACTTATCGTAGCTCCATCTTATAAAGTAAAAATGAATCTTGTAAAGGAAATCTCAAATGATACAAAAAGAGGTAAGCAAGGTTTTGGTTCTACAGGGCTATAAATTGGTATTTTCAAATGCAATTATCAGATAAAGATATAGATAGATATTCCAGAAATATTATACTTCCCGAAATAGGGGGAGAAGGACAGTATAAACTTTTACAATCTAAAGTTTTAGTAATTGGAATGGGCGGTCTAGGAAGTCCTCTGCTCATGTATTTGGCTGCTGCTGGCATTGGGAATATAACTATTATAGATAATGATAACGTGGAATTATCAAACTTACAAAGACAAGTCATTCATAGTACTCAAAATATTGGAATACCTAAAGTTGATAGCGCAGAGTCTTTTATTGAAAAAATCAATCCAAATATAAAGATTACTAAAATTAATTCAAGAGTTGATGCAGACAATATAATTGAATTAATTGCTAAGCAGGATGTTATTGCTGATGGCAGCGATAATTTTAAAACAAGATTTTTAGTGGCTGATACGTGCTTTAAATTAAAAAAGACTTTAATCTCTGCTGCAATCACTAAATATGAAGGTCAAATTTCCACTTGGAAAAATAAAAAAAAACTACCTTGTTACCGTTGTCTTTTTGCTAATGAACCTAATGATAGTAATATAAATAATTGCTCAAGCAATGGAGTATTAGGAAGTATAGGGGGAGTTTTTGGTTCTTTACAAGCTACAGAAGTAATAAAAGAAATATTAAATATTGGAAGTTCCCTGTCAGGATTTTTAAATATCTATGATTTATTAAACAATACTTTTAGGAAAATAAAAATTAATAAAGATCCTAATTGTAAATTTTGTTCAGGTAAATAAAGTGGGTAAGCCCGACTCAAAATCTAGTAACTTAATTATAATATTTAGCAATGATTTTTATAAATTTTATTATGCCCTTTCACTGGCGTCTACTTTAAAAGCTACTGGCAAAAATGTTAGTATATTTATTTCCGGTTATGCTTGTCATTTTATAAAAAAAAATTGGCAAGACTATGACAAAGAAGGCATTAATGAAAAGTTAAAAAAAAAAAAAATGGGATCAATCAAAGAAATGTTTGCATATTGCAAAGAGCTAGAAGTAGAAATTTTCTATTGTGAGTCTGCTATAGAGTTTTTAAATATTAATACCAAAGAAATTACTAATTTAGTAAGCATTAAACCTAAAAGCATGTATTCAATTTTAAACTCCTATAAGCAAGGAGAAATAATATTTATATAATTCTATTTGGAGGGTTATGCCCATCAATAAATGTTTTAATATTTACAATTACTTTCTCTCCCATTTCTATTCTACCTTCAACTGTTGCTGATCCCATGTGAGGAATTAATATTGTATTAGGAAAATCTAATAACTCGGTTTTAAGCTTTTTTTCCGCACCGAAAACATCTAAACCTGCACCTGCTATTTTTTTTTCTTTTAGCATTCTTACTAATGCCTTCTCATCAATAATCTCGCTTCTAGAAGAATTAATTATATAAGAATTAGGCATCATTAACTTTAGGATGTTTTCTGATATCATTCCTTTAGTTTTTTCTGTTAATGGACAATTAATAGATACTATGTCCATCCTCTTAACCATTTCTCCTAAATTTTTCCAATAAGTTGCTTCATATGCTTCTTCTATTTGAATAGGCAACTGGTTTCTATTATGGTAATGAATAGATATACCAAAAACTTTAGCTCTTTTAGCTATAGCTTGACCTATTCTTCCCATACCTATTATGCCTAACCTTTTACCATGAATTCTGCTTCCAAGCATATGTGTTGGACTCCAGCCATTCCATTTACCTTGAACTACTATTTTAGAACCTTCATAGATTCTTCTAGGCAGAGCTAGCATTAAAGTAAGTACTAAATCTGCTGTATCTTCTGCTAATAACCCAGGAGTATTAGTAACTATAATGTCTCTGTTCTTTGCTGTTTTTAAATCAATGTGATCAATCCCCGCGCCAAAGTTAGCTATTAGCTTAGTGTTTTCGCTAGAACTTTCTATTATCTTTTTAGAAATGTTATCTGCTATTGAAGGAACTATAATTTCATAACTCTTAAAAACATTTATCAATTCTTCTTCTGTTAATAAAACATCTTTTTCATTCAAAGTAGTATCAAATAACTCCATCATTCTAGTTTCTATTTTTTTAGGCAATCGCCTGGTTATAAAAACTTTAGGTTTTTTTTTATACATAGTAGTTTATTATAATTTAATTGTTAAAGTTGTTCAATTATGCATTACAAAATTTATATATTTATTTTTTTAACATTTACCTTATTAGTTTCATGCTCTACTACTGTAAATCAGTCCTATGAAGAAGAAATTAGCATAGCAGAAAAAAAAGAAATACTTGTCCAAAAAAAAATTTTAATTAATGAAATGGCTAAAGCCTCAATAAAAGTTCATAAAATAACTTGGCCAATTCTCTTAGCAAATAAAAAAAAATGTAAAGATAATAAAAAAAAATCATATGGTACACTCTTTGCTGATGTTGATGACTTACCAGTAGAAGACAAACAAATATTTTTATCTCTTTTTAATAATTCCATAGACCCTAAATATTTTCATAAGTATCAAGTCACTGGATTTCCTATAATTTTATCAATAGGCAAAGACAGTCCAGCCTATAATGCTGGACTTTTAAAAGATGATATAATTTTAGAAATAAATGAAAAAAATACACAAAACTTTAGAAAGAAATTATTGTTTATTCTAAAAAATAAAAAATACTTAACATTAAAAATATTAAGAGGAAAACAAGAAATCAAAGTAAAAATGACTGGAATTCAGAGTTGTTCTTATAATGTGCAAGTGCTTCCTTCAGGTTTTCCTAACGCGTTTGCTGATGGAGAAAAAGTCTTTATAACCATGGCTGCTATAAAGTTAGCACAGACAAAAGATGAATTAGCTTTTTTAATTGGACATGAGTTAGCACATAATATCTTACACTATAAAAACTTTGAGTCCAATGAGGCCAATTTGCTTGCAATTGATTATTTAGATAAACCAAAAATCAGACAAATAAAAAGTATATTAGTTTGGTCTAATGAAAACAGAGAGATAGAAGCCGATATAGAAGGAATGCATTTAGCATTTAAAGCAGGATTTTTTTTAGAAAATGTTAATGATTACTGGCGTAGATTATCAGTATTTAATCCTGAAATGATAAATAAATCTATTAATATCTATAAAAGTAATGCCTATAGAGCTGCTCTAATTAATAAAACACTAAAAAAATTGAAAGAGGGAGCTAGTGAATAAAGGAAAAAAAAAAAGACTTTATTATTATTTATTTGATTGGGCTAATTCTCCGTATTCTACAATTATAATTACATTTATATTTTCAAGTTACTTTGTAAATGTTATCGCTGAAAATAAAGTTCAAGGAACTTCCCTTTGGGGATGGACAATTGCTTTATCAGGTATTTTTATTGCTTTACTTAGTCCAATATTCGGAATATTAGCTGACGCAAACAAGAAACTTTCTAAGACTATTATCGTGTTATCAACAATAATAGTTTGCTTTGGAAGTTTTCTACTATGGTTTTCAATTCCTTCGGTAAACTTTGTTATTTATACATTAATTATAATTTTTGTAACTAATACTTTTTTTGAGTTTAGCCAAGTATTTTACAATTCACGATTATTAGACTTTAAAAACACGCTGCCTTTAGGGAAATTTTCAGGTATAGCTTGGGGAACTGGTTATTTGGGAGGAATTGCTTGTTTGCTTCTAGTATTAATTTTTTTAATTTTGCCAGAACATAATTTATTGAGTTTAAATAAAGATAAATATGAACATATAAGATTTTGTGGCGTAATAGTTTGTTTTTGGTATTTGATTTTCAGTATGCCTTTTTTAATCCATTATGAGCATCAGAAAGTTGCTAAAAAAAAACTTTCCATTTCTAAATTATTAAAATTACTTGTTAAAACAATTAAAGAAAAAGATAAATTTAATTTTTTATTAGCTAGAATGTTTTATACAGATGGATTGATTACATTATTTAGTTTTGGAGGAATTTATGCCTCAGGTGTTTTTAACTTTACCTTTTATGAAATTATTTATTTTGGAATTGCTTTAAATATATCTGCTGCATTAGGTGCATTTTTATTGGGTTATTTAGAAGATATTATGGGCATAAAAAAAATATTAACCATTTCATTAATAGGATTAATTTTTTTAGCATTTTTAATATTAATAATAGATAATAAATTATTGTTTTGGGTATTAGGTATTTCTTTAGGATTTTTTATCGGATCTATACAATCAAGTAGTAGGACAGCATTAATTAAAGTATCTAGTGAAAAAGATTTAAATCAAATGTTTGGACTTTACGCCGTATCTGGTAAAGTAACGAATTTTTTAGGCCCTATGCTTGTGGCATCTTTTACATTATATTTTGAAAGTCAACGTGCAGGAATGGCATCAATATTAATTTTCCTAATAGTCGGTTTAATATTGTTAAGAAAAACTAAAATATAAAAAATACTAGTGACTGAATGATCTTTTAAATGAAAATACCATAGACAACTTTTTTTCATCTACTTCTTTGATGACCAAATCATCCTTTACAGAACCTCCAGGTTGAATAACCGATTTAACTCCAGCTTTATAGGCAAGCATAATGCTGTCAGGAAAAGGGAAAAAAGCATCAGAGGCCATTACTGACCCTGAAAGAAAATTCTTCTTATTTTTAGAATTAGCTCTTTTTGACTTTTGAATTGCAAAGTTTACAGAATCTACCCTACTTGTATTTCCTGATCCAATACCTAAAGTAACTTTATTTTTTGCTAATACAATAGCATTCGACCTTACATGCTTAACAACTTTATTAGCAAAAATTAAATCATCAAGCTCTCTGTTTGTTGGTTTTTTTTTAGAAACAACTTTAATATTTTTTTTAGTAATATTAGAAGTATCACAGTTCTGAACTAAAAATATATCTGGCATCGTTATAATGCTTTGAGGTTTTTCTTTTTTAAATTTTTTAAGTCTTAATATTTTAATTACTCTTAGATTTTTCTTTTTATAAAATACTTCTAATGCTTCTCTGGAAAAAGTCTTAGCCGCTATTACCTCTAAAAATACAGAGCTTAACTTAACGGCTAACTTTTTATCAACATTACCGTTTAAGGCTACTACGCCTCCAAAGGCACTAAGCTCATCTGCTTGGTAAGCTTTCATCCATGAATTATAAATATTATTAGTCTCCGCCACACCGCAAGGTATTGCATGTTTAATTATTACTGCTGTAGGACTTTTAAACTCAGCAAGCAATGATAGCCCGGCTCTTAAATCATTTAAATTATTAAAAGAGAGTGCTTTTCCATTAAGTTGTTTAAAAAAACTATCTTTATTATTATTGAAACTAAAGATACTAGCAGCCTGATGCGGGTTTTCACCATACCTTAGATCATTTATTTTTTTCCCTTCTAAAAATAAATATTCTTCTTTGTTTTTTATTATTTTAGTAGAAAACCAATTAAAAATTGCATTATCGTAATTTAATGTTTTTTTAAATGCTTTTGTTGCTAAAAATTTTCTTAATTTAATACTTATGCCACCTAATTTTTTTATTTCATTAATAACTTTATTATAGTCTTCTATATCAGTAACTATGGCTGTAGATAAAAAGTTTTTAGCTGCCGCCCTTATTAAAGAAGGCCCTCCTATATCAATATTTTCTATGCATTTATTAACGTTATCTGAAGTTTTAATAGTCTCTTTAAATGGATATAAATTTACAACAACTAGTTGAATTTCAAGAATAGAGTGCTGTTTTAATTGTCTCGCATGTGATTGATCGAGGTTATTCGCTAAAATTCCTCCAAAAATCTTTGGATGTAAGGTCTTAACTCTACCGCTTAATATTTCTGGAAAAGAAGTAATTTCTTCAATCTTTGTAACATTTATTTTATTTTTTTTTAATTCTTTAAAGGTATTACCAGTTGATATTATATCTATATTTTCTTTAGCCAAGTCTCTAGCAAATTGTACTATTTTTGCTTTGTCTGAAACAGATATAAGGCTTTTTTTTATTCTTAATACATTGCTCATTTGATTAGCTTTAAGAGGTGACTTTTGATACTAGTATTACTGTAATTATAACTTTTTTTCAAGCTGTCTAATTTTTTTATTAAATCTCGGCTATTTAACAATTTACTTTTAACTAAAAAAAAACCTTTTTCGCCTATTTCAACTTTCTGTTCTGCTTTACTGTAAAGTGATTCATGTAACTTTTCACCTTTTGTTAAACCTGTATAAACTATCTTAATCTGTTTATGTGGCACAAAACCTGCTAATTTTATCATCTGCTTTGCTAATATATCTATTTTTATAGATGTACCCATGTTTAAAACACTTACACAGCCTCTGAGGTTTGCAAAAGCGCGATATTGTTCCAAGGTTGCATTTAAGACCAATGCTACAGCCTCTCTAATAGTCATAAAAAACCTTGTAACATCTTTATCAGTAACTGTAACAGGCCCACCTTCAGCAATTTGTTTTTTAAAAAGTGGTACTACTGAACCTTGAGACCCAAGCACATTACCGAACCTAACTGTTATAAACCTAGTAGTACTTTTA
The DNA here is from genome assembly GCA_902547175.1 of Rhodospirillaceae bacterium. The sequence continues at coordinate 16,424 of CACCMS010000005.1, read as the reverse complement.
GAAAAACGATCCTTGGATTGGATAATGCTTTCTGCAAATTTTTTGGTAGCCCCCATCACACTAGAAGGATTAACTGCTTTATCAGTAGATATCAAAACAAAACATTTTACTCGGTACTTTTCAGATAAGTTTGCTAATGAATATGTTCCAAAAATATTGGTTCTTATGGCCTCAGTAGGGTTTTCTTCACATATAAATACATGTTTCAGGGCAGCTGCGTGATAAACTATACCAGGTTTATATTTTGTAAAAACCTTTTCTAGCTCATCATCATTTCTTAAATTACAACAGACTAGAATAGTTTTTTTCTGTTGCAATTGCTTTTTCAATTCATTAGCTAAATTAAAAATAGAATTTTCGCTTATATCTAATAGAATCAGTTTTTTTAATCCTAATGATATTATTGTTCTTGCTAACTCACTTCCAATACTTCCACCCGCCCCCGTTATTAAAACTGTTTGATTTTTTAAGAAACTTTTCATTTTACTGTGCTCTAATTTATTTTGTCTTCTTCCTAATAAATCCTCAATGCTAATATCTTTAACTTGAGATTTGATATTACTTCCTTCAATTAATTGATTAGGAGATTGTGCACGGCCAATTGTCATTCCTTTTGCATCTACAATTTTCATTATATTCGACATATCTTTAGCATTTAAGCTATTTGAGGTAATAATAATTTTCTGCGGGTTTTTTTTATTAAATTGTAATTTATCAATTATTTTATCTAAATCCTTAACGCTACCTAATATAGAAACACCTCTAATTAATAGTACTTTGTTTTTATTGTGATCTAGGTCTAGTATGCCTATTACATTATAAACAGAATCAGTTCTTTCAGTAGCTCGTATAAAAAAGTCTGCATTGTCTCCAGCGCCTATCAATAAAGTTGGTATTCTCGCTTTGTCAGAAGACAGAAACGCAAACTTTTCAAATATTGTTCTATATATTATTCTTGTGCTACCAGTTAAGAAAACTAGTATAAATAAATTTAAGATAATAACTAACCTTGGGATATTTTCTAATCTATTAAATATAAATATTGCTAAAAAAATAAGAATATTAGCTATAAGACATGCCTTTACCAAAGACCATAAATCATCTATTGAGAAATATTTCCATGGCCTTTTATATATACCTATAAAAATAAAAACTACTGGTAACAACAAACAAGCACTTATTGTTTCTAATTTAATTACTTCAAAGAAGTTTAAACGAATATAGTTAGAAATATTAATTGCTAACCCAGATAAAATAAAGTCAATTACTATAGCTATAATTATTTTAAAATTTAAGAAGTTTTTCATATTAAATTATTTTTTTTTCGAAAAGATATACATAAAAAATGAACACCAAACTAGAGCTATAATAAAAATGATGATATCATTTTTATATATATAAGCATAAAAAGAAAGGGAAAATAAGCCTATATTTACTATTAATAATTTTAAACTGACTGAAGAGTGTGAAAATCCATTTTTAATAGCCTGTTGATAGAAATGTTCTTTATGAGCTTCCCAAAACCTTTGCCTTTTATAAACTCTCTTTATTAAAGTTATACTTGTGTCCATCAAATAGTAAAGTGGTAGAATAACAGAAATAATCCAAATTCCTTTTAATGCATAGTCAGTCAATAAAATGAAAACTATAAAACCTAAGGGTATACTTCCCGCGTCTCCTAAAAAAATACTTGCAGGAGTCCAATTAAAGTAGAGAAAAACTGAAATAATAATTAATACAGAGAAAGCTAAAATATTTATTTCATGATAAATATAATAGTCTAAGGCTAATAAACTTAAACATATTGAAATAACCTGTACCGAGGTAATACCATTTATTCCATCCATAAAATTGAAAGCATTTATGAACCAAATCACACCAAAAATTAAGAACACACTAAATATGAAAAGTATATTTTTATTATTAATGAAATCATCTTCTATTTGTGGGTATAAATAGAAAATGATATGAATTGTGACTGCAAGAAAATGGAAAAAAAGCCTAGGGAGTGGTTTAATATTTTTAAAATCATCCCACATTGATATAAAAAAAAGCATTAAAATGCTTATTAATACATTTAGATTCCAAATATAATTATTTAGAAAAGAAAAAATAATTATAAGCGGAATTATTATTATTCCACCTCCAAGAGCAACTGGTTTTTTATGGTTAGATCTAAAATTAGGTTTATCTACAAACTCCCATCTATAAAATATTTTTTTTGCTATAACTAAACTAAGAGCAGTTATAATTACAAAGCTAAATACTTTCAGCAAAGCATTACCATTATTGAAGAAACCATAAAAATCTTGCATAATTTTTTTTTTATCAGTTATATTAGCTACATAACATATAAAATGTAAATATTCTTTAATTTTTGATTAGAAAGTAAATGGTAAAAATAATATCAAGTCATTACGAGTTAGGACAAAAAAAAGAAAGCCTAAAAGACTTATGTGATATTAATAAAGAATGGGACTATGATAGACTTTTATTAAAAACAGGCATTAAAAACAGACATATACTAGCAGAAAATGAGACTCCAGAATCGCTTAGTATAAAAACAGGAAGAGCTTGTATAAATAAAGCTCAAAATAAAAATGTTGATGGAATAATATATGTAACACAGTCTCCTAGTGTACCTTTACCAACAAGAGCATGCCTTTTACAAGATGAGTTAGGAATTAATAAAAACTCCTTTGCTTTTGATATAAATCAAGGGTGCTCAGGATTTGTTTATGCATTATCAGTAGCTACCTCATTAATACAAAATGATTGTGCTTCTAGGGTTTTAATTATATGTGCTGATCATTATTCAAAATATATTTCAAAAAAAGATAGAACATCAAGACCTATATTTAGTGACGCGGCCGCAGCCGTTATATTGGAAAAATCTGAAACTAATGAAATTGGACCTTTTATATTTAAAACATCAGGAGATGGAGGAGATTTTTTAACTGTAAAAAAAGAAAAAAAAGAACTTTATATGGATGGGCCAGCTGTTCTAAAATTTTCATTAAATTTAGTTCCAGAAGCAACTCATGAATTGTTAGAAAAAGCTAATTGTAAAAAGGAAGATATAGATACCTTTATTTTTCATCAAGCTAGTGCCGTAGTTTTAAATAAATTGAAAAAGAAACTAGATGTTTTAGATTCGCAATGGTTTAACCAGATAGAAAATATTGGAAATACTGTTTCAGCGACAATTCCTATAGCTATTAGTATTTTACAAAATGAAAATAAATTTACTTATTCTAAAAAATATCTATTAATGGGATTTGGTGTAGGTTTATCTGTTGCTGGGTGTATTATTTCTTAAAAAATTAGTTTTTTGTGAATCCCCATAAAATCTCTGTCCTCTCTTCTAAAGTTTCCCCTTGTAAGATCAATTGATTAGTTTGTTTAACTTTCCCATTATCTTCTACAAATATACTAGGCTCTAATAATAGTTTTACATTTCCTTGGAAACTAAAATCCCATCCCTGTCCATCTAGAATTAAAAGTGCTTTATTTTTATCCAAAGACAATAAAACTTTTACTTTGGGATTTAAATGTATTCTTATATCAAACTTCAAAAGTTTAAATGCTTGTATTTCCTCTAGTATAGCAATATTTTTTCCTGTTCTGTTAACTTCAATTGTCCTAGAACAGGTAGCAGTAAATTTATTTTTATATCCTTCATGTCTTAAAAAAACTATTTCTGATCCATTTTTTTGATAACGTTTGGAAAATGCAAAAGTGTCTGATCCATTATTTCTATTGGGGTTAGTGTTTTCTAATATCAAAGAAGAATGAGCAGAAGCAGAAAGTAAACTTTCTCTCCAATTTTTATTTTTTTTATAAATCGTTCCACAAGAACCCATGAAACGGTTCTTTCCTAGATTTATCTCAATAGCATGTGGAGCGTTTGAGTAGTTTTTATTACAATTATAATAAGTATCTACAAACAACATTATTCCATTACATACTATTTTTTCAAAGCCACTTTTTGATAAACTAATTGGACCTCTTCCTCTAGGTTGCCCGTCAGCCTGATTTATAATTTTATCAATTAAAAACTTAGTTTCTTGTTTTGACCCATTAAATATAGCCAAGGTTCCTGAGAGTGTTCTAAAAAATTTTAATGAATGCGCTCCTTTTTTTATTATTTTTTCTAAAAAATCGGGACACTTCAAGTGCTTAGAAACTATTGCCTCTCTAATTGTTACTAAGTCACCTAATATTTCTAGCTGAGTTGAAGGAGATTTGCTTTCATGCATACCATCAATATTGAAATTATTTTTAATTTCAGATTCCAATATTTTTACGTAATTAGAAAATCTAGCTAATTGGCTTTCAAAACACATACTACTTAAAATAAGTGCTCGCAGAACTTTTATTTTTTTGATTGAACTTTCTTCTAATCCATATTTTTTTTCTAAAAAATAAAAATAGCTTTTGTTGGTTTGGTTTCTTAAAAATTTTATTTGTTTGAAAAGATTTTTTAACAAAATATCTGAAAAGTTTTTATCTTTTTCAGCAAGGAGGAAATCAAAATTAGTAATCCAAGCAGAAACTCTTCGTGATAAAACTTCTAATTCCCATGTTTTATTATTATAATTTTCATATAGTTTTAACCAATCTAATATCAGTAGCCTCGCATGTTTTCTAGCGAGTGAACCTGATCTAGCCTTAAGATGCCTTAACCATGAAAAGCTATGAGCTTCACTTTGCCAAAACGTATTGGCATTAGAGATTTTCCATAAAGTTTCTTCAGGAGAATATATTTTTTTATTTGCTAAGTTATAATAACCTTGAACTAGTTGGTCACCTAAAATAGGATCACCTGGCCAAATATCTTTTGGAGTAAAAGAAATTTCCTCAATACTATTTTTTGATAAATAGTAATCATATAATTTGGTTTTAAAAAAAAATTTTTTAACAATTCTGAAAATTATCACTTCTTGACTCGAGGAACTTTTAAGGCTCTGATATTTTTTTCATAAAAATCTTTTCCATCCTTAAATATAGCATTACCAGCTACTATTAAATTTGCTCCTGATTGTACTAAATTTTTAATATTCAAAGGATTTACTCCTCCATCAACCTCCAGATATATATTTTTTTTATGCTTTTTAAGCATAGTACTAATAGATTTAACTTTTTTGATTTGTGATAAAATTGTTTTTTGTCCACCAAAACCTGGATTTACTAACATCACTAAAATTAAATCACAATAATCCAAAAGACTTTCTAAAACTACTTCAGATGTTGCTGGATTGATAGCTATCCCTGCTTTAATGCCCTTGCTTTTAATGTAATCTAGAGTTCTAATTGGATGAAGGTCAGCTTCATAATGTATGGTTAAAATATCAGCACCGGCGGCAATAAACTCATCAACATGTTTTGATGGCTCGTTAATCATAAGGTGTACATCAAATGGTTTCTTCGAAAATGGTCTAATTTTAGATATTACAGAAGGCCCTATAGTGATATTAGGAACAAAGCTTCCATCCATAACATCAATATGGATCATATCACTACCAGCTTTATCTACATCCTTGACTTCTTTTCCTAAAATTGAAAAATCTGCAGATAATATTGAAGCTGCTATATTTACTTTTTTTTTTACCATATTTAAATATTAAGCTTTAATAAACCTTGCTATAAAAAACCCGTCTAGACCACCAAACTCATTATACATGTAAGGTAATGTTCTAATAAATCCATTTTTAAAAATTTCCTTAGGAAAAAGTTTAAGCTCTTCCGGTTTTATTGGCAATAATTTTACTCTATTTTTTTTAATAAAAAAATCTATCACTTTTTCTCCTTCTTCAAACTGCATAGAGCAATTACAATATACCAATATTCCTTTATCACTTAATTTACTAATTGCCTTATCTAGTAAATTTTTTTGTGTATTTGCAAGCCTTTCAATATCCTTTTCGTCTTTATTCCATAATACATCAGGATTTTTTCTTACAGTGCCTGTAGCACTACAAGGAGCATCTAATAAAATTTTATTATATTTTTTTTCACTATTCCAATTCAAAAAATCTTTAGAAACTGCAGTAAGATTTTTTTCTAAATTAAGCCTAGAAATATTACTATTAAGTATTTTAATTTTTTTTTCTGATATGTCTAAAGCCGTTACTATTGCTCCTTCATTAAGTAATTGAGCAGTTTTTCCTCCCGGCGCAGCACATAGATCTAATACTTTTTCATTTTTAATATTACCCATTAACTCTACTGGTATTTGTGCTGCAAGATTTTGCACCCACCATGCTCCCTCTTTATAACCACTAATTTTTTTAGTATCCCCTGATTTATTTAATCGCAAAGTATTATATGCAATTTGTTCGCCTCTAATTTCTTTTTTCCAAAAATCAAAATCTTTTTTAATTTTTAAATCTAAGGTCGGTTCTTTAAAAATAAAATCTATAATTTTTTCCGTGTTCTTTTGTCCATATTGTTTTTTCCATACCTTGTATAACCAGTTAGGAACATTTAAACGAAGCTCATACTTCTTGTTTTTATAATTTTCTTCTCTAATTATTTTTCTTAATATAGCATTTGATAATCTTCTCCATTTTTTTAGTCTTCCTTCAAAGAAATTAACTGTAGTATTTACTGCAGCGTAATCTTCAGTTCTTGTAAATAGAATTTGAGCTACCCCCATAATTAATATTGCTTTAATTTCTGTTAATTTTTTGGGTAATGGTCTATCAAGATACTTAGCAATAACATTTTCTAATATCCCTCTATTTCTTATACTAGTTAAGGTTAAATTTTTAACGAAAGCCTTATCCCTTATATCTAAATTATTTTCTTTAAAATATTCGTCTTGTATTACTTCTATTTCTTTTAAGGTCAATCCTTGAAGATGCTTATGAACTCCAATTTTTACTATTGTTCTACTTTTATCTTTATTTTTCATTATCAATATTGTTTAATTTAATTATGAACAAAGTCACAAAAAAAGAAAATAAAAGTAATAATAAAAAAAATAAGAATAAAAACAAAAAAGTTAAAGAAATAGGAGGACCTAAAGGTCCTGAACCAACTAGATATGGAGACTGGGAAGTTAAGGGTAGAGTTTCTGACTTTTAATAAAAAAGATATTGGTTTATATATTATTTCTAATTGCTAGCTATATTAGACAATAAATCTATTACTATGGTTTTTATTTGAAAAGTTGGTATGCCGAAATTCTCTTGTACTGCCCCCATTGCTTTATCAATAACTACTGATTTATTAAATTCTGCGAAGCTAAATGAATCTAAGTTTTTAGGTTTGATTAAAATACCTCCGTCTCTTACTTCTAAGTTATAGTTGTATATTTTATTCTCAGATTCGATTTGAACTAGATAATCTACAACTCCTATTATTTCTCCAAGCTTTTGGAAACTCTCATTATTTTTTTCTGGTGGTTTTAACCTATCTTCATCTTCATTATTTGAAAATTCATAAATTCCTTCTGTGGCAGGAACAAGATTAGGCCTTAAAACTATTACCTTTGCTTGTGATGAAATTACACTATTTTTTCCAGCAGATATAGAACCACCTGAAATAGAAGTATTATTTAGATTACCATTAGATCCTCTTATAGAAATGTTACCACTACTATTACTTACATTTTCGTTCATACTTCTTATTGCTGTATAGGTAGCAACTTGAGAAGGGGATCCGCTACTAGTAGGTCTCGTACTTACCGTTAAGATATAAGTTGCACTTGCTGCATTATAATTTGATGTAGCTGCAATTGATGCGGTAATTGTTGATAATCCTGTAGTTAAAATTGAAACTTCAGCAGTTGATACATCAACACCTGCAACACTCGTATTACTAGAAGAATAAGAAATATTTAAGCCGCTTATACTTGGTGTACCAGCTAAAATATAGTTTGCATCATCTGAATATTTTGATAGTGCATTTAACCCACTAATAGTTGGTGATGCCTTGCTTATATTTGCACCTGTAGAAGATTGGTCTGTAATGGAATAGTTATTTAAATCATCACCAGAATAAGAGGAAGAAATAGTTACTAGCTTACTAGTGCCCACGTTAGCATTATTAAAGGTCCCCGTAAAACTACCTGAAAAGCTATCACCGCTTACTAAGCCTGCATAAGAAATATTTGAAGTGTCTAATGTTGCAGAAGTTGTAGCATCATAACTTTTATTTGAAGCAGTAATACCAGAAACAGTTAATGTTCTTGCGGTTATATTTGCAGTAGCACTGGATTGATCAGTAATAGAATAATTACTAGAGTCTACTCCGGAATAAGACGAAGTAATTGTAACAGATTTACTTGTGCCTATATTCTTGTTAGCAAAAGCACCTGAAAATGAACCTCCTATATCATCCCCTGATACCAGACCTGAATAAGAAATATTAGATATATCTAAAGGAGCATTTGTATTCCCATCATATGTTTTATTGGAAGCCGTGATTCCAGAAACTGTTAAAGATTTTGCTGTAATATCTGCCGTAGTAGTTTGACCTGCACTAATAGTATAATTACTTGCTAATCCTCCGTTGCTTCCATCAGATAAGGTTATAGAGTTTACAGTTACAGTTTTTCCTGTACCCACATTTTTATTATTGAATGTTGATGATACAGATTGTCCTAAAGTTTCAGACCCAACTAAGCCAGAGAATGAAAGTGTAGTAGTTGCAGTCGCATTTCCATTATAAGTTTTATTAGAAGATGATGTAGTAGCTGTTAGAGATTTTTTAACAATAGCTGCTGTTGTACTAGATTGATCTGTCACTGAATAGTTTGACACATCATCTCCAGAATAAGTGGAAGAGATAGTAACAGTTTTACCACTTCCTACATTTGCATTATTAAAAGTCCCTGTATAACTTCCTGAAAAATCGTCACCACTTACTAATCCAGTATATAAAGTGTTTGATGTTCCTAAAGTTGCAGTTGTGGAACCATCGTAACTTTTATCTGAAGCAGTAATACCAGAAACCGTTAATGATCTAGCAGTAATATTTGCAGTAGTACTAGATTGATTTGTAATAGAATAATTGGAAACATCACTTCCTGAATATGAAGAAGAAATCGTTACTGTTTTTCCAGTTCCAATATTTTTATTATCAAAAGTTCCTGTAGCTGAAACTACAAAATTATCACCACTTACTAATCCTGAATATGATGCTGAAGTGACAACCATCGTAGCATTTGTATTAGCATCATACGTTTTATTAGAAGCTGTAATACCAGAAACTGTCAAAGCTTTTGCTGTAATATTTGCTGTTGTAGTTTGCCCTGCTGCTATTGAATAATTACTTGCTACTCCTCCGTTACTTCCATCAGATAATGTAATCGCGCTTACTGTAACTGTTTTTCCTGTTCCTACATTTTTATTATTAAATGCTGATGTTACAGATTGTCCTAAAGTCTCTGATCCTACTAAGCCTGAGAAAGTTAGAGACGTAGTTGCAGTTGCATTTCCATTATACGTTTTATTAGAAGCTGAAGCTGAGGCAGTTAAAGCCTTTTTAATAATTGCAGCTGTTGTACTAGATTGATCTGTGACTGAATAGTTTGTTATATCATCTCCAGAATAAGTGGAAGAGATAGTAACTGTTTTTCCTGTTCCCACATTTTTATTATCAAAGGTTCCAGAATAAGACCCTGAAAAACTATCACCACTTATTAGACCACTATATAAAATATTTGATGTGCCTAAAGTTGCAGTTGTAGAACCATCATAACTTTTATCTGAAGCAGTAATACCAGAAACTGTCAATGCCTTAGCTGTAATGTTCGCTGTCGTACTTGATTGATCTGTAACAGAGTAATTGGCAACATCACTTCCTGAATACGAAGAGGATAATGTCACAGTCTTTGATGTTCCAATATTTTTATTATCAAAAGTTCCTGTAGCTGAAACTACAAAATTATCACCACTTACTAATCCAGTATAAACTGCTGAAGTAACATCAGTTGTTGCATTCGTATTAGCGTCGTACGTTTTATTAGAAGCTGTAATGCCAGAAACTGTCAAAGCTTTTGCTGTAATGTTCGCCGTAGTAGTTTGCCCTGTACTTACAGTATAGTTGCTAGCTACTCCACCATTGCTTCCATCAGATAATGTAATCGCGCTTACTGTAACTGTTTTTCCTGTTCCTACATTTTTATTATTAAATGCTGCTGTGACAGACTGCCCTAAAGTCTCTGATCCTACTAACCCTGAAAAAGATAGTGTCACTGTTGCTGTAGTATTACCATCATAAGTTTTATCAGAAGCTGAAGCAGTTGCAGTTAAAGATTTTGCAATTATATTACCCGTAGTTGTACTCTGATCTGTAATGGTATAATTTCCTACATCAGCACCTGAATAGGAAGAACTAATATTAACGGTTTTGTTTGATCCTACATTAGCATTACTAAAAGTTCCAGAAAATGAACCTGAAACATCATCTCCATCTACCAGACCTGAATATGAAACATTAGAAGTATCTAATGTAGCTGATGTACTCCCATCATAATCTTTATTGTTAGCAGTAATTCCTATTACAGTAATACCACTAACACTGGCAGTAATATTTGCTGTAGTAGTAGATTGATCAGTAATAGAGTAATTACCTACATCAGCACCTGAATAAGAAGAACTAATATTTACTGTTTTTCCTGTCCCTACATTTTTATTATCAAAGGCACCTGTAGCAGAAATTGAAATATCATCTCCTGAAACTAATCCTGAGTAGGATGTTCCTGTTAAATTCAAAGTTCCTACTGTATTTCCATCATATGTTTTATTGGAAGCCGTGATTCCAGAAACTGTTAAAGATTTTGCTGTAATATTTGCCGTTGTAGTTTGACCTGCACTAATAGAATAATTACTTGCTAATCCTCCGTTACTTCCATCAGATAAAGTTATAGAATTTACGGTTACAGTTTTTCCTGTACCCACATTTTTATTATTAAATGTTGATGAAACAGATTGTCCTAAAGTCTCAGATCCCACTAACCCTGAAAACGATAAAGTGGTGGCAGCGGTTATATTTCCATTATAAGTTTTATTAGATGCTGTAGCCGATGCAGTTAAAGATTTTTTTACTATACTTGCACTTGAACTTGATTGATCTGTGACTGAATAGTTTGCTACATCATCTCCAGAATAGGATGAAGATATCGTAACAGTTTTTCCTGCTCCTACATTTGCATTATTAAAAGTTCCAGAATAAGTTCCTGAAAAACTATCACCACTTATTAGACCACTATATAGAATATTTGATGTGCCTAAGGTTGCACTTGTAGCGCCATCATAAGTTTTATCAGAGGCGGTAATACCAGAAACTGTTAATGCCTTTGCAGTAATGTTAGCAGTAGTGCTAGATTGATTTGTAATAGAATAATTAGAAACATCACTTCCAGAGTATGAAGAAGAAATTGTAACTGTCTTTCCTGTTCCTACATTTTTATTATCAAATGTTCCTGTAGCTGAAACTACAAAATTATCACCACTTACCAAACCAGAATATGAAACAGAGCCAATACTAACAGTAGCATTTGTATTAGCGTCATACGTTTTATTAGAAGCTGTAATGCCAGAAACTGTCAAAGCTTTTGCTGTAATGTTCGCCGTAGTAGTTTGCCCTGCACTAACAGTATAATTACTAGCTAATCCTCCGTTGCTTCCATTAGATAAAGTTATAGTGTTTACTGTTACTGTTTTTCCTGTACCTACATTTTTATTATTGAATGTTGATGAAACAGATTGTCCTAAAGTCTCTGATCCTGCTAAGCCAGAAAAAGTTAGAGTGGTAGTTGCAGTTGTGTTTCCATCGTATGTTTTATTGGATGCACTTGCTGTCGCAGTTAAAGTCTTTTTGATAATTGCAGCTGTTGTACTAGATTGATCTGTCACTGAATAGTTTGCCACATCATCTCCAGAATAAGATGAAGATATAGTAACTGTTTTTCCTGTTCCCACATTTTTATTATCAAAGGTTCCAGTATATGACCCTGAAAAATTATCACCATTTACTAGTCCAGTATATAATACATTTGATGTACCTAAAGTTGAAGAAGTAGAACCGTCATAGCTTTTATCTGAAGCAGTAATACCAGAAACTGTCATAGCTTTTGCAGTTATATTTGCTGTTGTACTTGATTGGTCTGTAACAGAGTAATTGGAAACATCACTTCCAGAATATGAAGAAGATAAAGTAACTGTTTTTCCTGTACCTACATTTTTATTATCAAAAGCTCCTGTAGCTGAAACTACAAAATTATCACCACTTACTAATCCAGTATATACTGCTGAAGTAACATCAGTTGTTGCATTCGTGTTACCGTCATACGTTTTATTAGAAGCTGTAATTCCAGAAACTGTTAAAGCTTTTGCTGTAATATTTGCTGTTGTAGTTTGCCCTGCAGATATGGAATAATTACTTGCTAGTCCTCCGTTGCTTCCATCAGATAAAGTAATCGCGCTTAATGTGACTGTTTTTGCTGTTCCCACATTTTTATTATTAAAAGCTGCAGTTACTGATTGTCCTAGAGTTTGTGAGCCAACTAATCCAGAGAAAGATAATGTAACTGTTGCTGTAGTATTTCCATTATAAGTTTTATTAGAAGCTGAAGCAGTTGCTGTAAGAGTTTTAGCAAAAACGTTAGCAGTAGTACTAGATTGGTTAGTTATAGAATAATTAGAAACGTCATCTCCAGAATATGATGAAGATATCGTAACTGTTTTCCCATTTCCAACGTTTGCATTATTAAAAACACCAGTAGCAGTTAAAGTAAAATCATCTCCACTCACTAAGCCTGCATAAACTGCTCCTGTCTTACTTATGGTAGCAGTTGTACTTGCATCATAGGCTTTATTAGATGCTGCAAGACCTGAAACAGTTAAAGATCTTGCTGTTATATTAGCGGTAGTACTAGATTGATCAGTAATTACATAATTGCCAATATCATCTCCAGAATAAGCACTGCTAATGGTTACGGTTTTTCCAGTCCCTACATTTTTATTATCAAATGTTCCAGTAGGTGTAACAGTGAAACTATCACCTGAAACCAATCCAGAGTAAGTAACGCCTGAGGTACTTAAAGTTGCTCCCACAGACCCATCGTAAGTTTTATTTACGCCTGTAATACCAGATACTGTCAAAGCTTTTGTGGTTATATCTGCTGTAGCTGTCTGCCCAGAGGAAATAGAATAATTGCCTGCCAGCCCTCCGTTTGAACCATTTGACAAAGTAATTGAGTTAACAGTAACGGTTTTTCCGGCACCCACATTTTTATCTGAAAAAGTAGCTGAAACTGACTGACCTAGAGTTTCAGAGCCTATTAAACCAGAAAAAGTAAGAGTAACAGTAGCAGTAGTTGCTGCATCATAAGATTTATTAGATGCAGACGCAGTAACAGTAAGAGCTTTTTGCGTTACATCTGCCGTAGTAGATGCTTGATCAGTAATAGAGTAATTATTTACATCATCACCTGAATACGAAGAGGTAAGGGTTACTGTCTTTGCAGTTCCTACATTAGCATTATCAAACACCCCTGAAGCAGATACTGACAAATTATCTCCGCTTACTATGCCTGAAAAAGAAGCACCGCTCACATCTACTGTTGCCAAGGTGGATGCATCATAGGTCTTGTTAGATGCTGTAATACCTGAGACAGTAACGGATTTAGCTGTAATATTTGCTGTTGTAGTTTGACCAGAACTAATGCTGTAATTGTTTGCAAGTCCTCCATTTGTACCATCAGATAATGTTATAGAATTAACTGTAACAGTTATTCCTGTGCCCACGTTTTCATCTGAAAAAGTAGAAGAAACACTCTGACCAAGTGTTTCAGAACCAATTAGACCAGAAAAAGTTAATGTTACTGTTGCCGACACGCCTCCATCATAAGTCTTATTTGAAGCAGATGCGCTTGCTGTTAAAGTTTTTTTGTTTATTACAAGCGTAAAACTGTCAGATGCTGATGTGTATTCATTAGTTTCTGCAGCACTTGCAGTAATAGTAGTGCTTCCTGCTGCTACTGAAGCAGATGCACCTGAAGAAGAGTTTACTGTTGCTATATCTGTATTAGAACTAGAATAAGTGATCGTACCATTAGTATTTTCTGTTAATGTATCTGCAGAAATTCCAGTGTCACCATAAGTAGCCGTTTTGCTATCGTTTGAGAATACAAATGTTGGTGTAGGTTTATTAACAATAGAACCATTATTGGTCTTGGTATTATGGATTAGAGTAGTATTGACATCCAAAGTGGCACCAGAGTTTACAGTTATGGACCCAGTTCCTACGGGTCCTCTTGATGCAGAACCAATTGATCCAGAACTTGATCCTCCTAGAGAAAGCGTCCCTGCTGCAACCGTAGTTCCTCCTGAGTAATCACTTGATGAAGAAGATAAAACTAAAGTTCCTGTGCCTGATTTTGTTAATGACCCTGATCCTTTAATTATACCTGCATAGGTTAATGTTGTTGAACCATCAACATCTATAGTTCCGTTACTTCCACCTAGTGACATACCTCTGTTTGCACTTAAAGTAAAGGTTGCCGAGCTATTTAAAGTTCCTCCATTTAACGTTAAATGTCCTGCTGTTTCTGAACTTGGAGCAGCGCCTAAACCAGAGTCTGCAGCAATACTTATTGTACCAGCTGTTATTGAAGTAGCGCCTGTATAAGTATTTGACCCAGATAAAGTTAATGTTCCTGACCCTGCTTTTGTAAATAATCCGGCTCCAGATATTACACCCGAAATTGTATCATCACCTGAGTCTCCAGTGGTTAAAGTAATAGAACTTGCAAGTTCTACGGCACCAGATCCACTAAGGGATTGAATCGTGTCCGTAGCATCAACATCATAAATTCCTGAATTTATTACATCTGTGCTATCGGAAAGAGTCCCTGAAACTGTAAGTGTTCCAGCACTTATTGTAGTATTTCCAGAAAAAGTATTCGTGCCTGATAATACTAGTACACCTGACCCTGATTTTGTTAAGTTAGAAGACCCAGCTATAATACCACCGTAAGTTAAAGTAGTCGATGAATCAGTATTTACAGTTCCATTACCGGTCAAAGTAATACCTTTATTAGTCCCTAATGTAAAAGTTCCCGTCGTATTTAGAGTTCCTCCATTAAAAATTATATTGTCAGCATCTGCTGATCCAGGAGTAGCTCCTAAGTTATCACTAGAAGAAATAGAAATAGTTCCTGAAGTAAGCGTTGTAGATCCTGAATAAGTATTGGTAGCTGATAATGTTAAAGTACCTGAACCTGCTTTAGTAAAAGATCCTGATCCGGAAATTATTCCTGAAATAGTATCATCACCAGAATCTCCAGTTGTTAAAGTAATTGAACTTGCAAGCTCTACTGCTCCTGATCCACTTAAAGACTGTATAGTATCCGTTGCATCTACATCATATGTCCCCGAATTTACTACATCTGTGCTGTCAGATAATGTTCCAGTTAATTTTAAAGTTCCTGCACTGATTGTAGTATCTCCTGAATATGTATTAGAACCTGATAAAGTTAAAATACCTGATCCTGTTTTAGTAAGATCTCCTAATCCAGAAATAACCCCTGAAATAGTATCATTGCCAGAATCACCAATTGTTAAAGTAATACCACTTGCTAATTCTACTGAACCAGATCCACTTAATGATTGAATCGTATCAGTTGCATCTACGTCATAAGTTCCTGAATTAATCACATCCGTTGTATCTGCTAGAGTACCTGAAACAGTTAAGGTTCCTGCACTAATCGTGGTGTCCCCTGTATAAGTATTTGCTGCAGAAAGTGTTAAGGTTCCTGAACCGGCCTTCGTCAATGACCCTGCTCCTGAAATTATTCCTGAAACGGTATCATCGCCTGAGTCTCCTGTTGTCAAAATTATTCCATTAGCCAATTCTACAGTACCTGAACCACTTAAAGACTGTATAGTATCCGTTGTATCAACATCATAAATACCTGAATTGATTACATCAGTCGTATCTGCTAAAGTGCCTGAAACAGTTAGTTTTCCAACACTAATAGAAGTGTCCCCTGTGTAAGTATTAGTTCCCGATAATATTAATGTTCCTGCGCCTAACTTTGTTAAATTCGCAGAACCTGTTATTACTCCTCCATAAGTAAGTGTAGTAGAGGAGTCTACATCAACGGTTCCATTTCCTGTCAGTGTAATTCCTTTGTTGGATCCGAGAGTAAAGCTCCCTGTAGTATTTAAAGTTCCTCCATTAAAAATAATATTATCAGCGTCTGCAGAACCAGGAGTAGCCCCTAAATTATTTCTAGAATTAATAGAAATAGTGCCTGCAGTAAGGGTTGTAGACCCTGAATAAGTATTGGTGGCTGATAATGTTAAAGTACCCGATCCAGCTTTATTTAAAGCACCAGATCCAGAAATAACGCCCGAAACTGTATCATCTCCGGAATCACCAGTTGTTAAAGTTATCCCCGAAGCTAA
>CACCMS010000004.1 GCA_902547175.1 Rhodospirillaceae bacterium | reverse complement strand
CTGCTAAGTCTATAATCCTATCAGTACCTCTTGGATATGAATAGTTAGATAATGAAAATATTTTAATAGTTTTTAGCTTTTTAGCATATTTAGGTTTAATTAAATCTTTTTTTATTTCAACTGAGTTATAAATTAACTCTCCATCTGTCTTTTCTGGATATATCAATGCATTCATTTTTTCTCTTTCATTTTCCGTAATAAAAATTTTATTTGAAAATATTTTATGAGATACTTTTGCTTGGTATCTGCCAGTATAAGTATTTACCGGATTTGTGCGCACATGAAGCGTCAAAATTAAATATGGTTTTTCTTTTTTTAACCATTTAGCTAACAAAAATAAAGAGATTAGGTTGCAGTGTACAATATGTATTTTATATCTATCTATAATATCAAGTAAGTTTTTTCTGAAAATTATAGATCTCGGCCATAAATATAATTTAAAAAAAAAATAATATAATATATTTCTATTTTGTTTTCTTAATGCTGTAAATGTAGGCATAGTTTTATCTACAAAACACTTAATGCCAATTTCTGCATATTTATTTAATAATCCATTTTTTTTACATATTACAATTGGTTTAAATTTATCTTTATTTAAATACTTAATAGAATTGAATAAACTCTTAGATGATCCTCCATGCCCTCCTTCTATATCCAGGCATAAAATGTTTAATTTTTGCATGAACTCTCGAAAGAATTATTTATATATTTTAAGGTTGCCTCAAATCCTAGATTAAAAAGTGGATCTAAGATACTTAAGCCAGTAATAAAATTACTAGTATTTTGTTTATAAGGCATATTTAAAGGCGTAGAATACAACAAATTTATTTCTTTAAATGAAAACTTTTTTTCATCTTGATACTTTTTTCCTCCTTGTCCAGAGAGATAACTATTACATTTAAAATATTTTATAATTTCTATTAGCCTTTCATCAGACTTTAAATTATTATCAATTTCTAAGCATGAAGAATTATAAAATTTGGTTTCAAAATTTAGCCAACTACTTATGGCAATTATAATTTCCTTATTGATATCGGAAATATAATTACTTTTAATACTTTCTAAAAGATCATTAACCCTGATCCAAAGCTCTTTAAAAAAAATAGATTTTTTATATGAATTTTTTATTTTAGATAAATGTTTTTTTTTCCACTCGCTATCTGCAACCATAGTTTGATTAATTTTATATCCAAATTTATTTTTAACAGGGATACTCATCCATACTTTTTTTTTATTATCTATAATATTAGTCCTGTTGATAAATGAATTTTTTGTATATTGAGCATCGTCTAAAAAAATAAAATATTCTGCTTTCATAATTTTATAAAAATATCCAGTCCATGGGAAATAGTTTGGTTGATGTATGGCTATTAACATTTAATAATTCTTTATAATTCAATTTGTAACTTTAATACATTATATCCAATTTTTTTATAAATTCCTTAATTCTATAGTCTATTTTTTTAGGAAACCAATTAAGATCTTTTTTTGCCTTTCTATTACATAAGATAGAAAAGTTTTCATTCTTACTTTTTTTTATGTTAATGCTTGTTTTTTTTCCTAATATCGCTTTTATTTTATATGCTAACTTTGCTAAACTAATAATATCAGAACCAGAAATATGATAAGTTGAAGTTGTGCCAAGCTTGCTATCCTTTAATAATGCGGCTTTACAAGCATTAACAGCATCATCTAAAAATAAAAAAGAAAAATAATAATTAGGTTTTTTTACATCTATAAAATTGTTTTTTACTGCACTGATTAAAAAATTAAATATTACTCCAGAGCATCTTGGATATCCGTGAATTCCTGAAAACCTTAAAATTATTGCGCATTTATTATTATATTTAGCCCAATTTCTTATATCTAACTCTGCTTTTAGCTTATGTAACCCATAATGATTTGTAGGTTTAGGAATGTCATTTTCAGAAATTTTTTTTTTTTTGCCATTAATGTTAGTAAATACAGAAATACTTGATGAAAAAATTATTTTTTTTAAACACTTTATTTTTGAAGCATAATTTAATATGTTTCTTGTAACCAGTAAATTATCTCTATATGATCTTGTATAATATTTTTTTTCATTCATATTTGGAATAAAAGCTGATAAATGAAAAATTATTTCTGGGTTAATATCTTTAAGCTTTAAATCTAGCTTACTTTTATTTTTTAGATCTAATTCTATAATATTTACTTTAGAAAACTCTTCATTGTGCTTTTTATTTGTGTTTCTTACAATAGCAAAAATGATGAAGTTTTTCTCTAATAAGCTTCTAATTAAACTTTTTCCTAAATAACCATTAGCACCTGTAACAAGGATACGCATTTTAAAACTTAAAAAGTTTGCAGAATATTTTTAAAAATTTTAACAACATATACTAATTCTTTTTTTGTAATTGAAGTATAAATAGGCAAGCATAAAGAGCAATTTAACATCTTTTTTGAACCAATAAACTTTTGCTTATGAAAATATTTTCTAAAAACTTTTTCCTCAAAAACTGGCCTATAAATACTCTTAGTACTTATATTATTTTTACTAAACTCTTTTTCAAACTTATTTTTATGTGCTATTTTTTTAAAAAAAATAGGAAAGTTATACCAACATGATTGTGTGTTTTTTTTTAAATTTAAAAATGTAAATAAATCTGATTTTGGTAAATTGTGAAAATAAAATTTAGCAGCTTTCATTCGTTTTTCTAAAATATCTTCTATAACACTTAACTGTTCTAAAACTATAGCAGAACGAAACTCATCTAAGAACCAGTCATTTCCTAACTTATCTACAAAGTTATTTGAAAAGTTTTTGCCAAATACTCTTAAAGATTTTGCTAAATCATATATTTTTTTATTATTAGTCGTTATAATTCCTCCAGATCCACTTGTTAATACCTTGGTTGGATAAAAACTAAATACTCCTAAGTCTCCTATGCTTCCAGCCTGTTTACCATCCACTTTACTTCCATGAGCATGTGAGCAATCTTCTATTAATAAGATTTTATTTTTCTTGGCCAACTTTACTATTTCTTTATAATTATCTGCTATATATCCAGTTAAATGTACTAAAACTATAGCTGCAGTATTTTTATTAACCTTACTCTTTAATTCATTTATATTATAGCTTAACGTATTAAAATCACAGTCTACTAGTATTGGCTTGGCATTTTCAAATATTACGGAGCTTACGTTAGTAATAAAACTAGCAGATGGGACGATAACTTCTTTACCTCTAACATTAGCATATCTTAAAGCCATCTGCAGCGCAGTAGTTGCTGAATTAACTGAAACTGCATATTTAACGCCTATAAAATTAGAAAATTTTTTTTCTAAGCTATTAGAAAAATTTCCTATCATGAGATTTTTTTCATTAATAATTTTTTTAATATTATATAAAATCTTTACGCTCATATCTTTAGTAAAGTATGGCTTTGTAAATGGTACTTGCATTAGTTTTTAAAAAAATTATAAAAACATTTAAACATGAACTACTCTTTAACTATAAAGCAAGTAGGGTGTCTAGACCATGCAAATGTTTGAAGGCTGGCTTTAGGGAGAAACTCGTCTAATGCTTCTGTCTCCCCATTTGCTCTAATATCTGAATATTGATCTAATAACAATATACCGCCCGTAATTAATCTTTCCCAAAATAAAGGCAAACATGCTTTTACTACATCATATGTTCCTGCATCTAAAAAAACTAATTTAAATTTTATACCCTTATGCAAATCAAAAAAACTTTTTAATTCTTTTGTAACATCCATTTTAATTATTTTTGCTACATGCTCTAATTTTTGATATTTAACTAATTTGTCTAGTTGTTCATAGGAAGTTTTATATGAACCTTTTTTCTGTCCTTTTTCCTTTTTATTAGGATCTGGATCCATTCCCTCAAACCAATCAAAGCCAAATACTCTTGTATAAGCATTAGCCTCAAATATTTCGCATAATTTAGCTAGGTATAAAAACGCTCCTCCTTTGAATACTCCTACTTCTGCAATATCACCAGGTTTATCTAATACTTTTTTATATAATTCATACAAAGTTAAATGCCTTGCTAATAATGCTGCTCCTGCAAAAGCTGGATACTGATGAATTAAATCTTTTTTGTTATGACCAATAGACAAGATTTTATCAATAGTTTCATGAAATTCTTTAGCAGAACTTTTAAATTTCCAATCCATTTTATTTCCTTAATTAATGATTCTTTAGTAAATATCATAAATGTATATAAAGTTACACAAAAATTAAATGTAATATAAACTAGAATAATAAATTGATTTAATTGTTTAAAATGTTATCGTTGTAATTCATTCGTAATTGTTATTAATTTATTGTAAGTTATGATCTTAGTTCACATAGGGTTAGCAAAGTCTGCTTCGTCAACTATACAAAATCTTATCAAGGATCAAGAAAATATAAATTTTCTGGGTCTAGTAAGAGATCATGAAAAATCGTTTTCAGAAAAAGCTGCTAATGAGCATGAATATTTTTATTCTTATATTAGAGGTGTAAAAAAAAATTATAATAAAGCTTACCAGATAAGAAAACACTTAATTAAAGGAAAAATTAATTTTTTTTCCGATGAAGCAATCACATTACCTGTTACTTCAAATGTTAAAGATAAATTAACTAGATTACATAAAATATTACCAGAAAGTAAAATAATTTTAATTATTAGAAATCCTGTTGATACTATAATTTCATGGCATAACTTTCACATTAGAGGTAAAGTACCTTTAAAAAACTTAAATATTAAAAGCTTTATAGATGATGCTGCATTTAAACATGTAAGTGATAGTGTAAACTTGGTTGAAAAAATTGAATATCTTAAAAAGAAATTTGGAAAAAAAAATATACTTTTGGTAGATTTTAATAACTTAACAACTTTAAAAGGTCAAAAACAGTTTTTAAAAAAAATTTTTAAAATTGATAATCCTAAAATTAAAGGTGAATTAAATATAAATTATTCATTTTCTTTACTAAATCAGCTTTACAGTAAATTTCCATATATATATAGATTAAAGTTTATGCTCCCTGTCTCTATAATTAAAAATTTAAAAAAAATATTAGGTTTCTTATTTTTAAAAAATTTAGAATATAAATTTAAAGAAAAAGCTAACAGAGAAAAAATAGAGTATCTTAATTTAAGATATAAGAATGAAGTAAATGAATACTTTCAAATTAAAAAAGAATTTAATTTATAGTTATAATTTAGTTTAGTGTGCTATGAAAAGTATAATCTCCAATTTAGAAGAAGAAGCTATTTATATTATCAGAGAAACTATTGCTAGTGCAAATAATCCAGTTGTTTTATATTCAATAGGTAAGGATAGTTCTGTTCTCTTTCATATATTAAAAAAAGCAACTTATCCTAAAAAAATATCATGTAAGTTTCTTCATATAGATACTAAGTGGAAATTTAAAGAAATGATTAATTTCAGAGATAACCTATTTAGAAAATCTCAATATAATTTATTAGTTCATACAAATAAAGAAGGAAATAAAAAAAATATAAATCCTATAAATTTTAGTCCGGGACTTTATACGGACATAATGAAAACAGAGGCATTAAGACAAGCATTAATTAAATATAACTTTGATTTTATAATTACAGGTTCAAGAAGAGATGAAGAAAAGTCAAGATCAAAAGAAAAGATATTTTCATTAAGAAAAAATAATGCCTGGAACCCAAAGGATCAAAGGCCTGAATTTTGGTTTCATTTCAATAAGCTTAAACAGGAAGAAGATACATTTAGGGTATTCCCGTTGTCTAATTGGCAGGAAATTGATATCTGGAAATATATTGAATTAGAAAATATTAAATTACCGTCTCTATACTTTTCTAAAAAAAGAAAAGTTATTAAAAGAAATGGTGGTTATATAATGTTAGATGATAGAAGACTAAAACCTTTAAAAAACGAAAAAGTAGAATTTCTGGATATTAGATTCAGAACCTTAGGATGTTATCCTCTTACTGCTGGTATTATTAGTAAAGCTAAAACTGTAAAAGAAATTATTAAGGAATTACAAGTTTCAAAAATATCTGAAAGAAATGGTCGATTTATAGATCATGATACTATTTCAAGTATGGAAATAAAAAAAATTAAAGGTTATTTTTAGTGAGTTTGAAAAAATATATTAGATCACACAACTTAATAATATGTGGATCAGTTGATGATGGGAAGTCTTCACTTATAGGAAAATTAATCTTTGAATTAAATGCTCTTTATAAAGATCAAGTTATTAGCTTAGAACAAGACACAAAAAAATATAGTAATCTAAAAAATCAAATAGACTATTCTTTGATAATGGATGGGTTAATCTCAGAAAGAGAACAAGCCATAACTATAGATATAGCCTTTAAATCTCTAACAATAAACAAAGTAAGATATAACATTTGTGATAGTCCAGGACACCTGCAATACACTAAAAATATGGCTGCTGCTGCGTCTATTTGCGATGTTGCAATATTGTTAGTTAATGCAAAAAAGGGTATTACTGTACAAACTAGAAGACATTTATATTTATTATCTTTGTTTAAAATTAAATCATTAGCTGTTATTGTTAATAAGATAGATTTAATCAATTATTCTAAGGCCTATTTTTTAAAAATATCTGATCAATTAAATAATTTATTAACTAATTTAAATTTCGAAAAATGTGAAATAATTCCTTGTTCTGCTACTAAAAATATCAATATTTTAAAAAAGTCATTAAAAACCAAATGGTACGATGGTGCGACATTATTAGATTTTTTATTAAACTTAAAAGATTATAGCAACACTAATGCTACATTATATTCAATTGTGCAGGGCGTTGTAAGAAATAATAAAAATGTAAGATATTACTTGTGTAGTATGATTAATGGTGTTTTGAAAGAAAAAAGTGATATTTTCATATTTCCTTCCAAAGAGAAAAATAGAGTTAAGAATATATTTTCTGGTAAAAAAAATATTAAGAATTCTAAATTTACAAATGCCATAAGTTTTACTACCAATAAAGAGACTGATATTTCAAGAGGTAATATCATTTCTAATAATAAAAAGTCTGTTACTGTTTCTAATAAGTTTTTAGCTAGAATTATTTGGACTGGTGAAGAAGAGTTATATGACCAAAGGGTATATTATTTTTATAGAACTGGATTTTTAAGTGATGTTTATATTAGCAAACCATTTAAAAAAATTAACTTTAACTCATTTTCTTTTAATACTGCCAATATCATTAAAAAAAATGATATATGCGAAATAGAATTAAATCTAATAAAAAAACTTTCTTTTACATCTTATGAAGAAAATAAGTTTTTAGGATCATTTATATTGGTAGACAAAATGACTAAAGAAACTCTAGGTGCTGGTGTAATTTTAAATTCATTAGAACCTTTAGTTATTAATCCCATTCAACGTTTTAATCTAAGTAAAAAAGACAGGTCTATAATAAAAAAACAGACACCTTTTGTGTTATGGTTTACCGGGATATCAGGCTCTGGAAAAACTACTATTGCTAGTATTGTTGAGGTATTATTAAATAAACTTAACAAACACACATACATACTAGACGGAGATAATATAAGAAATAAAATAAGTAAAGATCTTAGCTTTACAAAAGAAGATAGAATAGAGAATATAAGAAGGGTTTCAGAAATGGCTAAACTCTTTGTAGATGCAGGAATAATTACAATTGTAGCATTAATATCTCCATTCAAGGCTGAACGTCATCAGGCAAAAAGTAAATTCGAAAAAAATGAATTCTTTGAAATTTTTATTAATACGTCTTTAGAAACAACCATGAAAAGAGATCCAAAAAAACTTTATGAAAAAACAATCAAGGGAGAAGTAAAAAATATGACTTCCATTTCAAGCCCATATGAGCCTCCAGAAAAGCCATTTATAGAAATTAAAACTGAAGAGATTTCAGCACAAGATGCAGCAAAGAATATTGTATCAAAACTCAGAAGTATAAATGCTATCTAAAGCAATATTAATTTTTTTCAAAAAAAATAATTAAGTTTATTCTTAAAAATTAAGTTCTTTAAAATATATATACATATTTTGTTTTTAATTCCTCAGATCACTTGTTACCTTTCAGTATAATATTAAATAAATAAATTATACTATTACTATCACAGATATATGTGTAATAATAAAAAATATTTCATGTAGTTAACTTAAAAGAATTTCTTCTACTATAATTTAATAGTTATTTCTATTAAATCACCTATCAAAAAAAAACTTATGCCATTTTTCTAAGGAATACATCATCCAAATTAAAGTTGAATAATCACGTTTCTTATCAAAATGTTTTTTTAATATACTTTTTACTAATTTAGCATCTAAGTATGAATGAGAAAAACTATTTTTATTTAAAATAGATCCGCAGACTTCATCCTTCATTAAATTATTACCTATCCAGCTCTGCATGTCACTACCAAAACCTTCTTTTTTTTTATTTATAATTCTATCTGGTATCTTTTTATAGAAAGCTTTTTTAAGAATTTCTTTAGTTATATTATTATTAAAGTTATATTTCATATCCATAGGTATTTTATTTACATAACTTAGATAGTTTGGTGCTAAATAAGGTGTTCTGATTTCCAAGGAGTGCATCATTCCTACACGATCCTGTCTTTGTAAAAGCATTTGCAGTCTAAATTTTTGACTATACATAAGTTGTAATTTATTAAACTCTAGATTTATATTTTCTTTTAACCACTTCCATGTTTCACTATCTTGTTCATTTGCCACTCCAGAATTTTTTACTAGATGTGAGATTAATTCTTTATTTTGAATACCTCCTCCATAATATAAAACTTTTATTTTATCCTCATCACTAGACTCTTCTGTTATTAATTTGTTTGACCTAACGAATCTTTCATATCCAAAGAATATTTCATCAGATCCCTCACCTGAAAATGCCACTTTATATTTTTTAATATTTATCATTCTACATAGTTTGCTTAATAGTACTGAGTTAATAAACTGTATAGGCTCATCATAGAACCATATTAATTTATTTAGTTCATCTAAGTATTGTTCTAATGACAATTTACTAATATTCAGTAATAAATCCGTTGTTATATTTTGTTCTTTATAAAATTTGATACCTAGTTCAACGTCTTTTAACTCACTATATTTATTTAAAAAATTATCGGCAAAAAAAAGTTCAATACTTTCGCTTTCATAAGTTGATAAAACACTTTTTAATAAGACATGAGAGTCTATTCCTCCAGATAAAAAAAAGCATATTGGCACATCACTCACTAACCTAGAGGAAGTAGCTAAGTTTAATTTTGAAATGACCTCTTCCATTATATCATTTTTATTTAAGGTTAATTCTGTTTTAAAGGTATCCTCTATATTCCAATAATTATAGAATTTAATATTATTATTAATTACATTTAATTTTAAAAATTTTCCAGGCTCCAACTCATTGATCCCATTAAAGAATGTTTTTGTACCATTTATTTTAGATGTGAAAAAATAATCTTTTATTAATGCTATATTTGGCTTTGAAACAAAACCTTTAATCTTTGTAAAAGTCTTAATTTCTGAACTAAAGATAAAACTATCTTTTATAATGCTCCAGTATAAAAACCTTTCACCAACCCTATCCCTAGCTAAATATAAACTCTTCTCTCGTTTATTATAAAAAGCAAAAGCAAACATGCCATCTACTAAATCAAGTGTTTTAGATACGCCAAACCTTTTTAATAATAAAAATAAAGTCTCTGAGTCTGAAAAGCCTTTGGTAAAAATTTTCTCTTTTAATAATATTGCATTAAGTTCTTTGTAATTATAAATTTCTCCATTGAAAGCAAGCATGGCACAGTCGTCAGCTATGGGTAAGCTAGCCTCTTCTGACTTTAGCCCTATAATTGCTAGTCTAGTATTACCTAATATTAGATCATCGCTTTTTTTATAAAATTGACTGTCTGGCCCTCTATGTAGCTGAGTCTTTAATAACTCTAGAAAAGAAATATCATTTATTCCTAGATTATTAAATTTTGTAATTCCTAATATGCCACACATTTTTATATAACTACATTTGATATAATGTAATTTAAGAACTAATCCTTTATGATAAGTTTAATATTATTATAGAAAAGTTACCAGCTTTAAAATGCTTTTCAAAAACAGGTGCACTTAACGCAACTTTACTAAAACGTAAGTGTACCCTGGTGTATGATCTGAAAGGCCAAGAATAATATTATCAAATAGTTTTTTAAATTTTTTCATTAGATTTTTTTCGATATAACTAAAATAATTTTAACTTCCCGTATAATTCGTATTACACTGCATTCTACATATATTTTTTTTTTAATTTTTTAACAAGCTTCACGCAAAATTAATAATTCTGTGATACAACTAGAATTAATAGTGTTATGTAAAGGCCATAGATGCCTTAGTGATTTATACATATATTATGCTGTTAGTTCCAATAAAAATGCAGAGCACATAAAATACCCTCTCCAATCATTAGGGTTTTTTTCTAATTCTATAGATAGTTCTCTAAATAATTTCTTGCTAACTTTTGTATTTTCATACATTGGTGGTAGTGGATGATAATGATAAAAATGAAGTATTTGTTCTTTGAACCCTGCATTTTTGGTTACCTTTTCAATAGTTAAAGGGTTATGAAACCTTGAAGGAGTGGTGTCATATCCTGGTCCTCCTTTTTTATTTCTAATTCTTAGAGGTGGTAGCTCGACTTCAAATCTTTTATTCAAATCTTTTTCTATCAAACTTCTATTTTTTTTTGGAATATTAGTGAAAAATTTACTAAGAAAAAATTCTTTGGTTGGTCTATTAAGGGTGAAAAGAGAAAATAACTCATTTCTAAAACTAACAAATAACTTTCCATTTTTTTTTAGTTTTTTCCTAATATTGTTTAAGGTTAAAGTGACATCTTCAACATGCGGCATAACTCCTAAACAAATAGCTACATCAAACTTTTTGTTTTTAAAAATATTATCAAAGCTATTTTTTTTAGAAACATCTCCTAAAAGCACATTTCTAGGATTGAATTTATTTTTAATAAAATTTTCTTTTGTTTTCTCTACCATGCTTTCAGTTATATCAATTGCTAAAGGATCAAGTTTAGTTGATTTACATATTCTAATTAATGGCGTTCCTTCTCCACAGCCTACATCAAGTATTTTACCAGTTACTTTTAATTTCTTAATTCTTTTAATAATCAACTTATATCTAAAATAATCAGCCATGTATACTTCGGAAGATAATAATCTATCAACATCATACATTTCGTCATAAATGTCTGACACTGAGCTATAATATTTTTTTACTTTTTCTTTCATATATACTCTTTTTAAATTTTTCTAAATACTTCTTTAACTATTTCTCCTTTTAGAGTTTTTCTTAAACTATTATTTTCTAAACCAATTTTTATTTTTTTAAAAGCTTTTTCATAAGTATCTAAAGTATATTCTACATCTTTTAAATTATGAGAAAAACTAGGCGCATGCCAAGCAGCAGATAATACTCCATTTCTTATTGATGTTTCTTGTAAAATACTTTTTAGTAATAAACCGTTATAATTGTCATTTACAAAAAACAAAGCATTTCTACCAGGATATCCTTTAATTGAGATATACTTGTTTAAATCAAATAATTTAATTAGATCATTAACTCCCTTAATTAAGCTTGTTCCTATTTCTTCTATGTGCTTGATAACGGATTCTTTTTTTATAATTTTTAGAACATTATTGGCTGCACTTAAACCAAGAACATCTCCTCCAAATGTAAAAGAAAAAAATATATCTTCGAAAACCCTCATAACTCTTTTTTTACCTAAAACTGCAGATATAGGAATTCCATTACCTAGAGCTTTCCCTATACAAAGCATATCTGGTATAACGTTATAGATCCCTATACTTCCTTTCTCATGTAACCTAAAACATGTCCAGCACTCGTCAAATATTAATAAACATTTATTCTTATTTGCTAACTCTCTGACTTTTCTTAAAAAATTTTTTTCTGGTTTTATTAAACCCATTGGTTCCATAATTATCGCAGCGACCTTTCCTTTATATTTACGCAACAATCTTTCTAAACTAGGAATGTTATTATACTCAAAAGTATGAATTAATTTTTTTACATTTTTTGGTACTCCCTTTGACCTCAAAGTACTTCCTATAAACCAATCCTGCCAGCCATGATATCCAGAGCTCAGTATGTGCTCTCTTGAAGTAATTGCCCTGGCTGCTCTTACAGCAGCTGAGGTTACGTCTGATCCATTTTTTCCAAACCTAACTTTTTCAAAACAATTAAACCAATTAATTAATTGATCAGCAACAACAACTTCTAACTTATTAGGTAGAGAAAAAGCTATTCCTTGATCTAGTTGGCTTTTTAATCTGTCATTTAAAGCTTTGTAGTTATGTCCTAAAATTAACGGTCCTAACGCCATTGGCCAGTCAATATATTTATTATTATCTACATCCCAGATATATTGGCCATTAGCTCTAAGACTAAATATAGGAGATGTTCCAAATGGATACTGCGTCCAGTTTTTTGAGAAAGTTTGAGATTGAGAAGGAATGATCTCTTTAGCTTGAGTAAATATTTTTTTTGATTTATTTAATTTCATTGTCTTTTTTTAAACTTTCAATATAACCACTATCTCTAATATTATCAGCATTTATTTTTATCAAACTTTTATTTTTTTTAAAAAAATCAATAAGTTCTTTAGTGGATATTGCTTCTAATTTTTTCAAAGAAAGCTTTGCGCTTATTTTAGAAAAAAAATTTAAATCTAATTGATTATCTAATGTCCACCTATAATTAGTATAGTTATTTGTACTTTTGTAATTATACCCTCTGTATGGTTTTCCATTTTTAAGATTACTATTTTTCCACATCCAGGGTACAACATGTTCTTTATCACTCAAAAGATTTGCATTATTATATGCATCTATAA
This sequence comes from Rhodospirillaceae bacterium, assembly GCA_902547175.1. The sequence continues at coordinate 32,124 of CACCMS010000004.1, read as the reverse complement.
GTAGTTCTTTAGTAAAAATATTTACGTCTAAACCGTCAGGCCAAGAAGGAGGTAATACATTGGTAACAATATCATATTTTTTTCTTAAAATTAAAGTTATCATATTATCTATAAGCGTAAAGTCTAATAATGGACAATCACTTGTCAATCTAACAATATAATCAGCCTTAACAGATTTTGCAGCATTATAATACCTAGATAAAAGATTAATTTCGCTACCTAAAAAATAAGTACAGCCCAGCTTTTTAGCTAGATTTATTAGAGGATTACTTGAAGAGTTATCAGGAAAAGCTAAAACTACTTTAGTGATTTTTTTGCATTTCTTTAACCTTTTTAATTGTAACTCTAAAAATGAAATTCCATTTATTTTTTTTAATATTTTTCCAGGTAATCTAGTTGAATTTACTCTTGCTTGAATGATGGCTACTATATTTTTTTTCATTTAATATTTAATAAATTATATTTTATATCATGAATAATTGTAATAAACATTGCTTTTAGAATCTTTAAATTAGCAAATAATGAAAAACCCATTTTTGAATTACTATATTTTCTTTTTTTGATATTAATATTAATAGTTTTTATAGGAACTTTTCTTCTTGAAGCTTCTATTAAAAAATAAGTTCCTATAGAATTTAAAAATTTCTTTTTATTTAAAAATGTAAAAACTTCTGTTGAGTAGAATTTCATTCCGCATAAACTATCTGGGATAGAATGAAAATACTTAGAATAAGTATTAAACAACGTCTCTGAAATACGGGGAAATTTTTTTCTGTTTCCTACTATGATTTTGTAATAATCTTGCTCTATAAATTTTATAAATTTAGGAATTAATTCTATTGGATGCTGTCCATCAGCATCAATAGTTAATATGTAATCATATTTTTTTTTTAGCGCATACTTTATACCTTTTAATATTGATTCATCATACCCTAAAGTGCTTCTATTATTTAAAACAGTAGCTCCATTCTTGATAGCAATTTTTTTAGTACCATCATTTGAAGCATCATTAATCACTAAAGTATTTCCATAATTACTGCTTAATTTAATTACACTACCAATTGTCTTTTCTTCGTTAAGCGCAGGAATAATAATACATATTTTAGTCACTATTATCTTATTTTTTCAATAGTAATTATATCTTCTTTTTCAATATCAATATTTGCAGTTTTATTTATAATCAAATGATCCTCATAAGGAGGCAATGCATTTAATGGACAAGGTCTTAAAAAAACTATGTCTTCTTTTTTTATTTTATAGCCTTTTTTAATCTTTTTCTTTGCTCTAATAGCTCTCCTTTGTAACACTACAGTGTCAATTTCATTTTTCATTATAACCTTATCTTGATTACCTAGTGCTTTTTCCAATTCTCTAGTTCTTAGTATCATTTCTCTCCAAGATGAAGGATTCATAGAAAATTTATGATCCGGGCCCTCTCTATCATTAGAATCTGTAAAATGCTTTTCGATAACCTTAGCCCCTAATGCCACCGCTCCTAAAACTGTAGTATGGCCTGACGTATGATCAGATAATCCTAAAATTATATCAGAAAATTCTTTTTTAAAAGTTTTTAAAACATTAAGCTCTATGTAATTAAAATTTTCATTACTCGCAGTATAATTAGTATTACATTGCATAAGACAAATATTTTTATTGTGTTTAATTATCAATTTAATTGCAGCTTTTACTTCGTTTAAAGTAGAAGCTCCTGATGCGATAAATATAGGTAAATCATACCTAGCCATGCTAGTAATTGCTTCATGCCAGGTGATATCTCCAGAGCCAATTTTCCAAGCACAAACATACTCTGATAGGTAATCTAAAATATTTAAATCGTATGGGGAAGTAAAATAATCAATGTTAGCTTTATCGCACTCATCTCTTAGAATTTTAGTCCATTCTAATGGAATTGACGCATCCTTGTATACCTCAGATACAGATTTTTTCCAGCCTGCTTGATGTGATTTTTGCTTTCCCAAAGCATTAAACCCAAAATCTGATACTATAGTTTCAGCAGAAAAATTTTGAAATTTAGCAGCATCTGCTCCATTTTCAGCACATAAATGAATGAGTTCAACTGCTTTATTAAGATTCCCGTCATGATTTGCAGCAATATCCGCAATGAAATATGTAGGTTGACCCATACCCACTAATTTATTTTTAGTTTTAAATGTAGAATTCATAATTTTAAAATTTCTTTATCTAGATTTGGCATTTTATTATTAAGAGTTTCTTCTATCTTTGTAGTATCTAATCTCAAATCAAACGTTCTTTTTACTTTTCTTTGAATTTTTTTTGTTTTAATAGATTTTGTAAATTTTAGAGACAAGCCTAAATGATTTGCTAGTTTAATTATAAAATCCTTCTTACTCATTCCTAATCTAGATCCAATATTGTATCTTCCTATAATTTTTTTTCTAATTAACTTAACAATTATATCACTAAATGATTCTACATGTAATGGAGAAAAATAAACATCTGAAAAAAGATTCAAATGCTCCCTTGAGGATAATTTTTTTATTATATTATCACTGAAACTCTTAGCAGTGGAATTTATTGCTGGGCCAAATATATTAGTTTGACATATTGTATATTTTTTTCTTAAGCTCTCTACTACATTAGAGCCGCTAAGTTTAGATTTTCCATAAACATTAATAGGTTTTTCAGTGCCCTCAACATGAAGTCCTGGTTTATCTGGAAATACTTGATCAGTAGAAATATAAATGAAATGAACTTTATCATCAATATTTTCAACTAAATTTTTTGTTCCTATTTCATTAACTAAGAATGCTAGTTTTGGATTTTTTTCTGCTACTTCTAAATCAGTCAAGGCAGCACAATGAATTATCACATTAGGTCTAATTTCTTTTAACATAAGCGTTACCTGATTGGAATTAGTAATATCACATCTATAATCACCAGATGACCTAGAACTAGTAACAACAATGAAATCATTTTTTAATCGATTAAATACATAAGGACCTAATAAACCAGAAAACCCAGTTATCAAAACTTTAATCATCAATTTTCTTTTAACATTCTTATTAGCTCTTTACTATTTAACCACATGTTGTTGGAGTCAGAAGTATACTCAAAACCATCATTAACTTTTTTGCCTTTTTTATTTCTAAAATTATATTCTCTTCCTTTATATTTTAAAACATTATTAGGAAGAACTACATATCTGTCATCAAATTCAACTGTGGACATTGCGTCTTCTTTAGTAATCATAACCTCATGTAATTTTTCTCCTGCCCTAATACCAACTATCTTATATTTCAAATTAGGCGCTATACATTTTGCCAGTTCCACAACATTCATACTAGGAATTTTTGGAACAAATATTTCTCCTCCTGACATGTGAGAAAAAGATGACAATACAAATTCTACTCCTTGCTGCAAGGTAATCCAAAATCTTGTCATTTTAGGATGTGTTATAGGAATAAAACTTTTATTATTTTCTACTACTTCTTTAAACACTTCTACAACGCTGCCTCTTGAGCCTAAAACGTTTCCATATCTAACCACAGAAAACTTAGTAATTTCTCCACCAGCAATATTATTTGCAGCAATGAATAGTTTATCTGAACAAAGTTTTGTTGCACCATATAAGTTTGAAGGGTTAGCAGCTTTATCAGTAGAAAGCGCTATTACTTTTTTTACCCTACAATCTAAAGATGCATTAATGATATTTTCTGCGCCTATGATGTTAGTTTTGATAGCTTCAATCGGATTATATTCACTTGCATTAACATGTTTCATCGCAGCTGCATGAATTACATATTCAACATTTTTCATTGCTCTTGTAAGCCTTTCTCTATCTCTAACATCACCTATAAAAAATCTCACTTGTTTTTTAAACTTTTCTGATATTCTATTTTCCATATTAAATTGTTTAAACTCATCTCTACTAAAAACAATTAATCTTTTTGGTTTTAATGTCTTCAAAATATAATGAACAGCTTTTTCTCCAAATGATCCTGTACCCCCAGTTATCAAAACACTAGAATTTTTAAATAAACTTTTCAAATTAACTCCTATTTATCCATTTTCTTGGATCTATTGCATCCCTAGGAAGACCACTCCATATTTTCCTAGCCCATAATAAATCATTTTTACTTAAGCTATCTTTACTATAATAAGCATTAATAATATCCTTAACTTGATTTATATTTTCTGCTCCTATTATAATTGAAGCCTGTATATCATTAATAACAGATTGTATTGCTAAAAAAACTTTTTTTTGATAAGAAGGAAAGCTTTTATCATATTTTTTATAAACTTCTTGAAAATATTTATAATAAAAAAAATTTTTTGATACTCCTGATAATAATAAACCCTGTAAGAATACACTTCTAACATGTGATATAATATTCATTCTATTTAGTTTATTAACTAAACTTAATTCACAAAATCTCCTATCTGCCAAGGACATAGGAAATTGCACTATATCAAAACCACCTAAATTAAGAGCTTTCTTCAAATGTATGGTGTCATAAACAGATATACCTATATACTTTATCAAACCTATTTCCTTTAATCCTTGTAATTTTTTTCTACAATCTAAGTCTAAATAATCAACACCATTATGTAGCATAAGACAAAAATTACCTCCTAAAGATTGAAATTCACTAACCCAGTCCCAATATCCAAAAAAATTTTTATCTAAAGATAGGATATCATTTTTAGAAATTTTATCTACAATACTAATTTTTTTGTAATCTTTGTTAATACTATTTTGTAAAGCCTCATGAGCTCCTCTATATATTTTTGCTGTATCAAAAACATTAATTCCTAGTTTAATTATTTCTTTTATGAAAAGTATTGCCTCATGCTTGGTTTTAATATTTCTATTAGTAATCCCATAATCTTCTAAAATCTGAGCCGTACCTAATATTATTGGAGTTTTTTTAAAATTTAACTTCATAAATTAAAGCAGTATCATCATAATTTAGAAGATAAAACTCAAACTTTTAACCTTTTATAAAGTTTATGTATAAAATTTCTAAAGATCATAAAGTTTGGTATATAAGTCAACTCTGCCCTAAAAGGATCAGAGTGTTCTACGGTAATAATATCTTTAAGATTACTATTGACATGATGGACTAAAAAAAGATTTGCTTTTTTATTACCTGATAAATAAATTTGACCAGTCCAATTATTTTTATCTATATCATCAATTAAATTTATACTTTTAACTGATCGAGACTTAACTATAATTTTTTTTTCTATATTAAGATTCTTAAATTCTAATTGATATTGATTATTTCCTACATAAGGATTAATTATGATCAAGGAGTATGTTAATTTAGATTTTTTATTAATGTTAATTGCTGGATAACCATCTAACCATTTATTAAAATTTTCCATTTGCATAATAACCCTAGGATCTCCATATTTATAAACTCCGCAACTGAGAAATGATTTTTTTTTATTGTGTGTATAATTTACATAATGTGAAGGAAAAAAATGAGAAAAAAAACCTTTACCCTCGAGTAAATTTAAATTTGTTTCGATATAACTAAAAATTTCATCATTGTAGTTAGATTTGAATGCAAACATAGCATTTTTTTTGCCAAACCAAGTTCCATTTTTATACTTTAAAATTTGTGAATTAGCTGACAGTATTTTGTTATTTCTAATAACATTTCTTACTATTTCTATTTTAGCGTAATTACCTATAATATTTTTTTTTAATTCATCTAATGGTAAGGATTGATTATACTTATAACCACCAATTGGCCCTAAATGTATAATCGGTAATAAGTAGTTATATTTCATAAATGATCTACTGATAGTTTATTAATATTTTTATTTGATATAATGATATAAGCTTTTATATTCTCTTTTGAAGAAATATAAAAAATATCAGAGTTATAGTTATTAAAATTCTTAATCTCTAATAATTGACATCCTTTAGAAGCAATAAAACCTTTTCCCTTAATATTTGAATTTCTACTGCAATGATAAGTAAACTCTGTTACCTTCATGCTAGTATTCAATAAAAAAATAAATTTTTTCTCATTTATATTAGACCTTATTAATTCAAGAGTTATATCTTTTTTAGCTCCACCTTGCACATGTAAACTAGCCATAGAATACTTTGTTTTATAGAAAAAATGAATTCTTGTAGATCCTCTATATCCCTTATCATTTCCTTTTCTGGCTACTTGAACATAATATGGTTCCATAATTTGATCTGTTTTAGATATATATTTATTTAAGCAAATGTTTAAGTAAGTATTTTTTTTAACTTTTTTATTAAATGATTTTATCTTAATACCTTTACAGTTGTAAATAGAAACATATAAGGAAAAATCTGTAGATTTTGTTTTTAAATTTTTTGGACAATAATTTGACATTACTAAATAAGTATCAATTCTTTTACCGTCTAACATAGGTAGGTATCCATTTAATTTGGTTAATGAAAAACCAAATATATTATCTATACTATTTAAAATATATTTTTTAATTGAAACTTTGAACTTATCTTTTTTGTAAATAAAATCATCGGAAGATTTACTATTTCTTAAAGAAAAATAAAGGTCTTCTAGGTTAGGAATACATGCTGCGCATTTATTTGCTAAATTGCCTTTAAGACAAATTGTGTTTAAATTGCTCGTAGGGTTTTCAATAATTAATTCTTTTACGGTTTTATGATGTACCTTGTTACAAAAACAAAGAAAACTTTCTTTACTTTTAGCTTCGAAACTAGTATAACTGCTCTGCATAAAAAGATAATAATAGAAATTAATTTATTTTCAATAATCAATATTCAAATATCAATAATATTTACATTTTAACTCTTAACTTTTTAATTTTTCTTATATCAAATAGATATTTTCTTTCTAAATACAAAATTTTTATTAAATGATGAATTAGTTTTTCGTGCTTACCATTGTGAACTATGTTTTTTAATTCTTGAGGATCATCTTCTAAACAAAATAACTTTGTTACTTGCAATATTTTTTTTTGAAGTACAGCCATTAATTTATATTGCTTGGTTGTTAAAGTGAAATATATATCTCTTTTAACTATGTCAGCATTACCTGATCCACAATTTTCAGAGATTACAAATTTATTGGCTTTCTTAAATATACTTCTTCCCTTGTAAGTTTTATGCAAAGGAACATCTAATAGATCTAAAAAAGTTGCTGACATACTCATACTGTCGCACATTCCATCTTTATCTATCCTATCTTCTTTATCTGACAAAATCATGGGTACTTGAATGTCTTCGTAATAGGTTCTGTTTCCTACTTCACCTTTTTTTCTAGGACTTTCAGCAAATTGATTTCCATGGTCTCCAGTTACTAAGATTAAAGTATCTTTAAAAACATTATCTTGCTTCATTTTGAAGAATAACTTTTTTAGACAGTCGTCAACATACATTAATGCAGAACAATATATAAAATGATGTTTAGTTTTTTTTTTAGCTTTAGCGACAAGCCATTTCGGTAAATACTTTATCCTATACAGAAAATGAAATAAATGATTTATTGAACGACAATCATGAACATCCATTATATGCATATGAATGTGCCAGTTCTTATCTTTAATAGAAGAAATTTTTTTAATGCATTTTTCTAGTATTTGACCAAATATAATGTGATAGTGAGGAAGTAATAATATAGGAAAAAAATAGTACTTAGATGCTACCTTTAAACTTCTCCATTTTAAAGCAACTATTATTCTTTCAAAATAATAACCTATACTTAAATATTTTTCTTTTCCTAGGGTATACCAATATGCTCCGGCTGGTACCTTGATCATTTTATTAATAATAATACGAGAGTCTTTTTTAAGAATTTTTATTTCATTAGAGATCCCTTTAACTACTCTATTATTTATATTTTTAAGCTTAGAAGGCCATAAGGAATTTTCATGATCATTGAAGTTTTTCTCTAATTCTTTTAAAGTTATTAAATATTCTTTTTCAATATATTTTTTTATATAATTTTCAGATACCTTTTTATTTTTATATAAATTTAACTCATAACTAAATATTCTTGTTATTTTTTGTTCTAATAATATTCTAAAATCATGCGTTGTTAATATCTGGTCAAAACCTCTTTCATAACTTTGTCCTACGCTCATTTGATTGCAAGATGACATTAATAATGTTAAAGGTTTTTTATTTTTTTTAATGCTCTCAACATATGATTGCTGTCTGTTCCTTATTCCAAAATTGTATCCTCCATAATCTAGTGGGTAAGTAAGGCTGAATAAGGAAGGAAGAACAAACTGGGTTGATTGAGCATTAGTTACTACCTTTCTGATGTGACCTTTAGTTGCTAATTTTGTAAGCGTAGGATATAAAAAACTACTATTTTTCAAATTATCAAATAAATCATATCTTAAGGCATCTATAATTAGCAATATTGATTTAGAGTATTTTTTTTTCATGTATGCTTTGCATTTATATTTTTAACCTTTCCACTTAAAGGTGTTTTTTAAATCCTTAACATGGTGGGTTTGTATCAAATTCATTCTATTTCCCGCTGCTGGAAATCCTACTGCAGTCACTAGTATTACATCACTTGAGCTGATAAGTTTATTTTTCCATAAATGTAGTAAACATTCAGGCAAATGATCTAAACTATTTTTTTTAAATTCTATATTTGCAAAAACCCCTTGAGTTCCTCTATATAAATTGAAGCTTTTAGCATTATGTTTATTATTACTAATAGCGATTATAGGTTGTTTTATCATTTGAGTTGATATAACTCTAGCTGCATATCCTGATAATGTGATAGCAATGACTTTAGTTATTGGTAAACTTTTACAAAGACTGTAAATCGAACTCCCTATAGCACTTGGAATTGATTCAATCTGCTTATTAAAACTAAACTTAATATTTTTCTCTACTTTCAAACTAATATCATTCATTACTTTTACAGAATTAATGGGGTAACTTCCTACAGCTGTCTCTCCTGATAACATAACACAGGAGGCCCCATCAATTATCGCATTTGAAATATCTAAAACCTCGGCTTTTGTTGGAAATGGTTTATATATCATTGAGTCTAGCATTTCTGTTGCAACTATTACTGGCTTTGCTAATTCTAAACACTTATTTATTATTTTTTTTTGAAATAAAGCAATACTATCAATATTTGTTTCTATAGAAAGATCTCCTCTATCAATCATTATTCCATCTGCAGCTTCGATAATTGATTGCATATTATCTAAACCTCCTTGATTCTCTATTTTTGCTATTATCTTTATATTACTGTTTTTACATAAGTTTCTTATTTTTTTTATATATTTTTCACTTTCAACAAAACTAATTCCAATAAAGTTAACTTTATTTTCTATAGCAAAATTTATATATGTTTTTTCTTTTTTTGATAACTTATCTGATCCTAAATCTACATGTGGCACATTAATCCCTTTTGTGCTTTTCAACTGTCCAGCATGTAAAGCTCTACAATAAATATCATTAGCATTTATTTTTGTTACAACAAAAGCTAAAGTACCATCATCTGCAAATACCCTATCATTCTTCGATAAAAATTGATGTAAACTTTTGTGGTTAATTGCTACTTTTTGTGTGCCTCTATAATTCTGCTCAGTAGTAAGAATTATAACGTCATCCTTTTTAAATTTAGGCTCTTTAATTAATGATTTTGTTCTAATTTTTTTACCAGGAATATCTATTAATATTGGAACATTTGGTAAATTTTTATTTATTAATTTTATGACACTTTTATGCCAATCTAGAGTATTATGAGCTCCATTTAACCTAGCTATAGACATACCTGCATTAAATAAACGGACTAGTATATTAGGTTCAGCTGTTTTAGGGCCAATAGTTGCTATTATTTTTATTTTTTTCATTTTTTACCTTATAAAAATACTATTTTTTTTGATTAGTTTTACAATTGCTGGTCTCATAACTTTATTACTAATAGTTTTATTTTTCAACAATGCATTCCTAATCCTAGTTCCACTTACTTCTACCTTATATTTGAGTTTTTTACATAATTTATCTGTAGTGATTTTTTTACAATACTTACAAAAAAAAGGACCTCTAACTTTTATTATTTTTATATTAAGCTCTTTTTCTAATTTTATACACAAATTTTGAGCCTCATACTCCTCATAATAATTGCCTACACCTGCATGATCTCTTCCTACTAAAAAATGAGTGCAACCAAAATTTCTCCTTATTATTGCATGAAAAACTGCTTCTCTAGGTCCTGCATATCTCATGGAAGTGGTTAACCCAGCTAAAAGAACTTTATTTTTTGGAAAATGTGAATTAATCAAGTACTCATAGCTAGCCAATACTGCTTTTGGTAAAAAATCTCCTGATTTCTTTTTACCTATTAACGGGTGTACAAACAGCCCATCTACTTCTTTTAAAGCATCTCTTAAAATATACTCATGAGCTTTATGGGGAACATTTCTAGTCTGGAAACCTGCTATTGTTTTTAGTTGAAAATTTTTAATTTTTTTTTTTATAGTTTCTGGAGTAAGTGAATAATCAGAGTATCTGTATTTTACTCTTCTTAAAAACTTTATAGGGCCTCCTATAAAATTTTTTCCATTTCTTAATAGATTTTTATAACCAGGATGTTGTCGATCTTTGGTACCAAATAAAGGTAAAATGAATTCTTCAAAGTCAATATTAAATAAACTTCTAACATAAACTTCTGCTACATTTACATTCTTGTACTCTAGAAAAACTTTATTATTTAATTTGATATTTTGCTTATCTTTAAGTGTAATAGGTAATAATACTGGTAAAGGAAAAATTTTTTTGTTTTTTAATCGCATGGTTTTCACTACTGAAAGAAAATCTTCTTCTGTCATAAAACCTTTAAGAGGATAAAAAACCTTATCAGCAATTTTTTCTAATTCTAAGTAAGTATCTAAATTTATTTTAATTTTCATTAATTTTTTCTAAATCTCTAAATATTTTAATATTCATAGATATTTTTTTAATTACATCATCTAATTTACTATTGTCACTCATAGTTATTTTCAAATCATAATTTATAGGCTTAAGCCATGGTATATCAATACCAACTACATTTTTTTCTATGCCTTGTGCAAATTTTTTATACAATCCTTTTGGGTCTCTATTTTTTACTAGGTTTAAACTAGCTTCCAAATATATTTCATAATAATCAGAAAAATTTTCTCTATTCCATTTCATCAATTCTGCATTAGAATACAACGCTGAAACAACTATGATTAATTTTTGTTTTTCTAAAAATTTACATATTTTCTGTATTCTCTTTATTTGATTTATTCTAGCATTAATATCATACCCTAAGCTATTATTAAAAAAATTTCTTACTGTATCTCCATCAATATTAATAAGGTTTGGGAAAATGCCTTTATATTTTCTTATAATCTCTGTAGCAATAGTGGTTTTTCCAGACCCAGAAATACCTGTTAACCATATAATCATTTCTTTATTGCATTATCTTGCATCTTTTATAGCACCTTTGATAGATTTAATAATATATTCCTTTTGGTTTTCTTTTAGATAGGGATGAATAGGTATACTAAACACAGACTTAGATAACTTTAAAGAATTTGTCATGTTTGAAGATTTTTTATGATATTTTTTATAAGCTGGCTGCAAGTGCATAGGTATAGGGTAATATATAGCTGTAGGAATATTTTTTTCCTGAAGATACTCCAGCACCTTTTTTCTGTTATTTGTTTGAATTGTATATTGAGCCCAGGCTGACTTAGTTTTCTCAGGAACTAAAGGCACATCACAATAATTTTCTAGTTCTTTAGTATAGAGTTTGGCTATTTTTTCTTTTTCCTTTAACTCCCAAGAAAATATTTTTAATTTAGCTAACAAAACAGCTGCTTGCAAAGTATCTAACCTAGAATTTAATCCTACATCCACAATGGTATATTTGTCTTTTGACTTTCCATGTGCCCTTAAGCTTATAATTTTGTCTCTTATAATTTTTGTCTTTACAAATAATGCTCCTCCATCTCCATAGCAACCTAAAGGTTTTGCCGGAAAAAAAGAAGTACAAGTGATGTCATTAATTGCTCCAACTTGTTTTTCAAAAAATGATGCACCAAAACTTTGTGCTGCATCTGATACTATTTTCACCTTATATTCTTTAGCTATTTTTTTTAATCTATTATAGTTAGCTGGTAATCCAAATAAATCTACGGCAATTATGGCCTTAACATTACTTTTTTTGGAATTATATTTTTGCAAAACATTCTCTAAATTTTTATAACATAAGTTAAAAGTAGTTTTGCTTACATCAACAAAAATAGGTTTTGCTCCAGTAATTAATATTGCTTCAGCAGTGGCAGGAAATGTAAAGCTTGGACATACCACTAAATCACCTCTACCAATTTTAAGAGAAAGTAAAGCTAGTATTAATGCATCAGTCCCACTTGCACAAGTAATACAATACTTGCTCTTAGTGTAATGCTGAAGTTTATTTTCAAGTTCACCTACTTCAGAACCCATAATATAATTTGACTTTTCTAAAACACTGTTAAAATTATCATCAAGAAAATTTTTAATTTTTTTTTGTTGTGCACTTAGATCTAAAAACTTAATTTTTTTCATATTATCTAGATTTAATTAATTTATTTTTTTTTAGTATATACTTCGCGTTAGTTTCAGGACAAACCAAATTATTATCTAGCTTTGCACCAGTTTCTGACACCCATCCTACCTGTTTTGCAGGATTACCAATAACTAATGCAAAATCTTTAATATTTTTAGTCACCACTGCTCCTGCTCCTATAAAAGCATACTTACCTATACTAATACCACATACAATCGTACAGTTAGCTCCTAAAGTTACACCATCTTCAACTATAGTTTTTTTATATTCATTCTTTCTATTTATAAATGCTCTAGGGTTGATAACATTAGTAAATACACAGGAAGGTCCGCAGAATACGTTTTTTCCTAATTGCACACCTTCGTATATAGATACATTGTTTTGAATTTTACACCCTTCACCTATTTCAACTTTAGGCCCAACCATTACATTTTGGCCCAAATTACATTTATTACCTATTTTACTATTTGATAAAATATGACTAAAGTGCCAAATAAAAACTTCTTCTCCTATTTCAACATTATTATCTACTATTGCAGTTTCATGAATAAATGACACTTACCATTTCCTTAATTTCTTTTTTGCAATATCTAAAACTTCTAAGACTTTTAATCCTTCTTCAATATCAGATGGAGGCTTTTTATTTACGGTTAGCCAATTAATAAATGCTTTACATTCATTAAAAAGAGGTTCTGTTTTGAAGTTAAACAAAATTTTTTTTCCTTTTGCTTTTGTAATAACTGGTGTTTCTCCTTCCCATCTAACATCATGATTATAAAACATTAATTTTTTGTTATTTTCTTGTACATCTGCAAAAACAATCATGCCTTTTTCACCTATAACTAATAATCTCTGATCTTTATAAGGATGTAACCATGATACAAAAATATGTGCTTTAATATTATTTTTAAATTTTAACACAGTAACAGTTGTGTCTTTAATTTTTTTACTAATATAACTACCTCCAAAAGCTTCAACACTAATTAGTTTTTCTTTTACTAAACCTATAATCATAGATATATCATGAGGAGCAAATGACCAAAGGACGTCTTCTTCTTTTCTTAACTTTCCTAATGACAACCTATTAGAGTATATGTATCTAATTTTTCCTATTAAACCTTCTTCTATTGTTTTCTTCATTTTAATATAGGCATTGTGATATAGCATCAAATGGCCTACCATAACTTTCTTATTAACTTTTTCAGATAGTTTTAATATATCTTTACCTCTTTTTAAATCTAAACAGAGAGGTTTTTCTACAAAAATGTGCTTGTTTGAATTTAGTGCATCTTTTGCTACCTTATAATGTGTTTTAGCTGGTGTAGCTATTACTACAGCTAAAATAGATTCATCCTTCAAAATATTTCTATAATCATTAGTAAAAGATATATTTTTTGAAATTTTTTCTAAGTCTGCTTTTCTTGAAAAAATTACATCAGCTACTGATTTTACCACCCCCATCTTATCAAAGTTTCTAATTAAATTAAGACCCCAATAACCTGCTCCAATAACCCCTATGTTTATTTTATTTGCCATTAAATATTAAATTAATTTGATTTTTGAAATTGTACATATAATTCTATATTTTTAAACATTTAATCGATATACTAACTTTTTATTTATGTAAATTTTTATTAAATATATTTAGGTTTTTTTTGATATAAATTAATATATCATTAACAATTAGATTTTGTTGATAAAAATTTTCAAATATAAAATATTGGCAAAGTAATTATATTTGAAATAATATTAGTTAAACTATTATGAAGTTTTTTTTAAAGCTCAGCACTAAAACAGGATGGATAGAAAATAAAAATAAAGATGATCAATTTTTTTTCAAAGGCTATTTAAATAATTTATCCACTGATGCTCTTATCGAGCAGATATCTAAATTAAATTTTAATGAAAATAAATTTAATAAGTTATTCAAAAAAATTGATGGGCATTTTTCTATTATATTTATTCGAAAAGATAAGCTTTTAATTGTAGTTGATAGAATTTCATCAATTCCAATTATTTTAGCTAAAGAAAAAAATAATGTATTTATTGCTGATAATCACACTAATCTGTTAGCTATACTAAAAAATAGAAAAAAATTATCTTTAGACACTGTGCAACTAAAACATTTAGCCATGTCAGGCTTTACTTTTGGCCCCTCGGGTATTTTTAAAGAAGTAACGATAAGTAACCCTGGATCATTTTTACTAATTAAAAAAAACTTGTTGATAAAAAAAAAATATCATGATTGGAAACCTTTTAAAAAACAAAAATGTAACTTAGGATTATTAAAATCTAAATTAATTAAAATTAATAATAATATTATTTCTAAATTAATTAAAACCTGTAATGGTAGATTTATTGTAATCCCTCTATCTGCTGGCTATGACTCTAGATTTATCTTATCTGGATTAATTAATAAAGGCTATAAAAATATAATAACTTTTAGCTACGGTAGAAAAAAAAATAGAGAACAAAATACAGCAAAAAAAATAGCAGAGTATCTAAAAGTCCCATGGAATTATGTGGAATTTACTAATAAAAATAACAAAAAAATCGCTGTAAGTAAAACTTATACTAAATTTAAATACTTTGCAGACACTACTCAAGCTGTTCAATTTCAGCAAGACTTTCAAGCAATACAATATTTAAAAAATAACAAAATTATCCCAAAAGATAGTATTATAGTTAATGGGCAATCAGGAGATTTTATTACTGGTAACCACATACCAGAATTAAAAGAAAAAAATAGTTTTGATGAAGTTTTTCATCATTTCTTTTTAAAACATTACAAAATTTGGAAAAGTCTAATGTGCCAAAATAAAGAAATGATAAAAAATAAATTTTTTAAAAGAGTGGAAGGGATAAGAAACTCTGAAGCTAATCTTGATAGTGATTTTTTAATTGAAGCATTTCAAAAAATAGAATATGAAGACAGACAAACTAAATATGTTATAAATGGTCAAAAAGTCTATGAGTTTTTTGGATATGAATGGCGCTTGCCTTTATGGGATAAAGAATACATAGATTTCTGGGAAACAACAGATGTATCATATAAAATCAAGCAAAATCTATATAGAAAAGTACTCATTGAACAAAACTGGGGAAATATATGGTACAAGTTTCCATTAAATCCTCCAAATACCTTTTCAATTAATATGCAGTTTATAAGATTTCTGTTTAAGTGCGTGTTTTTATTATTTGGAAAAAGTAGATGGTATGCTTTTGAAAAAAGATATTTAGATTACTTTATGACCCCTCTGTGTGGTTATGCTGCATGGAGTTATCTTAAAATTATAAAAGATAATAGAGGTTTTGCTAATTCAATTAGTTTTGATACAGAAGAATATTTAAAAGACAAAGGCTCTAATTGGAAAGGGATGATTTAAATATTTCACTTTTGTTTTTTTTTATATATATTACATATATCATTTATCGGTAAATAAAGTATGGATATTTGGAGTGAATTCTCAGATATAACAATTAATTTAATAAAAAATAAATATTCAAAGGAATATAAACTAAAGAAGTGGAGCTATTTAGATACATTAATTAACAGTAGTGGTTATATTCCTCCACATTTTGGAAGCCTACTTATTTTTAAAGAAATCAAAATTAGAAGTAATGCCATTATATTAGATCATGGATGCGGAAGTTGCTTAACCTTATGTTTTTTAGCTATAAAAAAATATAATAATATAAGGGGAGTTGAGGTTAATTATGATAATGACCCTTATAAAGTTAACTACGTAAACAAAGTCAATTCATTTTTGAAGTTAATTTTTAATGATAAGATAAACAGAATAACAATTTATGATGGCAAGAAGTTGCCTTTTGAAAAAGATTTTTTTGATTTTATATTTTCTCAGCAAGTAATTGAACATATTGAACATAATGTAAAACTAAATTATATAAAAGAAGAAAGTAGAGTTTTAAAAAAAAACGGATTAATCTATCATCAGATACCACACAGACTAGTACCTTATGAAAGTCATACTAGAGTTTGGTTTTTGCATTGGCTTCCAAAAAGTATTTTTAGATTATTTTTTTTCAAAAAAAGAAAGATAGAATTTATTAATAAAAGTCTTTTCTTGGATTGGCCATGGGAAATTAAAAAAAAATTTTTAAAGTGTGATCTAAAGTGTCATGACATAACTCATTATAGATTAATAAAGAAACCTGATGGGAAAAAATTATATGGAATCTCATCTTTTATAAGAAAACTTTTTTATAAACTAACTAAAATTCCTATTATTGGTAGATTTATTATTAAAATATCTAAAAATTTTTTTATGCTAGAAGTGTATTTTAAAAAACTAAATAAATAAAATTTTGCATTTAATACTTACACAAAAATTAAAAATTTATACTGGTAGAGGGGGTAGGATTCGAACCTACGTACTCAAATGAGGGCAGATTTACAGTCTGCTGATATCTTCATAGGAACTACCTAGATTTCTAATACTTTCAACAACCCAACACCTGCTAAGTCATTTCTATCTTACAATTATCTTACAAAGACAAATTGTACAGTTACCATTATACATAAAAAAAGAATATCATATCTTACTATCTGGCAAAAGAGGTAGCTGATATATTAGGCTAAAACTAAAGCGCTTGGAAGATTTATTAATGTGGGCCAGCCCCGTATTTCTTTTTAGAAATGCTACTTTACTTGGCATATTACTAATACAATGATGTTGTATATTAATGTTTGTAATATATTTAGAGTTGTTGATTTCTTCTCCCTAGTTTTTAACAACTCTTGTAACACATAAAATGGAGAAAATATGAGATATATAATTATATTATTACTATCCAATTTAAGTTATTCTTTATTTGCAAAACCTTGTGAATTTACTTGGAAAAATAAACCAGAAGATAGCAAATATACTGAACAATATTCAATAAAAACCAACATAGAAGGGCATGCAATCAGAATATTTAAATTAGAAAGCAATTTTAAAGATTTTAAAAAAAATTGTGAGGGTTTAGCTGCAGTTAGTGCAGAATTATGGGGATATAGCGACTATACTTATAAAAATGGTAGTGTTAGTGGTTATTGGACTAGGGTATATGAAGATGGAAGTACAATGTCTGGTACTTGGTCAGGCTCAGCTCAATCACCTGTAGACCAAAATAAAAACAGTATGATTATTTCTAGTAGTAAAATAACTGGAGGAACTGGTGTTTATCTTAATGTAAAAGGATATGGAATGAGTAAAGGAGAATTTAACCCAGGAACTGGTTATACATCCAACACAAATACTATATTTTATGAAATTGCAAAATAATTTATTTAAGCATAATTAGATTTTAGAAATCAAAAAATACTAAAAATTTTTAGGATGGGTAGATGTTATTATGATATTTACCCAGTCTATTAATTATATATTTCAATTTAATTAACTAATCCTATCAATTATCTGTTTATAGAAGCTGACAGCCATTTTAAGGTTAGCAGATGTATAGGAACCTAGAGCTCTCTTCATTAAGTATGTTGATTAGAAACAGAGTTAGTTATTGAGAGAAACTATTTAATTTAAACTTTGTAAAATATTTAAATTTTTTTCAGGTATATTACAAAGCCACTTTGTATAAACATTATTTTTGAAGAATTTAATTGCATAATTACATTCTGTATTATTTAGGACATTCAATGGTTTTTCTCCTGAAAATAATATAGCTTTTCCAACACCTGCTTCATCAATTCCTTTTTTTCTAACGCCTTGTGCAAATATGACTTTATTGTTTTGATATGTTAACTTGGAACTCCATTGTAAGTTTATAACATTACCTTCCTTATATTCAGCAATTACAGCTATACTATGAGACCCATAATTACCTAAATTATCTTCAAAAGTTCCTGTAATAGTATAATTTTTAAAATTGTGTGAGTTTGAATATTTATGTTCTTCTATAATCTCTACATTGCCATTTGCATTAATTGTATATCTATTTAGGCTTTCTTCTGCAAAAGATTGATTAGAAAAAAGGAATAGCAAGGTTAGTAAGTATTTCATTTATCTTTAATTCTATTTAATCCGCAAAATCATTTACACCTGTGTCGATAGAAAGTAAATTCGTTAATATATCTAATTGCTAAATTACATTTTCTTCCAATCAATCTTTCAAATTTTCCTGTACCATCCACATAAGTAAATACTCCAACACCAGCATCTAGTGCATCACTTTTTCGAACTATTTTTCCTGTAAACTTTTCATCATCTTGATTTCTTCCTGAACAACCTAAATTTAATATTACACTTTTATCTAAAAATTTATCTATAGTTCCTAAACATATAATAATACCATAATCACCATTGCTATCTGTCCATGTAGATTCATTAACAATAATTGATTTTTCAATACCTTTTTTCAATTCTATTGAGTCATTAGATATAAGTTTACCACTTCCTTCAAACTCATATGTGTCTGCAAAACTCAATTTAGTAAAAGCAAAGAAAATTATTAAGGCAGATATTAATTTCATAAAAATATTATAACTTAATTAACTAATCCTATCAATTATCTGTTCATAAAAACTAACTGCCATTTTTAAGTTAGCAGATGTATAAAAACCTAAAGCAGTCTTAGTGCCTAAGTTCTTACTTCTACCTGATAGCACGTTTAATATATTGGTATCGTAACCAAGCTCTAATCCTATCTGTGTCCAAGTTCTTCTTAATGTTATAGCTGATAACTCTTCTACTCTTTTTTCATTCACTAATCCTGTTGTATTAATTTTAGGGTTATCTAATTGTGGAGGTCGTAGAAACTTAAAAGCTGAATCTAACCTGTCATAGTGGCAGTAGTTTATTTTTCTTGAAGGAAAGACATATTCATTTCTTCTAACAGTTTGCATTCTTTCAAATATGAATTTCATCTTAGGCACTATGGGTACTGCATACCTAATGTGCTTTTGTTTTCTTGTTCCTAAATCAAATATGAAATATGGAATATCAACATCATTAATAAATACATTTTCCCATTTAAGAGTTAATGCTTCTGATTTTCTTAATCCTGTTGTTAGTAATAAAGCTATTGCATAATGCCCTACATTTATTTTATTTGACTGCTTTACCTTGTTATAAATGTACTTAGCTTCTTCTAGTAGCAGATAATTATTTTCTCTTTTACCTGATTGAAATGTTTTCACTTCTGCTTTTAATCTAGTAAAAGGATTATTGTCAATATAACTTCTCTGCTTTGCCCATTCAAAGATTGCTTTCATATATCTTGCCCAAGACTTTGCTCTACCAAGAGTTCCTTTTCTGTATGCTACTTTATTAAATCTTTCTTCTACTTCAGGAAAAGAAATATTAATAATAGGTTTGTTGAACCAATCAGAGCAGATATGTTTTATACAATTATCTCTTTCCTTGATATAGCTTTCAGAGTTCTGCTGTTGTAATCTTTTATTATCAACGTACTGCTTTATTGTTTGCCTTAATGTCCTTTGTCTTCATAGTTCTATATATATACTGGACTGTTTTTTAGTCAGTTGTTGTCTGTCATATTCCCTTGGATGTAATCCTCTTTCACAAAGACTAGCTAACCTTAATGCCTCTTTCTCAGCATCCTTAATACTCATTTGTGGGTAGTAACCTAATGTTCCCTCAAATGCATTTCTGCCCTTTATACGTTTTTGAAATCTATAAGCTATGGAACCATTTGGATTACGTAATGCTGTCACTCCATAGTTACCCTTCAACACTATCCCATGCTCTCTCAAGTTCTTCAAATTTTTTATGCTTAAACTTTTCATTCTATCTTACACCTATCTTACAGTTAATAAAAAGTACAAGGTGTTTTGTGATGATGATGGTAAGAATTGAAAACTTGGTAACCCTATCAAACGATAGAGTTTATATGGTGGAGGGGGTAGGATTCGAACCTACGTACTCAAATGAGGGCAGATTTACAGTCTGCTGCCTTTAACCACTCGGCCACCCCTCCTTCTTATAAAGAATTACATTCTTAATGCTTAAAAAAATAGCATTTTTTTATAGGTTATTAATTCAGAGGTTAATTTGTCAATTAATTTTTTTCCATGCAATAAATTTACTTTTCCAAAAGTTCTCTCAACATTCTCTTTATTTGCAATAACTATTCTTTTTTCATCTTTAGGATCTCTATCAATTTCATGAATTTTTCTGCCATCACTTAATTTCCATGAACTATGCTTCTTATTTTCTATAAATTCATAATTAATCCCCAAAACCTCTAGAGAATTATTTACAAAATCAGAAACTTTGTAGCCTATAGAGGTACCAAGTTCACCCTCTCCTGAGCCATTTTTAATTGCTTTTTCTAATATCAATTCCATATATTGAAATGCACTACCCCAATCTCTTACAGAATGAGTATTCCATATATCAAGATTCTTTTTTTCCTTGTTCAATAAAAAATCAAGAACTTTTAATGTAAAAAATTTACCAGGACGAAAGCAAGACTCATGATTAAAAAGAGTAGGAAAAAAAATCTTAATTCCTTCTCTCATAGCAACTTTTGAAATAAAATATTCAGTTACCTTAGATACTCCGTAAGCATTTCTAGGAAGAATATAGTTATCTGTATAATTATTATTTAGAAACTCACTGCTTAATGGATGATATAACCAAAAATTACCATTTTTTTTATTTAAAGAAATAAGATTAGTAAGAATCGTCGTGTTGGATCTTAAATATTGATTAAAGTTCATTGCAGAAAACTGAACAAAACTATTGGCTGCTAAATTAAAAACATGAGTAAACTGATATTTAGACAGTACTTCTAATAAACTATTTAAGTCGGTTGCATCTCCATAAATTATATCTTCTTTATTAAAATATTTTGGACTAAATAAACTTAGATTTGCTGAGGATTTAACAAATAATTTAAAGTATATTTTTTTCTTATTTAAAAGAATTGATAAAATCTTAGCGTCCTGCCCAAAACCTATTATTAAAACTTTCATAATTTTTTTTCTAGATATCTAATAGCATTTTTGAAGCCTTTAAAATTGTATAGGTGCCCTTCCCATTGTTCAATAATATATCTAATATTATTTTTATTAGATTTAAATAACTTTAAATCTAATTGTCCATCCCCAAAGTTAATACCTTCTGCATCAACTCCGCTAGCATCAGCTAAATGAAGATGACTAGCATATTGTAAAAGAGTTTTGAACCAACTTTTTAAATTACCTTTTGCGCTATTGCATGCCATTATCACATGTGCTGTATCTAAACAAATTCCAAATGGGAAGTTTCCATAATATTTTTTATCTATAACACTACAAAATAAATCTAATTCTACAGCACCTCCAAAATACCAAGCTCTTTTGGGTAAAAATTGAGGTACAATACCTCCTTCATTTTTACTCAATTTTTCAATAAGCTCTGCAAGCCTAAGATAAGTGATTTCTTTAGAAATATGCAGATTAGAAAAACTGCCAATTATAGGACATGATTTACTAGTTTTGTCTTCAACTTCTTGAGCAAATAAGATACATTGATTTATAATTTTTAAACTTTTAAGATAAGTGTCACTATTTTCATTTGCTAGCGGATCTATGAGTTTTGTACTCGATATATAATCAGGAAGGTGCACAGAATATGCAGCATTATTGCTTTTAAGTTGCTTCCAAAAATTTCTTTTTAAGCTTTTAGTTAACAAAACATCCTCAAAACTCATATGAAATTCGAAGAAGGGTAAATTGAACTGCTTCATTATTAAATACATATCATTAAATCTTATAGGTAAGCCTATATTAAAATTGGAAAGTTTACTTGTTACTTTGTCTAAGTCTTTTGTATATTTTTCAGAATTAAAGTCGTTAGTGAGTAGTGGAAAACCTGCAATAACATCTCTTTTTAATTTCTTTCCAAAATTGTTAAAATTTCCTGCTTTTACGCCCCTACAAGGAGACATTATTTTTAGTTTATCAGAAGTAATAGTATCTCCTTTTTTATAATTTGATTTATAATAATACCCCGAACCTAAGTCTTTTAAATTTTGAATTTCTCCTTGATTAGCCAATTTATTCGATATTTTTACATTTTTATACCATTGTTGATAAGTTAAAATTGCATTTAGTCTTTTAAATTCTTGAATGTTTGAGGAAGAAGATATATCTAGCCCTTGCTGTTCTTTTTTAAGACAAATATGTCTTTCTATGTAATCAGCTCCTACAGAAATTGATCCCAAACTAACCTCCCAATATTTGTCATGTGAACTATACCCTACAGAACAATTAAATATTTTTTTTAAGCTTTTTAAATAATTAAAATTTACTGCATCAATTGCTGTAGGATAATTACTAATACAATAAAAAATTACGTCATTTTTTCTAAATTTTATTTTTTTTTTTAAAAGACTAATATCATTCCAATTAGCACCACCTAAACTTAACATAATTTGTTTAGAATTTTTCATTGCTGTTTTAATAAGGTCGAAGTTTAACGCCTCAGCAGAGGGTATTTTAATAAAATCAAATTTAAACTTTTTACTTAAATAATTAATATCTTCTGTTCTAAAGAAACTTACTCCTATTTTTAAGTTAAGTTTCTTTGCATATTGAAATGCTTTTATATAATCCTGATCACTAATAAATAAATTTTTCAACTCATCTTTTATTAATGTACTACCCATTTCGAGTGCATTAGTGAAAAAACTTTTTGCATTTCTTCTATACTGAAATTTCACAAAATATACTTTAGCTTCACATACACCATCAATCAATTCTTTCATTTTTAAAAAATTACCTTGATGATTGATGCCTATCTCGGCTATTAACTTTACCATAACTATGTATAACTGATTTTGTAATATTATTAAAGTTTATTTATAGTATAGAAAATTTTATAAAAATATATTTTTATGATGCTTGTTTGTAGTATGTGTTAAAAATTAAAGAACAAAAATATTTAAAATAATAAACACATACCAAAAATATTTAGCTTTATTTTGTAAAGTAGAAAAAGTTAAAGTTTGAAATTTATAGTCCATATATTTACTACTAACAAGTTATTGAAAGTAATGTATTAAAACATTACTATCATATTAAAATTTTAAGTAAATTATTGAAATAATGCAAAATAAAAACAATATAGCAATTATATTAGCTAGAGGGGGATCAAAAGGCATAAAAAATAAGAATTTAAGAAAAATAAAAAGTTTAAGTCTTTTAGCTAGAGCTATTATTTCTTGTAAATTAAGTAAAAAATTTACTAATGTTTATGTCTCTACTGACAGTTCTAAAATTGCCAATGAGGCACTAAAATATGATGCTAAAGTTATAGGAAGACCAAAAAGCATATCAGGTGATATAGCTAGCTCAGAAAAGGGTTGGATTCATGCATTAAATTATTTAATGAAAAAAAATAGTGATTTAAAATTATCATTATTAGTTCAATGTACCTCACCATTTATATTTCCTAAGGATATTGATAGATGTTACGATAAATTGTTAAAAGAAAATTTAGGTAGCTGTTTTTCAGTCTCAAAAGACAAACCATTTTTATGGAGTTACGTTAACAAAACCCCTAAGGCTATTAATCATAATGAAAAAAAACCAAGAGTAAGAAGGCAAAACTTTTCCGAATGTTATAGAGAAACAGGTGCTTTTTATTTAGTTAAAATTAAAAAATTTCTTTTAAAAAAAAATAGATTTTTTAGCAAGTTGGGAATGTTACATGTAGAAAACTACCTGGATATAGATACAGAAAACGATTTGTTACTAGCAAGAACTATAGCAGAAAACATTGATAATAAGATAGGTTATCAAAGTTATCTAGATCACAGAAAAATAAATAAGTAGTCTTCCTGTGTTAGATTATTATAAAAAAGAAAATAATATAACAAATTTATTTTAAATTTTTTTTTATTTTTGCTTCAGAAAAATATTTTTTTGATATAAAAATAAATATATTAGATTATAAATTTAAGACTAAAAATATATACATTGAAAATAATTAAAAATATATCATTAGACAATGACAACTTCGTAGAAGCTTTCTTAATTGATCTTACATTTAGGTGTATGAAAATTGCCATGCTAGATTATGAAAAAAAGATTTTTTATAAAAAAGATGGCACTGTAGTTACAAAAACTGATAACAAGATTAATAATCTAATTATAAAAGAACTTAATAAATTTTTTCCTGAAATACCAATAATTAGTGAGGAAAAGACCTTTAAAAAAACTACATTTCTAGAAAAGAAATATTGGATTATCGATCCTATAGATGGAACTTCTTCGTTTGCAAGAGGGGCAAATAATTATACTATTAACTTAGCTCTAATTAAAGATGGAATTCCAAAGCTAGGAGTTATTGGAAATCCACCTTCAGATACAATATGGTATGGAAATAGTAGAAATGGATTTGTTAAAAGAAAAGGAAGTAATGTTAATCTAAAGGTGTCAAAGTTTGATGATAAAAATATTCGAATATTGTTATCTAATAATGCAGATAAAGATACACTAAATTTAGTGAAAAATATTAATAATAAATCTATTGAAAGGTTTTCATCCTCTATTAAATTTTGCAGAATTGCAGAGGGGAAAGCAGATATATATCCAAGACTACAAAGTATAAACAAGTGGGACATAGCAGCTGGTGATGCCATTTTAAGGTCAGCAGGAGGTAGTTTATTGAATTACAATGGAACTAATTATAAGTATAATTTTAAAAGTGAAAAAACGGGGCCTTTTATTGCAACATCATCAATAAAATTTTTAAAATATTTTAAATAAGAAAAAGTTTTTTAAACTCAAAATAACTTTAGTTAATGTATATTATAATATTTTGTACATTTCACATTTTTATTTAAAGCCCTAACATTAAGCTATTATAATATCATGAAGTAAGTTTAATTAAATATTATCTAAGCTTATTTAATCTAGTCATAAATTTTTTATTTGATCTTATTTTTTTATTCTTTAACAATATTAATTTCTTTAAACATCTCAAAATATATTGGTAATTTTATATATTTTATTGTATTAGTTCCATTATCAACTGCTATTTTTTTTTAGCTATAGTTAATATGAACACTATGATTAATTCCTATTTATGCTATTAGTTGTTGTAAATATATTTTCTGATATAATAAATTTTAATTTTATAATATGTTTATATAGTAAATTTCAGGATTAACAGCGTATATACCTTATCAAGAGAGCATTTAGAAGTTTTTTACTGTTAGTTTAAGTTTAAGTATGGTGCCGGATGAGAGATTTGAACTCCCGACCCACTGATTACAAATCAGTTGCTCTACCGACTGAGCTAATCCGGCATGTATCAATAAATTTTAATTACTAAACATATCACTGTAATATAATAAAATAAATAAAAATTAATTAAAAATATTTACTCTTTATTTATGAGCAAATACATCTAGAAAAATATTATCAAATCAAAAAATTCTTTAATCAATTATTCAAGCATTATGAAAAAAAATGTTGTTATTATTCCTAATCATACAAATGTATATGCATATGATTAAATTTTTTGAGCTTTATAATCTCGTTATTGACTATAATGTTTATCATAAAACTCATTTAAAACTCCCTTAGTAAATTATTATTATTCAAAAATATAGTTTTATACTGACTAAAATGTTTTATAAATTAAACTAATATTATATTTAATTTTAATGTTACTAAATATTTTAAAAGACTATTAGAAATTATAAGGTAAGATTTTATTACCTCTTATTCTTTGTGACATTTTTCACTAACTATCATTATAATTAATAATACAACATGATGAATAAAAAATAATTTTCAATTAAAGTAGAATTATAGTATAAGTATTGTTTATTTAATTATACTTTTTTGATAATGTCTTTATGATAACTCTTGGATTACATCTAGGCCATAATGCATCTGCTTGTTTAATGATTAAAGGAGATATAGTTGGAATGATTCAAGAAGAAAGGATGACCAAAGTAAAAAACCAAACTGGATTTCCTTCTTTAGCAATAGACGAATTAATTAAAGATCACCTAGAAGAAGATATTAGGAAAATAGATTGTATAGCTGTTGCTTCAACATTCGCTCATCCCTACTATATATGTCTTAACAAATATGATAATTTTGGAGTAGAAGAATATATTAAGGAAATGAAAGAAGTTTGGTATCCTCATTTTTATCAAAATAAAGAAATTAGCGTTGACGTTTGGAAAAACCAATATAAAAAAAAAATAAATCTTAATAACAGTCATAACTTTGACTTTTCATTTTTAGATAAAGGTTTAAGTTTAAAAGAAGAAATCGATTACTTTTCTAACGTAGAAAGAAAAAATGCTATATTAAGAAAATTTCCTGGATTCAATAATATTAAAATATTTGATCACCACAGATGTCATGCTTATTATGCTTTATATGGAGGAAACCTAGATCAAGAAAAATTTAAAGACACTTTAATTTTAACAGCAGACTCTTGGGGAGATTATAAAAATTGGAGTGTTTCTGTATTTGACAATCATAATAAAATCAAAGAAATAGAATACGGGGATGATTTTTTATTAGCTAGAATATATAAGTTTTGTACTCTCATATTAGGGATGAAACCTAATGAGCATGAATATAAAGTAATGGGACTAGCTGGATATAATTCATCTAATAAGTATGTTAAAAAAGTAGAGAAAATTTTTTTTGATATATTAGACTTTGAAGATGGAAGCTTTACCAACAAAAATCCCTTAATAGATAGTTATTATGATTTAAAATCCAGACTGGAGGGGCACAGATTTGATAATATAGCCTCAGCTCTGCAAAACTGGTGTTCTGAAGTGCTTAATAAATGGGTAACTTACTGGGTAGTAAAATTAAAAAAAAAAGGAGTTGCTTTTTCAGGTGGATTATCAATGAATATTAAAGCAAATGGTGATTTATTAAAAAATAAAAATATAAAATGGCTAAGTGTTCCGGCATCAGGAGGAGATGAATCTTTATCAGCTGGTGCCTGTTTTTATGTAGCTGAAGAAAATGAAATTAATATTAAATGTATGAATAATCCATATCTTGGAAGCTTCTCAAAAAATGATGTGAGTTGGCAAAATCATATATTAAACAACACTTTCAAAAATAACTTTAAAATAATAGAGGACTTTGACATGCATAAAGTTGCTCAGTTATTAGCTAAAGACCATATTGTTGCAAGATGTATTGGTAGAGCTGAGTTTGGAGCTAGAGCCTTAGGAAATAGATCTATATTAGCAAATCCAAGTAATTATGATAATATCAAAAAAATTAATAATAGTATTAAAAATAGAGATTTTTGGATGCCTTTTACACCATCTATACTTGAAGAATACTCTAAAAACTATCTTGTTAATGAAAAAAATATATCTTCTCCATATATGACAATAGGATTTGATACAACTACTCTAGCCAAAAATCAGATTACAGCTTGTTTGCATATGGGAGATCATTCTGCAAGACCACAATTTGTATCTAAACATTTGAACCATGAATATTGGTCTTTAATTAATGAGTTTTATAAAATAACTAAGGTTCCCTGTTTGTTAAATACCTCTTTAAATTTACACGGAGATCCCATGAATTATACTATTTCAGATGCAATTAATACACTAGATTTATCATCCTTAAACTTTCTTATGATACCCGACAATAAATTAATTTATAAAAAAGATTATGAAGATATTGTTAAAAACCTTTAACATAAGTAAATTATAACTTTTCTAATTTCTTGAAATAACATATAACAAATAACTCTTAATTTAAGCATTTTTCATTTTAAAAGCTTCATAAAATACAATTGCTGCAGCATTAGACACATTAATACTCTGTGTGTAAGGCTCATTAGGTATACCAGCAATAAAATTACAATTTTTTTTTATTAATCTTCTAATACCTTTTCCTTCTGAGCCAAAAACAAAAATAAGTTTATCTCTTACTCTCATTTTACTTATTATAACATCAATAGTTGTGTTAGCTTCATGGTCTAAACCTATAGTCCACCAATCATGAGATATAAAACTTTTGATTGTATTTGATACATTATTAGTGGTAAAAGTTTGCAAACTATCAAAAGCACCACAGGCCGAATTAAGAATTGCGCTATTTTCTATAACAGAATGTTTGTTAGTATTTACTATAAAGTTCATTCCAAAAGCTTTGGCTGACCTGTATATCGCACCAATGTTATTGGGGTCAGTCAATCTATCTAATATTACTCCACACCTAAGATTTTTTTTACTTGTAAAAATAGAAGAATAATTATTTATTTCTAATTTATGGGACTTAGCTACTAAACCCTGGTGCTTGATATCTCCACTTAGAATATTACCTAATTTTTTATAATTCACATATTTTAATCTTATTTTCTTTTTGATTTGTTTTAATAAAGCTTGTATAGAATTTATTAATTCTATATTGTCCTCATGTAAAAATATCTCCTCTATTTTCCTTTTGGGATTTTTAATAGCTGCAAATACTGCATGCTTACCATATATGAAAAGAGGTTCTGTCATACTTAATAGATATCAATTACATTTTAATTACATTATCACAATATTTCAAAATATTAGTATCATGGGTTATTAATATAATAGTAGTATTTTTATATTTGTTAATTTTTTTTAAAGTTAATAAAACTTCAACAGTGTTCTTTTCATCTAAATTACTAGTAGGTTCATCTAAAATCATAATTTCCTTATTAGAGGCTATACCTCTAGCAATATCTAACCTTTGCAACTGACCTACGGATAAACCGGTACCACTTTCTCCTAAACTATAATAATAATTGTTACTGAGTTTCATGATAAATTTATGAGCATTTGCTAAGACTGCAGCTTCCTTGGCTTTTTTTATATCCATTTTCTTAAAGTTATACATAATATGTTCCAAAATAGTTCCTCTTATGAATGCAGGTTTTTGCTCAATAAATGAACAAGTAGCTCTGATACTATCAGCATTAATATCTTTTAAATTAATATTATTTATATTTATTACACCTTCATTTGGCTCAATAAGTCGGGGTATCATATTAACCAAAGTAGTTTTTCCTACTCCCGAGGTACCTACTACACCATTTATTAAGTGCCCTTTAAATTCACATGAGAATTTATTTAGTATTCTAGTTCTTGATTTATCATAGTTAAAACTTACGTCTTCAAATTTGATTTTCGTAATCTTTTTAGGAACATCTAGTTTACCTGATCTAATTTCTTTATTATTATTTATTAAAGTAATTAAATTTAACATGTTTTTAATTGATGCATACAATGATGCGTGTTGTTGAATGCTTGTAACTGTTGTTTTAAATACTGGAATAAACCTAGCTAAAATTACTATAAAAACTCCTAATTTGGCTAGGGGAAAGTCTATTTTTATAGCTAATATTATAACAGGAACTGCAATCATCAATAATATTGGCTCAATTGTACAGTCAGTAAACGTTTTTATTTTAGTAAGTTTAATATTATTTATAAATTGATCATTCAATATTTTTTTATTAATTGTTTCCTCATTAGCTATAGAGTTATTCATTCTAATTAATTTTATAGCCATTAATCTATCTATTAAATTCTGCGAAAATCTGTTATTGATCTGAATAATATTGGCAGAAACCAAATGAACATAATTAATAATTCTCTTTATTAAGATTCCTATTAAAAAAATACATGAGACAACTACTAAGGTCGCTTTTAGTGAAACAACCATCATTAAAATTAAATAGGAAATAATAAATATCATACCTGATACATTATCTAAAGGTAGTATCATTGCTTTACCAATATTATCTACTTCTAAATTAATAATATTATTATAAATTCCCGTATTATATTTTTTGGTAAAATAAGAATCTTGCTTTAAAAACTTGGAGAATAAAATTTTTCTAAAATTTTTTATTACTTGGTACCTAACTGTCTCAGTAAATAGTACCCTCAGAAAAGTTACTGCTTGTCTCATTACTATAATTAATACTGCAAACACTACTATAAATACAATATCAGGTTTAAGTCCAAAGTATAAAAAAAACTTTTTTAAAATTTTCCAAGAATAAGTATCAGGAATTTGTCCTGTTTCATAATTAAGTATATATTCTCCTATAGGCAAAAGAATACCTATACCAACGGTATCTAAACCTACTGTGAAAATAGTTAGTAATATTACAAAGATATAATTTTTTTTTTTTATTTTTGAAATATAAAAAATCTTTAAATATTTAAGAATAATTGCTTTTATTTTTTTGTAAAAATCATTCATACTCGTTTTGTGGAATAAACTTGTAAATAATATATACTATTAAAATAAAAACTTAAATTAATTATTATAAAGAATGACTTATTAAAAAATTAATAAGTATATTGTAAATAAATTTTTTATTTATTACAACTTATGTATATTACAACTAGATATATTTTAAAAATAAACTCATCGGTTATATATTTGATACTAAATCAATATTTTGAGAAATACTGATTACAAAAACTTTTAAAGATTAACTTTTTTAGATAATTCTCTATATAAAAGTTTTGCATATGATAAAGCACTTTTTTCATCTAAACTTTTCCAATCAAAAAATTGCTTTATTGAACCTAGATCAAAAGAGCTTTTAAAATATGCTTGATACAATCTAGACCCAGCCCTATTAAAATTTCTATTTGGGAGTTTAATTTTAATTATATCAGATATTATTTTATTTAAAGAATTTGGTTTGTTTACATAAAAAACATGTTCCAAGAAATTAAATGCATTATTTTGGGTAAATGTAATTACTGGTATACCCATCACTGAAGCTTCCCAGCCTGCAGTTCCAGTAATTATTGCTACTGCTCGGGAATTTTTAATATATGTAATGCCATTATCTAATGGATTTGCAAATATTACATTTTTATGAGCACTAATTTGTCTATAAAAATCCTTTGGTCTTCTTCCTATAGCAAGAAGATGTTCCTTTACGACTATTTTAAAATCACTTGGTAAATCTCTTGCTAGTAAATTTAAGGCTGATAATTGAAAGAAAAAATCTTGTGCTATCCCATGAAGTGCTATTTCAGGCTCTGCAACTAAAGGAAAGTAAATATATTTTAAACCTTTTGTTTGTTCAGAAGTTATTTTTGACAATTTAAGATTCTCTTTGAAAGCTTTTCTTCTTATCCAAAAGCTTAAAAAATCATCTAATATAAAAATATTTTTTGATTTTTTATATCCTTTAAGTCTACCTCTAATATTTTTTAATAAGCTTAAAAAAGACATATACAAAGTTGATAAAAAAGAAGAATGTTTAATATGTATTTTTTTATAAGTTAGATAAGTATCATAGGGAAAATCAATGTTTACTTTCTTAGTTTTTTTTATCATATCGAAATTTTTTTTTAAATTATCAGGCTGAATATGATTATCGCTACTCCAAAATTGAGTATTACCGAATCTTGCAGTCTGTAATCTTTCTGATTTGATGTTTAATTTTTTAGCTAAAAAGTGTGCATGATTTGGAAGATTTAATGCTATATTAACTTGACTTTTTTTTAATAAATGTTCCCAAAATAATAATTGATCTAATGCTATTTTCAATATATTGATATAGCTATTATTTTCCCT
>CACCMS010000003.1 GCA_902547175.1 Rhodospirillaceae bacterium | reverse complement strand
TTTGAGTTGTGTATTAGGTTGCCCATATGAAGGAAAAGTTAGTTATGAAAGTACAGCAGATTTAGCATCATTTTTAATTGAACAAGGTTGCTATCAAGTTTCTTTAGGTGATACAATTGGATGTGGAACACCTTTTGATGCTATAAAATTATTTGAGTTAGTGTCTAAAAACGTAAATATAGAAAATATAGCTGCCCATTTTCATGATACATACGGACAGGCTTTGTCAAATATTTATGCAGTGTTGCAAATGGGAGTTCAAACTTTAGATACATCAATAGCAGGCCTTGGAGGTTGTCCATATGCTAAAGGAGCTACTGGAAATGTTGCTACAGAGGACGTTTTATATATGCTTAACGGCATTGGTATAAAAACGGGGATAAAGCTAAAAGACATAATTGAGGTTTCTTGGTATATAAGTAATTACATGAAAAGATTACCTAATAGCAGAGTAGCAAGAGCATATGCTAATCAATAGGAGTTTTTATTATGTATGATTTAAAAATTAAAAATGCTAAAATTGTTGATGGTACGGGTTTAAAGGCATTTCACGGTGATATTGGTGTTATTGATGATATTATAGTAGAAAGAGGCAAAAATTTAGGATCAGCAAAGCAATGTTATGATGCTGAGGGCTTAGTTTTATGCCCTGGATTTATAGATGTTCATACTCATTATGACGCTCAACTAACCTGGGATGCCACTGCTTCTCCTTCCTTAGACTTAGGCGTAACTACTGCTATAATAGGAAACTGTGGTTTTACTATTGCTCCATGTAAACCAGAGCATCGAGAATTAAATATTAAAAATTTAACAAAAGTTGAAGGAATGCCTTATAACACTCTAAAAAAAGGTATTGATTGGAATTATGAAAGTTATCATGAGTATTTATCTTTATTAGAAAGTAAAAATCTTGCTTTAAATATTTGTTCCTATATTGGCCATTCAGCATTACGAATATGGACTATGGGTGAAGATGCAATGCAAAGGAAGGCGAGAGAAGATGAAATCATTAAAATGGAAAAAATAGTTTCTGATTCCATGAGAAGTGGAGCTATAGGTTTCGCCACTTCTACTTTTGAAGGACATAATGGTACTAATGGTATTCCTATGCCTTCTAGGTTTGCTAGTAAAGAAGAAATTAGCAGACTTATAAAAGCAATGGCAATTGATGGAAGAGGAATATTTATGCTAACTAAATCTAATGATACGGAAATTAAAGATATCATTAAGTTATTAGGTAATGTTGACAGACCAGCTATGGTTGCAGCACTTTTACATAATCCTATGAAAAAAAGCTGGGCCTATAACGTTTTAGAAGATATTACTAAAGCACAAAATAAAGGCTATGAAATTTGGGGACAAGTTTCATGCAGACCTTTAACAATGGAATTTACTATGAATGAGCCTTATATGCTAGAGGGTTTAGTGGCCTGGAAAGATTACATGATTCAAAATACTGTTGAAGATAGAAAAAATGTTTTAAAAAATCAGGGATTTAGAAAAGCAGTTTTAGATGAAATTTTGGATACAACTAAAAATAAACTATTTGTTGGAAATTGGGAAAAAATAAAACTAATAAATACAAAACGTACTAGCCTCTCAAAACATATAGGAATGAATTTATTAGAAATTGCAAATTTTTATAATAAAGAACCATTTGATTGGTTATTAGATAATGCTATTAATGACGGCTTCGAAGATTTATTTGCAGCAGAACTTTTAAACTCAGATAATAAACAGGTTCAAAAATTATTAAAGCATCAATATGCCTCTATAGCTTTGTCAGATGCGGGAGCGCATACATCACTACTATGTGATGCTGGGTATGCAATAGAGTTATTATCTAAATGGACTAGAGAGTTGAAAGTTTTTTCTTTAGAAGAAGCAGTTTTTAATTTAACTGGCAAACAAGCAGATATATGTAGAATTCCTAAAAGGGGAAGATTGGTTCCTGGTTATTTTGCAGATATGATTTTGTTTGATCCAAATAAAATAAACACGTCTGCTGCATATAGAAAAGATGATCTTCCTGCTAAATCAGATAGATTAATTGTAGACCCCGTTGGTATAAAAGAAATATGGGTCAATGGTGTTAATAAGAATAAAAAAACAGCAGGAAAATTAATTAGAGAATATTTAAGTTAAATCTAAGAGTAACAATTAATTACTCTTAGATTTGATTTTTTTTATGCCCAAATATTTTGAGCAGATACCATTGCAAATAGCATAGGAATTGATAATAGAGTATTAGTTCTAGAAAACAGCATAGCAGTTCTTGCTGATTTTGCTTTAGTATCTGCATCTGCGTCAACAATTCCTAATGCTTTTTTCTGGTTTGGCCATATAACGAACCAAACGTTAATAAACATTATAATAGCCATCCACATTCCTATACCAATAGCTGTATCTCTACTACTACCTGATAATATTCCTAACTGTAATGCTGAAGCTAGGTATCCATTTAAATGAGCTAAAATTAATCCTGATATAAGTGTGAACATCGCACCCCATCTAAAATACCAAAGTGCAGCTGGAGCAATTACTTTCCCTATAGCAGGTTTTTGCTCATCAGGAATTTTAGGCATATTTGGTATTTGAACAAAGTTAAAGTACCAAAGTAGCCCTATCCACATAGTACCAGCCAGAACATGTATGTACCTAAAAAGAAATTGCCAAAAATAAACATCAATATTTCCTCCGTCTGCAAAAAAATAAACAAAAAATAATATAGTAACTAGAATACTTACTATTATTGTTTTATTCAAAGAGGTTAGTATACTTCCCATTTTTTTCTCCTATTAAATTTATTTATACTTTATATTATTAAATATAAATTAAAAGGTTTTTGTAGATGTTAATTTTTTTTTATTAATATATATATAATAATTATGTATTTAAAAATAATAGTTATCTTTTTAATTTTTGTCTTTTCAAATCATCTGAAAAGTGAAAATGAATTACTCAAAGTTAAAATTGACGTAAAACTTAGTGAAAGTAATATAGTTAATACAAAAAGTGTAGGCGAAGATGAAATACTTAGTGGTGCTTTTTATGGGCAAACTGAAAGTATACAAGATGAAAATTTTGTTAAAGCAAATTTAGAATGTGATTTTATAGGTAGGTCATATAAAGGAAGAGGCTTTAGCTGTGGTTTTGCAGTAATTGAAGATTTAAAGGGGTTTTGTTACATAAAAAATAATAATGACGAAGATATCTTAATAATTGAATGGAATTGCAACACTACGGCAGGAATAAATGGTGATGCCTATTGTGCAGGAAAATTGAATGTTATACAGGGCTTTGGAGTATTTGCTGGAGTAAATGGTTTTGGAGAAATTAATATGCCAATAGCTAAGACAATAAACTCTAATATGAGTAGCCCCCTGAATATTGATCTAAATATAAAATATCCAATGTCTTTAAATAAGTAATTTTAAAACAGGCTCACTAAATTAATTTTAAATGTTACTAAATAATAAATAATAGCTACATACTCATAAACCGCTCTATTAAAAAGTGAAAAGCCATAAAGGCTTGGCATAAAATCTTTCAGCACAATAGAATAACTATTATAATTATAAAGTACTGTATTACATCCTTGACTTTTAAAAGATAAATAGCTTCTTAAAGAATGAAAAGCATCTGTAATAATTATCAAATTGTTATTAAAAATTTTACAATAGTTTTTTAAATTTTGTGCGCTTTGATAGGTATTTAAACTTTCAGTCTCAACTTCAGTATTAACTAAATTGTAAAAATCCTTAGTTACTTCAGCTTCGCTGGGAGCATTTTTTTTAGTTATGCCACCAGATATTATTATAGGAATATTTTTTTTATTTAATAACTTCTTTGCATATAAAATTCTTTCCTCAGTATTTTTACTTGGTTGCCATTTATTAATTATATTTTTATATATACCTCCAGTTAAAACTATAGCTGATTTTACATTATCTAAATCACTAGATATAAAAAATTTAGGAAGTCCTAGTAATGGATAACTGAAAATTTTACCAAAAAAAGGTAGACTTATAACAAACATTATAAATAAACATGATGAAAAAATCTTAAGTTTTTTTTTATATCCTTGAGAAACTAATCCAAAGAAATATAATAGTATCAACAGACCAGGAAATGTTAATAGTGAAAGCATTAATTCTTTCATAGTATAAATTTACATCAAAAATTAAATTTTACAAACTTAGAGATAAAAAAAGATGTAAATTAAATAACTATATTTTTTAAAATTAAATTATGAATGATAGTGTTAGCTAATATTTTAATATAAAATAAGTTAGCTCTTGTGGTGTAATGGATAGCATACAGGTCTTCGAAACTTGTGGTTAGAGTTCAAATCTCTACAAGAGCAAATCAAAAGTTAAAAACTTATTTTATTTCCATTCTTCCTAATCTATGAAATAACAAACTTGCTTTAGATTCTTCCATAGAACTGAGGTCATCAGCATTTTTAATATAAAACTCTAGTGATTTTCTTAGTAGTTCTATATCTGATTGTGCTAAAACACCACCTTTTGCTTGTTGCATTCCTTTGTTATTGTTTTCTTCTGTCATTTTAAAACTGTTCACTTTCAGTAGAATCTTGCATAGCTGTTGTAGAGCTTTCTCCAGATGATATTATTTCAGATATTTTGTCAAAATAGCTTACGCCTACTTCTCTTTGATGTTTGATTGCAGTATACCCTTCTGACTCTTTAGCAAATTCTTCTTCTTGAAGATTAGCATAGGCTGACATTCCAGTGAGAGCATAATTTTTTGCTAAATTAAAAGTTGTTAGGTTTAGATTATGAAATCCGGCTAAGGTTATAAATTGAAATTTATAGTCCATAGCTCCTAATTCTTTTTGAAAGTTAGCAATTTGCGAATCATCTAAGTGTTTTTTCCAATTAAACGAAGGAGAACAATTATAAGCTAGCATCTTTTCTGGATATACTTTTTTGATTGCATCAGCAAATCTTTTAGCTTCTTCTATATCTGGTTTATCTGTTTCACACCAAATTAGATCGGCATACTTGGCATAAGCAACACCTCTTGCAATAGCACAATCTAACCCTCCTGTTATTCTAAAAAAACCTTCTGAGGTTCTTTCTCCAGTAAAAAATGGCTTATCACGTTCATCGATATCACTGGTTATTAGTTTTGCAGCATTTGCATCTGTTCTTGCCATAATAACTGTTGGAACATTCAATACATCACTTGCTAATCTAGCTGTGTTGAGTATTTTTTCAAAATTAGATGTAGGAACTAATACTTTTCCACCTAAGTGACCACATTTTTTTTCAGATGATAATTGGTCTTCAAAGTGTACACCAGAAGCTCCAGCTTCTATCATGCTTTTCATGAGTTCAAAAACATTTAGTGGTCCACCAAAACCTGCCTCTGCGTCTGCAATAATAGGAAGAAAATAATCAATATCATCTGAACTAATTCCATCCGATTTTTCCATTGTTTGTATAAGGTCTGCTCTTAAAAAGCCTTTATTAATTCTGTTAACTACTTCGGGAACACTATTAACTGGGTATAAACTTTGATCAGGATAAATATTACCTGATAAATTAGCATCAGCAGCTACCTGCCAACCTGAAACATAGATTGCTTTTAACCCTGCTTTTGCCTGCTGGACAGCCATATTACCCGTGTAAGTTCCTAATGTATTGATGTAATCTTCGGAATTGAGCAAATTCCATAATTTTTTTGCACCTTTATCTGCAATTGTATGTTCTATTCTTAGTGAACCACTTAGTTTTTTTACATCTTCTACAGTGTAATCTCTAGAAACATTTTTCCACCTATTGCTTTGCCAGTTTTTGGTTTCACAGAATTCATCTTCCTTATTTTTTTTAACTAAATTTTTATCTATTAACATAAATTCCTCAAATTGAACTACTGTTTTAATGAAGATTTTATAAATGTCAACTATTGTATTGAAAATTACGTATTAAAAATTAAACTCACTTAAAGCTACTATGCAAATAATTATTAATATTATGAAAAAGTATATGCTAATAAAAAGTTTCAATTTTAAGCCTTTATATATATCCTAGTGAATAATGAATGAAATTTAAGTTCAATGCTAGTTTTTTCTAATCTATTATGCAAAAATTTAAAATATGTAAAATAATTATTATAACTTTAGTTTTATTTATTATGACTTTTTCATTATCAAGTAAAAGTCATAACAAAACTGTTGTATTATTTGCGCCAATAAGTTTGAGTGAAGTAATTAGGGAATTAATAAATTCATATAAAGTCTTACATAGTAATATTAATATAAAACCAGTATTTATGGGAACCTCACAATTAGTAATGCAAGTAAAAAATGGAGCAAACCCTGATCTTTTTATCTCAGCTAATGTGGAATGG
Organism: Rhodospirillaceae bacterium; assembly: GCA_902547175.1. Next base: position 41,034 of record CACCMS010000003.1, on the reverse strand, counting down.
ATGGACTATTTGGAAAGAAAAAAAATTATACTAAAAAAATATAGAAAAAATTATTTGTATAATTCATTAGTAGTAATCACTAGCAAAGAAAGTAATATAAATGTCTTTAGAAATATCAAGGAACTTGAGGATGCTTTTTTAAAAAGTAAAACAAAAATATCTTTAGCTATGACTAACTCTATTCCAGCTGGCATGTATGCAAGAGATTTTTTAGAGAATGTTGGTATTTGGGAAAATTTAAAGAAAAAATATGTTGAAAGCCCTAATGTAAGAGCAGCATTAAACTATGTAGCTAGAAATGAACTAGAGTTTGGAATAGTCTATAAAACAGACGTTGTGGAAAACAGTAAGGTAAAAATAGTATATTATATAGATAGGAAAAAGCATAAAAAAATTACATACCCCATAGCTGTTTTGAACGAAAAAAAGGAGACCATGGAGGCATATAATTTTTTCTTAGATAATAATAATTTGACTAAAGCCTTAAAATGGGGTTTTGAAATATTAAAATGATAAATTTATCTCAAGAAGAAATAACTGCTATTTATTTGTCTCTAAAGATTGCATTTATTGCATCTTTAGTAAGTTTACCATTTGCAATTCTTTTAGGGTATTTTTTTGCAAGAAAAGAATTTTTATTTAAAAAGTTTTTTATCAGTCTTCTAAATTTACCCTTAGTTTTGCCTCCGGTTGTGACAGGATATATATTACTAATTATTTTTGGAATAAATGGTTTTGTAGGAAAGTTTTTATTAAAATACTTTAACTTTACTTTTGCATTTAAATGGACTGGAGCAGCACTAGCATGTGCTATTATGGGTTTTCCATTAATGATTAGAGCAATAAAAGCATCAGTAGAAATGATTGACATTAAATATGAAGAAGCTGCAAAAACTATGGGTGCTAATAGGCTTATAGTTTTTATAAGTATAACTTTACCATTAGCGTTACCAGGAATAGTAGCAGGTTTTACTTTATGTTTTGCTCGTGCTTTAGGAGAATTTGGTGCTACCGTAACTTTTGTATCAAATATACCTGGAGAAACTCAAACTTTGTCAACGGCAATTTATAATTTCTTACAAGTTCCTAATGGAGAGTTAATGGCAATGAGATTAACTTTAATATCTATATTTATTTCTATAGCGGCCCTAATATTATCAGAAACAATATTTGACAGAATTCTTAGATATAAAAGAGAGAATACATGAAGAACATAGTATCTATTAAAACAAAAATATCTAACTTTAGAATTGATGTTAATATAAATTTAGAAGAAGGTATAAATTGTTTTTTTGGCCCTTCTGGAGCTGGTAAAACATCCATAATTAATTGTATAGCTGGAATTAATAAAGCAAAAGAAAGTAAAATTGTAATTAATAATAATACTTTAGAAGATACAAATAAAAATATTTTCTTACCTATTCACAAAAGAAACATTGGTTATGTTTTTCAAGACGCTAGACTTTTTCCTCATTTAAGTGTTAAAAATAATTTACTTTATGGTTTAAAATTGAACTATAAAAAAAAAAAGAATTTTTATTATAATAAAGTTATAAACTTACTAAGCTTGAGCCATCTTTTACATAGGTTTCCATATAATTTATCTGGCGGGGAAAAACAAAGAGTAGCAATAGGAAGAGCGCTACTTTGTCAACCAGATTTATTACTTATGGATGAACCCTTAGCATCATTAGATCAGGATAAAAAAGATGAGTTAATTAAATATATTATTAAAATTAATGAAATATTAAGCATTCCAGCTATTTATGTTTCACATTCAATATCAGAGACATTTACATTAGCAAATTGTGTACATTTTATTAAAAATGGTACGATGATATATTCTGGAAATCGAGATAAAGCAATAAATTTTTATAATAAAAATGAAAATTTTATTTTTAGAGATTCCTATATCAAAGGAAAAGTAATAAAAGCAAATTTACAAGAGGGATTAACTGAAATAAAACTTGGGAAAGATATTCTGACAGTATTTTCTAATACACTACATTTGGATCAAAATGTAATAGTAAAGATAAAAGCAACTGATATAATAATTTCTACTACAATACCCGATAAATTAAGTTCCTTAAATTATTTAAAAACAAATATTGAAGAAGTAGTTTTTGAGAAAGGTTTAGTATGTTTAATACTAAATTATGAAAAAAATATTATTAAGGCTCTTCTAACAAAAAAATCATATAACAAATTAAAAATAAAAAAAGGTATGTACTGTTATGCTATAATTAAAGCTTTAAATATAAATGATGTTTTTAATATTAATTTAGTTTAGTTAGATCTGGTGAAAACAAACTTGGTAAGATTTACCAAGGCATCATTGTAAATGTTTTGGGGAAATATTTTTAATATTTCTTCTGCCTTTCTACCATATTCTCTAGCAATAATTTTAGTTTCATTAATACAGTTGTACTTTGTTAGTAAAGATTGAGCTTTTTTAAAGTCATCCTTTTCTTGATTTAAATCTTCTATTACTCTTTTCCAAAAAGTCTTTTCCGAGGAGTTAGCTTTTTTTAATGCAAGTAATACTGGCAGAGTTATCTTCCCTTCTTTAAAATCATCTCCTATATTTTTTCCAGTATTGTTTTCAGAGCACTCATAATCAAGAGCATCATCTAATAATTGAAATGCAATGCCTATATTATTACCAAATTTATCCAGTTTAGAAATGATTTTCTCTGGACGTTTAGAAATAATTCCTCCTACCATAGCAGATGAGGAGAATAACTTGGCTGTTTTATCTTTAATTACTTTAAAATATTTTTCAGCATCAATGTCTAAGTTATTTTTTAAGCTTAGTTGTAAAACTTCACCTTGTGCCAAAGATTTTGATGCATTCGATAAGTTTTGTAAGACTTTTAAATCTTCATCGTCAACCATAATTTGAAATGCTTTAGTAAAAATAAAATCTCCTACTAACACGCTTGCCTTGTTTCCCCATATTTTATTTGCAGTTTTCTTGCCTCTTCTTAAATAACTTTCATCAACAACATCGTCATGTAATAGAGAAGCCATATGAATTAATTCTATACATGCAGATAAGCTAATATGCCTAGATCCGTATTTGTAACCAAATAATTTAGAAAACAAAATAGTCAATGCTGCCCTAATCCTTTTTCCTCCAGAATTAACTAAATATTTAGATAAAAGTGGGATTAAAGGAACTTCAGATTTAATTTGTGAAATCATAAAGCTGTTTACTAGTTTTAAATCATCTTCAATAAGATCCATCATGATATTAGTTGAATCATTACTTATAGTCTTATTGTTCTTGCTATAATTTTTTTTGTTCTTAAATAGTAAATTTTGCAACTTTAATCCTACTGATTAGTAAATAAACCGGAAATATTACCTTTAAAGTAAATAACATATATTTTTTATTTAAATTGTCACTAAAATAGTTTAAAAAAGAAATTAAAGAGTTATCATTATAAATTCATTATTTTTTTAAGCTGAGGTTATAAAGTGTTCATTACAAAGAAGTCAATAATAGGGATAATTAAATTAGCAGGCATCATATCTACGGAGAGCAGACTAGGTAGCAGAGGAGGTTTGAATTTAAATGATTTATCTGATTCGATAACTAAAGCTTTTTCGTTTAAAAATATAAAAGCTATAGTCTTGCTCGTGAACTCTCCAGGTGGTTCACCTGTTCAGTCTGCGCTAATTGCCAACAGGATTAGAGATTTAGCTAAGGAAAAAGAAATACCCGTCTATTGTTTTATAGAGGATTTAGCGGCGTCAGGAGGATACTGGTTAAGTTGCGCAGCTGATAAGATTTATGCTATGGAAAGTTCTATTATCGGTAGTATAGGAGTAATTACTTCAGGTTTTGGAGCAGTTGAAGCAATCAAAAAAATTGGCATTGAAAGAAGAGTCTATTCTCAAGGAAAAAACAAAGGACTTCTAGATCCCTTTCTTCCAGAGAAAAAAGAAGATGTTAAACAGATATTAACAATACAAAAAGATTTACATGCTCAATTTATAGGCTGGGTAAAAAAAAGAAGAGGTAAAAGGCTTAATGCAAAAGATGAAATATTATTTAATGCCGGAGTTTGGAGTGGGGCTAAAGCTAAAGAGTTAGGATTAATAGATGGTATAGGCGATTATTATAATGTAATGAAAAATATTTTTGGTGATGATATTAAATTTAAAGATTTTTCAAAAAAAACTTCATGGTTTAAACAAAAATTTCTGTCAAATAGTAGTACTTTAAATGTTGATTATTTAATTGAAAGTTTAATAAAAAATATTGAGGAAAGAATTATATGGTCTAAATACGGCCTGTAGTATTAAATTATGTTAGGTTTTAGCATTCCAAAACTTTTGCTTTTATTAATTATTTTGATCATTATCTGGAATTTATTTAAATTTCTTGAAAGAAAATCTAAAAGCAGAGTTCTTAATGAGCAAAAAGATCAATATGATGAAGAAGATCTTACTGAGTGCGTTGAATGTGGTACCTTTGTAAGTAAAACAGAAAAAAAAAGGTGTACTATTTGCACCAATGAATCTCACAAATGAAAAACTTTTTAACTTTTGAAGATATTATTTTTCACCTACAAAAATTTTGGCAAGCTCAGGGTTGTATATTAGTACAGCCAATAGATTTAGAGGTTGGAGCAGGAACATTTCATCCAGCAACACTATTAAAAAGTCTGGGACAAAAAGAATGGAATTGTGCTTATACACAACAATGTAGAAGACCTACTGATGGTAGGTACGGTGAGAACCCCAATAGAATGCAACAATATTTTCAATTTCAAGTTTTATTAAAACCATCGCCTAATAACATACAAAAGCTGTATTTAAAAAGTTTAGAAAGTTTAGGGGTAAATTTAAAAGATAATGATATTAGGTTTGTGGAAGATGATTGGGAAAGTCCAACACTTGGTGCATGGGGATTAGGTTGGGAGGTTTGGTGCAATGGTATGGAGGTTACTCAATTTACTTATTTTCAGCAGATTGGAGGTATTGATTGTAATCCCGTAAGCGGAGAAATTACATACGGCTTAGAAAGAATAGCCATGTTAGTTCAAGATAAAAAAAATATATTTGATATAGTCTGGAATAATTGTGGTAATACTTATGGAGATATTTTTTTAGAGAATGAAATTCAACAATCCTACTATAACTTTGATTTTGCAGATACAGAATTTATTAGATCAAATTTTGAAAGTTGTGAAAAAGAAGCAAAATTTTTAATTGAAAAAAAATTAGAAATTCCAGCCTATGAAAAATGTATTAAAGCTAGCCACTATTTTAATTTATTAGATGCTAGAGGGGTGCTTAGTGTTTCAGAAAGAGCAACATATATAAAAAGGGTAAGAGAAATGTCTAAAAGTTGTTGCGAATTGTATATAAAAAAACAGGAAAATAACTAATGACTAATTTTTTATTAGAACTAATGTCAGAGGAAATGCCTGCAAGCCTAATTGAAGATTCTGCTGATAAGATAGTACAGTCATTTTGTAATAGTTTTAAAAAAGATAAATTAATTTATGATAATTACAATGTTTATTATGGTCCTAAGAGATTAATTTTTATTTTTTTTAATCTTAAAAATGAGGTAGATGAGGTTTTAATAAAGGGACCAAATGTAAAAGCACCAACTAATGCTATAGAGGGTTTTGCTAGGTCACAAAAGGTCAAGTTTGATAAACTAGAAATTAAGAAAACAGAAAAAGGTAATTATTATATCATTAAAAAGAAAATTACTTCCTCTGATAATATCGCATTATTGAAAAAAATAATTGAGGTGAATTTAGTAAAAGTGCCTTGGAAAAAGTCTATGAGGTGGGGCAGCGGATCACTGAAATGGATTAGACCTTTAAAAAATGTACTTTGTTTATATGGCTCAAAAAAAATTAATATAGATTTGCTAGGAAACTCTTCTCAAAAGTATACCTTACATAGTAATTTATTTAGCGAAAAAAAAATTCAAATTTCGTCTTTTAATGACTATGAGAAGAAATTAAAAAGAATAAATATTTATTTTGATCATAGGGAGAGAAAAAATATAATTTTAAAAGAAGTAGAGAGAGTTACGAAAAAAAAGGGTTTAAATTTTGTTATGAACCAACAACTCATAGATGAAGTCGTAAATTTAGTAGAAAGTCCAAATGTATTTTTAGGTCAATTTGATAAAAAGTATTTAAAGCTTCCTAATGAAGTGTTGACTACATCTATGATAAAAAATCAAAAATACTTTCCACTTTTTTATAAAAATAATACGTTATCTAACTTTTTTATAATAGTATCAAATCTTAAACCTAATGATAATGGTAAGAAAATAATTTACGGAAATCAAAGAGTAATAGAGGCAAGACTAGAAGATGCTAGTTTTTTTTGGATGAAAGATAATAGTTCAAACTTTAAAGATAAACGGGAGGAACTTAAAAGAGTTATTTTTCATAATAAATTAGGAAGTATGCATGATAAAACATTAAGATTAAAAAAAATTGCTACTTTTTTTTCTGAAAATATAAAATTAGATAACAAGAGTCAGCGTAATTTAAAAGATTCTATTAATATCTGCAAGAATGATTTAGTTTCTGAGCTAGTAAGGGAATTTCCTTCATTGCAAGGCATAATGGGATTTTATTATTCGCAGCAGTCGGGCTTTAATAATGTTGTATGCAGTGCCATAAAGGAACAATATAAACCTAATGGTCCTAACGACTTTTGTCCATCAACTAAACTATCCAAAATTCTTGCTTTAATAGATAAGATGGATACACTCGTTGGACTTTTTATTATGGATCTAGGTCCAACTAGTTCGAAGGACCCATATGCACTAAGAAGATCAGGTCTTGGAATCATAAGAATTATGATAGAAGGAAAATTTTTCATAAAATTAAATCAATTTATTGAAAAATCTATCCGAGAGTATTCTAAAAAAGTACTTTTATCAGATAAAAACTCTGAAATTTACAAAAAAAAGATACTTACTTTTATACTAGAAAGGTTTGAAAACTTACTTAAAAGTCAAAGTTTAGATAAATATTTAATCTATAAAGCTTTAAGATTAGATCAACGTAGTATCGACATAAATAATATTAATAAAAAGTGTGAAGCTATTTTCGATTTTATTAATACTATAAAAGGTGAGTTTTTTTTAAAATCATTTAAGAGAGTATTAAATATTCTTGAAAGTGAGAATAAACTGCTATTTAAAACTAAATTGACAGATGTTAATCCTGAATTGTTGCAGTCAAGATATGAAAAAGATTTATTTAACATTTTTAAAAGGTTAAAACAAAAAAATTTAGATTTTAATGAGTCATTGAAATCACTAGCTGCTTTAAGCCAACCTATTAATATTTTTTTTGAAAAAGTTCAAATTAATGATAAGAATATACTTTTAAAAACAAACAGATTATATCTATTATTTGACATAAAAAATTTTGTTGTTAAGGAAATAGATTTTTCCAAAATAATCAAGGGGAAAGAATTATGAGTAAATGGGTTTATGACTTTGGTTTTGGCAATGCAGATGGTAATGCTTCAATGAGAGATATTCTTGGAGGAAAAGGTGCTAATCTAGCAGAAATGAATAAGCTCGGGATATCTGTTCCTCCAGGTTTTACAATATCAACAAAAGTTTGCGATTATTATTATAAATATGAAAAAACATTTCCTAATGAATTGAAAGATCAAGTTAATAATTCAATAAAAAATATAGAAGAAAAGCTTGAATTTTATTTTGGTGGAGGCAATAAGCCTTTATTGGTTTCAGTTAGGTCAGGAAGTAGAGCATCAATGCCAGGAATGATGGATACAGTGCTTAATCTAGGATTAAATGACAAAACCGTTATAGATTTGTCTATTGCAAGCAATGATAAGAGATTTGCTTTAGACAGTTATAGAAGGTTTATTCAAATGTATTCAGATATTGTTTTAGGAGTACCGCATTCGGATTTTGAAGAAATACTAGAAGAAGAAAAAATTTCTAATAATATTATATTGGATACAGAACTTTCTGAGGACAGTTTAGATCAGTTAGTAAAAAAATATAAAGAGCATGTAAAAGAAATAACAAAAAAAGATTTTCCTCAAGATCCATATGAACAATTATGGGGAGCTATATCGGCAGTATTTGATAGTTGGAAGAATCAGAGAGCTATAACTTACAGAAAACTAAATGATATTCCTGAAGAGTGGGGCACTGCAGTAAATATTCAGGCAATGGTTTTTGGAAATATGGGAAATGATTGTTGTACAGGTGTTGCTTTTACAAGAAATCCTTCTACTGGAGAAAAAGAAATTTATGGCGAATTTCTTGTTAATGCTCAAGGAGAGGATGTAGTTGCTGGCATTAGAACTCCTCAACCTTTAAGTATAGATCATGAAGGTAAAAATAAGGGAAAATCCTTACAGGAAGTTATGCCAGATAAATATGAAGAACTAATATCTATATTTAATAAGTTAGAAGAGCACTACACGGATATGCAGGATATTGAGTTTACAATACAAAAAAAGAAACTTTGGGTACTTCAAACTAGGAATGGAAAAAGAACAACGAATGCAGCTATTAAAATAGCTGTGGATCTTGTAAATGAAAATGTTATTTCAAAAAAAGAGGCTTTAATTAGAATTAATCCAGAAAGTTTAGAACAATTATTGCATCCTACTTTAGATCCTTCTGCAAAGAAGGAAGTCTTAACCAAAGGTTTACCAGCTTCGCCTGGAGCTGCTTCCGGAAAAGTAGTTTTTACGGCTGATGAAGCTGAAAAATTGGCATCTAAGGGAGAGGATGTAATTTTGGTAAGATCAGAAACTAGTCCAGAAGATATACATGGTATGCATGCTGCAAAAGGTATTCTAACAGGTAGGGGAGGAATGACTAGCCATGCGGCTGTAGTGGCTAGAGGAATGGGAAGGCCTTGTGTTTCTGGGGCTTCCGAAATTAATATAGATGAGAATTCAAGAAAGTTAGTAATTAAAGAAAACGAAATAAATAGTGAAGAAATAATAACAATAAATGGATCAACAGGAGAAGTTATTTTGGGTAGAATAGCTACTGTTGAGCCAGAGTTATCTAACTATTTTAATGTTATAATGGATTGGTCAGATGAAATTAGAAAACTATCAATTAGGACTAATGCGGAAACACCTGAAGATGTAAAGATTGCCAAAAAATTTGGTGCTGAGGGAATAGGGTTATGCAGAACTGAACATATGTTTTTTGATGCTAATAGAATATTATTTATGAGACAAATGATTTTAGCTAAAGACTTAGAGGAAAGAAAAGAAGCTTTAAAAAAGCTTGAACCATTTCAAAAAGATGATTTTAAAAGTATTTTTAAAATTATGGAATCCAGACCCGTAACTATAAGACTTTTAGATCCCCCACTACATGAGTTTTTACCAAATTCTAATGAAGAAAATAAAGAACTTTTAGAAAAGCTAAATATTAGCAAGGAAGAGTTAACAAGTAGAATAGAACAACTTAATGAATTAAACCCAATGTTAGGTCATAGAGGTTCTAGATTAGGTATTACATTCCCTGAAATTTATAGAATGCAGGCTAAAGCAATTATTGAGGCTGCAATTGAAATTAAAAAAGAAATTGGAAAGTGTCCAATATTAGAAATAATGATCCCTTTAATATTTTCAGATAAAGAATTAAATTATATAAAAAATTCAATTAATGAAGAACTTAAACTTGTAAAGAAGGATGAGGGAGAATTACCGAAAATATTAATAGGGACAATGATAGAACTACCAAGAGCTGCTTTGCTCGCTGATGAAATTGCTAAGTATGCAGACTTTTTCAGCTTTGGAACGAATGACTTAACTCAAACAACTTATGGAATTAGTAGAGATGACTCAGCTAGATTTCTTGATGCTTATATAGAAAAAAATATTTTAGAAGTTGACCCATTTGTTAGTTTAGATACATGCGGTGTTGGTAAACTTATCAAGATAGCCAAAGAAAATGCAATTAAAGTTAACCCTGATATAAAGCTTGGTATATGCGGGGAACATGGGGGAGATCCTAAGTCGATAGCATATTGTAATTTTTTAAATTTAAATTATGTTTCTTGTTCTCCATTTAGGATTCCAATAGCAAGATTAGCTGCGGCACAATCAGAAATTAGTCAGGAATCATAAAATTTTAAATATACAGTTTTTATCTGTTTGTAAAAGGTCAGCATTATTTTTAGTTATATCTTTTCTCAACAAACATAAACCAATATCGTTGCATCTTGATTTCATTGTCCCTACTTTTACCTTTTTATAAAAAATATCTTCATTCAAATCTGGCATAGTGCCACTTATAATTTTGATACTTTTTAAGGAATATTTTTGAGTGCCTCTAAATTTTTGTCTTGCTGTGTTTTCTTGTCCTATATAACAACCTTTGTTGAATGATAAGGCATTTATATTTTCAAAATTATAATTTAAAATAAAGCTCTTTTTAAATATTAAATCTAATTCTGAGTTTGGTATTACATTTGAAATTCTTTTTTTTTCTACTTCTGTATCGCTTGAAAAATTTAATAAGTTAGTGGATTTTTTATAAAACCAAAACCTGTATAAAAAATCTTTTGATCTAGGATCAAGAAAAAATAAAAAACTTTCTTCTCTGTAAACTTTATTTTTATTAATTTTTTCTTGATACTCTTTGATTAAATTTTCTTTTATAATAACTTTAGTGTAAAAGTTTTCTTGCAATTCAATTGAAATATCTTTTCTTATATCATATTTATTTATTTCATCAATTAAGGAATTTACTTTATTAGCATTGGCCTCTAATAGAAAATAGTTTTCTTCTTTTAATATAAAAAAATCATACAAGTATTTACCTTGAGGCGAAAGCATGGCAGTATATATAGGGTTTTCTGTATTAAGGTTTTTAATATCATTAGTTATTATATTTTGAAAAAAATTGTCTATATTTTTACCATGAACTTTAATAATTTTAGTGTCTGTATTATTCATATTAAAAAGTATTTGTAATGCATTTTGTATTTTTAGAAAACTCTAGTGATTTTACTTCATCTTCTGTAAATTTAAAAGCTATAGATTCTTTTCAACGAGCTTTAATACATTTTTGCAAAGAATTAGTTAGAAAAAATCATAGGATTACTATTTTTAATAACACTTCAATAAATAAAAGTGAGGATGGAATTGATTGGATAAATGTTTCAGAAATTTCAAATTTTCCAGATGACCCTGATGTATTTATTATCTGTAATGATACTGATTTTTTAGATATTACAATTAATGCTAAACTTAAATTATTTTGGATTAATTCAAATGTAAATGTTTTTAATTATAAAAATATATTAGTCAGTTTATTAAAAAATAAGTTTATATTATTATACAATTCAGATAATTTAGTTTCTAGCTTACCTAATAACTTTAGGTATATACCCAAAATTAAGTTTCAAATAGGAGTTAATAATAGTTTCTTTAAAAATCAAAGCTTTAATATTAATAATTGTAATGCTTTGGTTACTTCACACCCACTTAAAGGTTTAGATTGGCTTTTAGATATTTGGATTAATATAATAAGTTTAAAAATACCGTGGGCGGAAATGCATATCTATTCTCATACTTTGTATAAAAAAAGTTTTGTTAAAAATATTAAAATTAATAACCTTAAACTGAAGTTATTTAAGTACAAAAACAATGGTATTCACATTAAAAAGCCTGAAAGAGAAAATGAGTTTATTCAAACATTATCTAATTATAGAGTACATATAAATCCAAGCAATGATATTTCTTTTTTTCCATTTAGTATAATTGAAAGTCAAGCAAGAGGTTTGCCTATTGTTTCACGAGAAAATGATGTAATATTTGATTATGTATATCACAATGAAACAGGGTTCATCACAAATGATCCAAATAATTTTGCAAATAAAATTATAGATTTACTTACTGATAATAGTTTGTTTTTAAGAATGAACAGTAATGCAAAACTAAATAATAAAATTAATGATTGGAAAACTGAAGTAGAAAGATTTGAAAAAAAAATTTATGAAAATATTATTCATAGGTAATACAAGATTAGGTGATGCTATTTTATCTACTTCTATTTTGAATTATTATTCAGGAAGTAATTTAAGTATTACTGTAGTTTGTAGTCCATTGACAGAAAATATTTATAAAAACTTCTCTAATGTAAAAGCTATTATTGCAGTAAATAAAAAAAAAAGAGGAATGCATTGGTTAGAAGCTTATTCTTTATTAGAAAAAGTGTGTTGGGACCTAGTAATAGATTTAAGAAACTCTATATTATCAAGGCTGATTAGAAAAAAAAATGTATTAAGAATAGGCAAGGTAAATCCTTATAAACATAGAGTTGAAAGTCTATGTAATTTAATAAATACAAATGAAGTTATCTCTCCTAATATACCTGATAGTAATGTAGCAAATAAAGAAGCTTTAAGAATAATTTCACAGAAGAATTTAGTTAAACCAATATTGGCAATAGCTCCAGTAACTAATTGGCAAAGAAAAAACTGGCCATTGGAGAATTTTGTATTACTTGTAAACAGTTTAATGAAAAAATCTAAAAGTGAAAATCGCTTTAAGAGTGTTATTGTTCTGGGAAGTGAAAAAGAAAAAGATCAATGCAATCATTTAGTAGATAAAATAAATAATATTAATATTAAAAATTTATGCGGCTACTGTGAAATTACTGAAATTTATGCTTTATTGAAACATTGTAAACTATTTATTGGCAATGATTCAGGTCTAATGCACTTATCTGCGGCAGCTAATATTTATACATTAGGGCTCTTTGGGCCAAGTAAGGAAATTAATTATAGACCATGGGGAGATAGATCTTATTTCTTAAGAACAGAAAGTAATTATGAAGACTTAGTAAATGTAAAGGGTTATAATAGACATCATAGCAGCTCGTTAATGAAAACTTTAACAGTAGAAAAAGTTTTAAGAAAATGTTCTGAAATTTTAAGCTAATAAATAACTTCCTTATTTTTCAATAATATTAATTATCTTTTTTTTTACTTCTTTTGGTAATATTTTTAGTAAGTCTATGCTTAGTAGACCATTTTTAAGAGTTGCTTCTTTTATTTTGATATTATCTGCTAATTGAAATTTTTTTTCAAAGGCCCTAAAAGCAATACCTTTGTATAAAAAGTTTTCACTAATATTTTTTTTTTTTCCTGAACTTTTAATTGTTAAAATATCTTTTTCTAAAATTATATTAATATCGTTTGTTTCAAACCCTGCTAAAGCTATAGAAATTCTATATGTATAATCATCAATTTTACTAATATTGTAAGGTGGATAAGTATTAGCTTGTTCTGAATTTGCAAAATTATTCAAAATCGTAGCTATATCATCGAAACCGATAGTAGCATGAAATAATGAACTTAGGTCTAACGTCATTTAAAATTGCTCATACAGGAAAAAACTATGCATACTAGTAACTATATTTTTTGGTAGGAAATTTCTGATCTTTTACATCTTTAGAGAATTGTTTTACTGACTTATCAATAATACTTTCAAGGTCTGAATATTTTTTTACAAATTTTGGTGTAAAATTACCAAAAAGTCCTAATAAATCATCTATAACTAAGACTTGTCCATCGCAGTGTTGCCCTGCACCAATTCCTAAACTTATAGCATCAAAACTTTTTGTAATTTTTTTCGCTAACTCACTTTTCATTGCTTCTAGAACAAAAGAAAATACTCCAGATTCAGATAAAGATTTTGCGTCATTTAAAATCTTTTTTTCTTCAATTTTATTTTTTCCTACTGATGAAAATTTACCTTTTAAATTAATTTTTTGAGGCATTAACCCTATGTGTCCCATAACAGGTATTCCTCTGCTAACAATAAACTCTACTGTTTCTGAAATTTCTTCTCCACCTTCAAGCTTTACTGCAGCAGCATTGGTTCTAGAAATTATTTCTGCTGCAGTATCAAAGGCTCTTATTTTATCAGTTTCATAAGAGCCAAATGGAAGATCTATTACAACAAGAGCATTTTTACTATTATCAACTACACATTTACCATGATCTATCATCATTCTTTTAGTCACTGCTAATGTATTATTATGTCCATAAACAGTCATACCTAAAGAGTCGCCAACTAATAGTATATCCACGTGATTATCTAAAATCTTTGCAATAGGAGCTGTGTAGCAGGTAAGCATGACTATTTTTGAGTTTTGTTTATTTTTAAATAGATCTGAAATGGTTATACGATTACTCAAAATTTTCTCCTATAAAATGTTTTTTAAAGTATATAAAAAAAATAAAAAATTTAAACCTTAAAGCTATTTCATACTATTTGAGATTGACAATCAATATCATTGACATTTATTTGCAAATGCAATAAGTTAGTTTAGGGAGAATGAAATGTATATTTGTTTATGTAATAATATAAACAGTAAAAAAGTAAATTATGCTATAGAAAAAGGAATATCATCTTCAAAAAAAATATATTCTTTTTACAATTGTAAACCTAAGTGTGGAAAGTGCATTGATTTAATGAATTGCATAATTGAAAAAGATACTGATAAGATAAAATCTTTATAAGAGTTAATTAACTAATCAAGATTAATTATAGGTTTAGCTCTTTCTTTATCTAAATACATTGCTTTATCTATTCCCAAATTATCTGTAAAATTAATTGTCATTGGATTGCCTGTAGGAATCTCTAAACTATTTATGTTTTCATCTGATATTTTAAAGAGATATTTACATAAAGCTCTTAAAGAATTGCCATGAGCTGAAATTATTATGACCTTATTATTTGATAAATAATTAACTATTTTACTTTCATAATATTCTATCACTCTAGCGTAAGTATCTTTTAAAGATTCTGTCAAAGGAGTTTTGTTTTCTGGAATATTCTTATTTAACTTTCCATACAGTGAAATATTTTTATCATTATTTTTTATAGGCGGGGGCGCTGTATCCCAAGATCTTCTATATTTTAAGAATAGGTTTTCACCAATTTTTTTTTCTGTCTCTTCTTTATTAAGCCCAGTTAAAGAACCATAATGTCTTTCATTGAGATTCCACGTTTTATTTATTATCAAATTACTTTTATTAACTTCTTTAAGCAGTAAATTTAATGTATCAATTGCTCTAGATAGAAATGATGTAAATGCTATTTGAATATCCACATCAAACTTCTTTATTAATTTACCAGCTTTCATAGCTTCTTGAATTCCACGTTTAGACAAAGGTGAGTCTACCCAGCCTGTAAATCTATTTTCAGCATTCCATAGACTTTGCCCATGTCTAATTAAAATTAATGTTTTCATAATTTTAAACTTTACTATCTATTTACGCGTACTTCAATTATATTAAAATAATTGGAATATTAAGGAGCTAATTATGAAAGGAAATGAAACTGTTATTAAACATCTAAATCAAGTCTTAAAAAATGAGTTAACTGCTATTAATCAATACTTTTTGCATTCTAAAATGTTTAAAGATTGGGGATACTCAAAATTAGGCGATTATGAATATAAAGAATCAATTGATGAAATGAAACATGCAGATCAAATAATTGCTCGCATTCTTTTTTTAGAAGGTTTGCCTAACGTACAAGACATGCACAAAGTAATGATCGGAGAGGAACCTGTTGAATGCTTAAAGTGTGATTTAGCTCTTGAAGAAAAAGCATTAGTTGATTTGAAAAAAGCTATTGTAGATGCTGATAAATTAAATGACTTTGTGTCAAGAGAACTTTTTAGGACAATTCTTGACAGTGAAGAAGAACATGTTGATGTTATTGAAACACATTTAAACTTAGTAGATAAAGTTGGAAAAGAAAATTGGTTGCAAAGCCAAATCTAATAAAGTAACTATAAAAATATGCAAAGTTTTTCAAGTACAGATAAATACATTGCTACAGATGAGTTAATTGAGGCTGTTAATGCGAGTATAACACTTGAAAAGCCTTTGTTGATCAAGGGAGAACCAGGTACAGGAAAAACTAAATTGGCAGAAGAAATAGCTCTAAAATTTGATACTGAGTTAATAAAATGGAATATTAAATCTACAACAAAAGCTCATCAAGGGCTCTATGAGTATGACGCTGTTTCAAGGTTGAGAGACTCCCAACTAGGGGACGATAAGGTCAACGATGTAGCAAATTATATAAAAAAAGGTGTTCTATGGAATTCATTTGTTTCTATAAAAAGACCTGTCTTACTTATTGATGAAATAGACAAAGCTGATATAGAGTTCCCTAATGATCTTCTCCAAGAATTAGATACTATGGAGTTTTTTGTATATGAGACTGGTGAATTTATAAAAGCTAAACAAAGACCAATAGTTATTATAACATCGAATAATGAAAAAGATTTGCCAGATGCTTTTTTAAGGAGATGTTTTTTTCACTACATTAATTTTCCAGATGTTAATACATTAGAACAAATAGTAAAAGTACATTATCCAGATATTAAGAAAAATTTAGTTAATGCTTCTATAAACTCTTTCTTATCAGTCAGAGATACTGTTGGTATAAAGAAAAAGCCTTCAACCTCTGAACTTTTAGATTGGCTTAAATTAATTTTAGCTGATGATATTGATGCCCAAGACTTAGTTAAAAAAAATAACAAAAATATTTTACCGCCTTTATATGGAGCACTGCTTAAAAATGAAGCTGATGTAGAGTTGTTTCAAAAAATAGCTTTTATGAGTAGAAGAGAGAACTAATGTTTTTAAAGTTATTTGGCTCAATTAGAAATAATGGAGTACCGGTAACGTTGAGAGAATATTTAGATTTACTTGAAGGTTTAAGCAAAGGTTTATGTAGTTCAAATAAGATAGATGATTTTTATAATTTTTCTAAATTATGCCTGGTTAAAGATGAAAAGAACTACGATAAGTTTGATAAGGCATTCAATAGTTTTTATGAAGAAAATAAAAATATAATTAATCAAGTTGAAAAAAAAATACCAGAAAGCTGGGTATTAAATGAGCTTAAAAAAATATTTTCTAATAAAGAAAAAGATAAAGTGTCCAATAATAAAGATTGGAGGGACATTTTAAAAGAATTTGAAAAAAGACTTAAGGAACAAAAAAAAAGACATCAAGGTGGCAATAAATGGATTGGCACAGGGGGCACTTCTATGTTTGGAAACTCAGGTTATAATCCTAAGGGAGTTAGAGTAGGTGGAAAATCGACTAATAGAAGTGCTGTTAAAGTATGGGAAAAAAGAATTTACCAAAATTTAGATGATCAAGTAACAATCAATACTAGAAATATTAAAATGGCTTTAAGAAGACTAAGAAAACTTACAAGAGAAGGACTGCAAGATGAGTTTGATTTAGATAGTACAATAACTGCTACTGCTAAAAATGCTGGTCTATTAGATGTAAAATACAGATCAGAGAAAAAAAATAGTGTACGAGTATTATTGCTTATAGACATAGGTGGGTCTATGGATGACCATGCAAAAAGTTGTGAACAAATATTTTCAGCAGCTAAATCAGAGTTCAAAAGCTTAGATTATTTTTATTTTCATAATTGTGTTTATGAAAATATATGGAAAAATAATAATAGAAGACATTCTGAATACTTAGAAACAGAAAATTTATTAAGAATTTATTCGAAAAATACAAAATTAATCTTTATTGGTGACGCACTCATGTCTCCCTATGAAATAACTTATCCAGGAGGAAGTGTGGAGCACTGGAATGAAAAGCCAGGAGTTTTTTATATTAATAAATTAGTTAATTACTTTAATAAAGTGGTTTGGTTAAATCCTGAACAAAGGCAAAATTGGCAGTATGCGCAATCTACTATGATCTTAAGAGACTTAGTAAAAAAAAATATGTTTCAAATGAATCTAAAAGGTATAGAATCAGCAATGAAAAATTTGATTTAGTTATGTAATGGTAATTTTATGCGTTTAAATAACAAAACAGCAATAGTTACTGGAGGAGCTTCAGGCTTTGGAAAGGGTATTGTTGAGAAATTTATAAAAGAGGGAGCAAATGTTGTAATAGCTGACATCAATTATGACTTAGCGAAAAAGCTAGAAGATTCAATCGGTAAAAATGCTTTTGCAATAAAAGTAGATGTTTCAAAGAAAAATGATCTTGACAATATGATTAAGCAGTCAGTAGAACATTTTTCTGAAGTAAATATATTAGTACAAAATGCTGCCATAGGAATGAAGCCCCAACCCTTGTTAGAAACATCTGAAGAACTTTTTGATAAATTATTTGCTATTAACGTAAAGTCAGTATTTTTGGGAGCAAAAGCTGTCATTCCGTTGTTTAAGAAGCAAGGTAAAGGGGGTGTAATTTTAAATACTGTATCCACAGCAGCTCTAAGACCAAGAGCAGGTTTAACCGTATATAATTCTACTAAGGGAGCTTTAATTCCAATGACGAAGGCACTAGCTTTAGAAGTTTCTGAGTTTAAAATACGCGTAAACGGTATTTGTCCTGTAGCTGGAGAAACTCCAATGTTAAAAGATTTTCTTGGTTCTTTTAATCCAGAAGAGAATCATAAAAAGTTTATATCTACAGTTCCATTAGGTAGATTAGCAGAACCTAGAGATGTTGCAAACGCGGCTCTTTATTTATGCTCTGATGAAGCTGATTTTATTACCGGAGTTATGTTAGAAATAGACGGTGGAAGAACTATTTAAAAAAAAAGGGTTGCCGAATAAGCACAAGTGCATTATTTTAAGAACATATAATTAATTAACACTCACATTGGGAGGAAATATGAATCTATCAGTTAACGGTAGTAACCAGGTTGTCGACGCGCCAGGTGATACCAAATTACTATGGGTTATACGTGAGCACTTAAGACTAACTGGAACCAAATTTGGTTGTGGTCTAGGATTATGTGGCGCATGTACCGTTCACATGAATGGTGAAGCAGTTCGTTCCTGTCAGATTGAACTTTCTGATGCAGAAGGAACACAAATTACGACAATTGAAGGATTAGGTGCTAATGGTCATCATCCTGTTCAAAAGGCATGGGCAGAAATAGAAGTACCACAGTGTGGATATTGTCAGTCTGGTCAAATGATGAATGCTGCAGCTTTCTTAAATTCTAATTCAGCACCTTCTGAAAAGGAAATTGTAGATGCACAGCAAGGTAACATTTGTAGATGTATTACTTATAACAGAATCAAGACAGCTATTAAAAGAGCGTCTGAAATGATGCAAGGAGCGTAAACTATGACTAAACACATAAAAAAAGTTTCAGGTCTCTCAAGAAGAGAAGTATTAGTAGGCTCAGCAGCTGGTGCGGGTTTGGTAATAGGTTATTCAGTTTTACCTAATGCAGTAGATAGTGCTTCAAAAGCTATTGCAGCTGGAAACTGGGATCATCAACAATTTTTAACAATGGATGCTGATGGTAAAGCTACAGTTCACATTACTAAATGTGAAATAGGGCAACATGTTGGAACAGCATTGGCGCAAGCAGTTGCTGAAGAGTTAGAAATCAATTGGGATGACGTAAGTGTAGATTATCCTGAGTCTCATGCAAAGTGGGGATTACACATTACTGGTGGTTCCTGGTCTGTAAACTGGACATTTGATAGAAACTCAAGAATTGGTGCATCTGCTAGAATAGCTTTAATTGAAGCTGGGTCAAAGATGATGAAGGCAATGCCAGCTAATTGCTATGCTAAAAATAGCAGAGTATATACAGCAGATGGTAGCAAGTCTGTTTCTTACAAAGAAATTTTAAGCTCAAATACTATTGATAGAACTTTTAGTGAAGAAGAAATGAAGTCTATTAAGCTTAAGAGTTTTGGTGAATATTCTATAGTAGGTCAGTCAAAGCAGCCTTTAGATTTACCTCCAAAATTAGATGGTAGTGCAAAATATGGAATTGACGTTTTTGTTCCTAATATGGTGTATGCTATTCCAATTCAAAACCCAACAAGATACGGAGCAATTCCTAAAGCAGTAGATGAAAGTGCTGCAAAGAATATTGACGGTTATTTAGGAGCTTATGTGAACAAAGAAGGTTTCACTAGAGTTAATACTGGTTATGTTGTTGCTATAGGTGAAACGTATTGGGCAGCTGAGAAGGCAGCTAAAGCACTTAAGATTGATTGGGATTTAGGAGAAAATAAAAATATTTCTTCCGATGATATAAGAGACGAATCAATTAGATTACAAAAAGATCCAAATGCAGGTTTCTTATGGGTGCTTGAAGGAGATACTGATAAAGGTATGAAAAATGCTCAAAATAAGCATACAGCTGTTTATGAAACAGCGATTGCTTATCATGGATGTTTAGAGCCTATGAATGGTGTAGCATATGAAAAAGATGGTATTATGCATATTCATTCAGGACATCAGTCCTTCACATTTGCTGTAGGTAATACTGCTGCGGCACTTGGTGTTGAGCAAGATAAAATCGTTTGTCATCAATATTATGCTGGTGGTGGCTTTGGTAGAAGAACCGAGCCTGACCTACACGTATTAGTTGCACAAACATGTAAGTTCATTGGTAGACCAGTTAAACTTATATTCAGCAGAGAACAAGATATGATGTTTGACTTCCACAGATCACCTACATATCAAGTAATTGAAGGTGCTGAGGAATTCGGAAGAATGACAGCAATGAACCATGATGTTGTAGCTGGATGGTCAACAAAAAGAGCAGCTCCAGGTTTTATGCCAGACTCAGTAGACAAAAAGGGTAAAGTGGATCAGTTTTCTACAAATGGATCAGACCATTGGTATGATATACCAAATCACAAGGTGAGATCTATTAATAACGAGCTATCAGATAAGGCTTTACCAGTAGGTTTCTTAAGAGCTGTTGCTCCTTCATGGACATTCTGGGCAGTAGAAAGTTATTTGGATGAGATGGCTAAAAAATCTGGTAGAGATCCTTTAGCTTTTAGATTAGATCATCTAACTGCTGCTGGTAAGAATGCAGGTACACCTCCTAATTCAGTAGGTGGTGCTCACAGGTTAAGAAATGCATTACTAGTAGCAGCTGGAAGAGCAGGATATGGAGTAAAGCCTTTAGGTAAGAATGAAGGAATGGGAATGGCATGTGTGTCATCTCAGGAAAGAGGTTCACCTACTTGGACTGCTTGTGTAGCTGAAGTTAAGGTAGATCCAAACTCAGGAGAAGTTGAAGTTAAAAAAATAACTGTTTCCATGGATGTTGGAACTGCTGTTAACCCAGATGGTGTTAGAAAACAAATAGAGGGTTCAGCTCTATATGGTATTTCTCTAGCACTTTATGAGAACTTAACAATGAAAAACGGTTCAATTGAGCAAGGCAATTTCGATACTTGGACACCTATGAGATTAAATCAGGTTCCAGAAATTGAAACTGTATTAATTCAAAATGGACATTATCCGGCTGGTACAGGAGAGCCTGCAACTACAGTTGTGGCACCTGCAATAGCTAACGCTATTGATAATGCAGTTGGTGCAAGAGTTAGATCTCTTCCTATCACTCCAGAGAAAATTAAGAGTGCTATGAGAGAAGCTTAATCTAATTTCTTAATAATAGATTGAAAAGGGTAAAGAGTGTTTCTTTACCCTTTTTTTTTATTCTAAAAGAGATATAATTAAATTTCTAAAATATTAATAAGGTATTTACAATGAACAAAATTATAAGTGGTATAACAATTTTAATATTAGCTATTATGGGAAATTCTGTAGCATTTGCAGCTTCTGGTGGTGAGCTTTTAAATCTTAAAATGATTTTAAGTGCTCCTGCTATTTTCTCGCTCGCTACATTTGTCATAGCTTACTTTTTTGTAATGACTGAAGAGTTTAGTCATTTAAGAAAATCCAAGCCAGTAGTAGTTGCCTCCGGTATAATATGGCTGGTAGTTGCTATTACCGCTACTTCTAAAGGAGTACCGTATAATGATATTAATTTTACCTTTAGACATGTTTTTTTAGAGTTTGCTGAATTATTTATGTTTCTATTAGTGGCTATGACTTTTATCAATACCATGACTGAAAGAAATGTATTTGAAGTACTAAGAGCTTGGTTAGTAAATATGGGATTTGACTTTAGAAAAATTTTTATAATTACAGGTGTGCTTTCTTTCTTTATATCACCAATAGCTGATAATTTAACAACAGCATTATTAATGTGTGCTGTAGTTATGGCGGTAGCAAAGGGTAATAAAGGCTTCATTTGTTTGGCCTGTATTAATATAGTAGTTGCAGCTAATGCTGGAGGAGCATTTTCTCCTTTCGGGGATATTACAACATTGATGGTATGGCAAAAAGGGGTCATTCCTTTTACAGGCTTCTTTAGTATCTTTGTGCCGTCTGTAGTAAATTATATTGTCCCTGCAGTAATTATGTATTTTGCAATACCAAAGGAGAGTCCTAAATTCTCAGATGAGAAAGTAGGATTGAAAAAAGGTGCTTTAGTTTCTATTTTTCTTTTCCTAGGAACTATTACCTTGACTGTAATAAGTCATCAGAAGTTCCATATGCCAACAACTTTTGGAATGATAACTGGTCTAGGTGTATTATCCCTTTTTGGTTTTTATCTAAAGAAAACTGATAATACTGGACAGACTAAATTTGATATATTCACGCAAGTCGGTAAAGCAGAATGGGACACGCTTTTGTTTTTTTATGGAGTTTTAATGTGTGTTGGTGGATTATCTGCATTTGGGTACCTAGCATATACTGCAGAAGTAACCTATATAGATTTAGGTCCAACTTTCGCAAATGTTTTAGTAGGAATTCTTTCAGCAATAGTAGACAACATTCCTGTTATGTATGCAGTCTTGACAATGTTTCCTGGAATGGATGAGGGCCAATGGCTTCTTGCAACATTAACCGCTGGTGTTGGTGGTAGCATGTTGTCTATTGGTTCTGCAGCCGGTGTTGCTTTAATGGGGCAGTCAAAAGGTAATTATACATTTTTTGGACATTTAAAATGGACACCAGCTATTGCTCTAGGTTATGCGGCTTCAATATACATACATTTGATTTATAACGCTGATAAATTCGATAACATACCTATTGTGCTATAACTAAATTTATAGTAATAATAAAGAATTCGGGGCGTAGCGCAGCCTGGTAGCGCATCTGCTTTGGGAGCAGAGGGTCGAGTGTTCGAATCACTCCGCCCCGACCAAATTGATATGAAGTATATTATTTATAAAAATAAAAAAATACCTACACAATCAGGCAAGTTGCATAAGGAGTTTTGGTTTTTAGAAAACATAAATACTAAAAACGTTAAAACTGATTTGTTAACTGGATGGAAAAATACTGAAGTAAATTTTATTAAAAAAATGAAGTTTTCAAATAAGGAAGAAGCAGTTTCATATGCTAAAAAGAATAATTTAGACTTTGAAGTATTAAAAGAGGTAAATAAAGAAACAAGAAATAAAAGCTATGCTGATAATTTTAAGTTTAAAAGGATTAGGACTGATATTTAGTTAAGGGAAAATTAAGTTGGGGCAAAAAAATTATTAAAGGTGTAAAGTATTTACTGCAAGATGCTAATAAAATAACTACAGCTTTAATGTAAAAAAATGTAAATCATTATTAAATAATGAATACTTTGTGTTTGTGGATTTAAGAGATTATAGAGAAATATTAAAAGATGCTAAAATACCTGAAGCCTTTTTTTGTCTTAGAGGAATATTGGAATTTTGGATAGATCCAGATAGCCCATATCATAAAGAATTTTTTTAATCATGATAAAACTTATATCTTTTATTGTGCAAGTGCTTGGAGGTCAGCCTTAGCGGTAAAAGTGGCAATGGAAATGGGCTAAGTACTGTAGTTCACTTAGAAGGAGGTTTAGTGAGTGGCTTAAACAAGGAGAAACATTGAAATTATTTATAAAAAATAAATAGTATAATAAGTTTATGCTTTTTATTTTTTTTTAATTAGTTTATATTTCTTTAAAGTCCTCGTAGCTCAGCTGGATAGAGCATCTGCCTTCTAAGCAGAGGGTCGCAAGTTCGAATCTTGCCGAGGACGCCATTTGATAATAATAAAGGTATAGTTCATACTTTTCTTATGAAAGTCAAACTCCTCAAGTTATCTCAGCACAAGAGAACAAAAGTATATGAACTCTTCTGATTTTTAAGACTTGGAAAGTAGTCTTCTATAGACAAAAAAAACCTACTATAATCACTAAACAATATTATGTTGAGTCATTTTTTTCACAGCCTAAATCCATTTCTTTATTTATTTAATAGGGTTCTAAAAGGTTTTCCTTGTATACCTAGTACTTTTTTTAGAGGATGTACTAAAAAATTACGAAAATATCTTAAAATATAGTTTCGTTTAGTTTTAAGTTGTGAGTCTGTTTCCTCCCAAATAATAGGCATTTCTGATTGATCTTCCATAAATGCCCATTGGAAAGCTTTCATTACTTTAGCTATAGATTCATTGCTTACGTGGCGCATATCCGGTTTCCAAGGTGTTTTGCAACCATAGGTAACTATTTCTAGCGCAGGAAAATAAAATACATCTTCTTTATGTTGATTACAAAAATACTCTAAAGCTACCCTTAGAGTAGACTTTGAAAGAGAATTAGCTACCACTACATGTTTATCTTTATTAAACGTCGCATTTAAAGGAACCGGCGATACAGTAGTAATTATTTTTACTTTTGGATTATGTTTTTTAAAGATTTTATAAAAACCCTCTAAATCAGCTAAAACATCTTCAACGGTTTGGTTTTTTAATTTCATTAAAGATAGATCACAGTTTTTTCTTGGCGTTAAACTTAAAGGTTCACCAGTATCCGAAAAGGTCCATACTTCAGTATTGCCCAAAGTTAATATGAATACTTCGCAATCTTTCATTGTTCTATTAAGTGCATTATTATGCTCTTTCCATTCATAATTGAAATATTGTTCTGCTGTTACTGAATCACTATAACCACGAAATGCCTCAAATACTTTTGGATATTGCCAAAGAATAACTTTATCAGGATTCCATACTCCAAATGCTCTAGCTAGCATAAATTTCATTGAGCTTGAATTATAAATATTACCACACCTAGCAGGGTCGGCAGCTAAATCTGATGAATTATTAGCATATTCAGGAACTTTCATTTCTATTTTATAATTGTAATTCCAATGTTGTAGTTGTAATGAAATATTTTTTGCAAAACATGAGCCTGCCGATGCAAGGACAGTTTTTTTATTAATAAACCTATTTGGTTTTAAATTAAAATTAGCTTTATAAATATCTACGTAAGCTTCCCATTTATTTTGTAAAATTTTTGGATTATTAGGCCAGTATCTTACTTGGTGATCACTAATGGTATTCGGTCTATATACTGTTTCATTATAATTTTTATTTTTTTTTATATATTTGTGTATGGAGCTTAATTGATTTGCTTCTTTTTTAGATGATTTAGAAATATGCCTTTCAATTTCAATACAATATTCTTTATACGTTTTTATGCTTGAACTTGAAAGGAAAAAAGAAAAAGCCTTTATTGATTTTTCTTCAAACCCTTGATTAGTCAATGATTTTAAAAGTCTACTTTTAAACCATTGCTTTGCCCATATATTTGGATCATCGAATGCATTAAAATCTACACTTTTTTTCTCAGTAGTATTTCTCATTTAACTATTATATAAACTATAATTATAGGTAATAATTCATTTTAAAAAATAATGTTAAAAAATTAAATTTTAAATAATAAACACGTATAAATTACTTTATATAATTAAATTTAACAAGATATTATTAGCGTGCTTTACTGAGAAAAATTAAATAAGCGAGGCGTTATATGGTAGTACAAGCTCAGAAATATATAATAACTACATTATATACTTCATAGAATGACCTTACCCATTAAGTTCAAAAGAAATTGCTAACTTGTATTTTATATACCTTTAACCTTCTCTGTACGTAAATACTTCTATAATAGAAGTGTTCTCAATTGAACAAGTCCTTAGAGGAGTATATAAAGAAAAATTCATTTCTGAAAAATACTTCTTTTAATTGAAATTACTGAGTATCGTATAATCTTGCTGTAGGAGTATTTTCAATCATCATGTAAACGGATATATAATTGAACTTACTTTCTTTCTAAAAATAAATTTACTGGTTCCAATTTAAAAATTTTCTTTTCCCTACTAAATATACGGAAAGGATTTTTTGAAAGTGAAATTCCTCTATTCTTAAGATCTCCTAAATAAAATACTCTTCTAAATAATAATTTAGAGATTTCATTTTTTACTTGAAATCTTCCATTAACTAATAGAGTTCCCATTCCCCAGTCATAATCAAATACATACTTTAAGCTTTCAGAACTCAATATTATATCAGCTTTAATAGGTTCTTTTGCTAAAAATAATCCTTGCGTTATATCAAAGGTTACGAACTTTGAGATATCAGATATGAAAAAAGTAACTTTGTTGAAAGGGTTTTTACCTAGTAATTTAAATATGGTAGAAAGAAATATAATATATGCTTTAGTGAATTTTCCATGAAATTTCATGATTCTATCACAGTAGGATTTGGCATTATCCTGAAGTTTATTAAAATTTACATTGTAACTATTATGCAATGGTTTTATCTTGGATTTATCATTTTTATATAAATTAATAGCTTTTGTATTGTCAATTTTTTTAAATTTAAAAATATCATTTGGATATAATATAACAGGTATAGCTTTTTCGTTATTTATAACTTTAGCTACTTTTTCTATATCAGTCTGTTCATCATTCATATAAAAGTTTTCAACATGAGAAAAAAATATAAAACTAGCAAAAGGAATTACAAATTTTGGATTAAAAAATGAAATTTGTTCTTTAATTTGTAACATTTTTTTTTCTACTGCTAACCTGCGATTATATGGTTTGTCACGGTTAGAAATAAAAGATGCATATCCAAACTGTGTAAGCAAACAATCAATTTTAACATCTTTTATTGCATTAGTTAGTTTAAAAATTTCATCACCTACAATACAGTCATTCATATTTACAATTGTTCTACCATCTAATTGTGTAATTGCTATTGAGTCAATACTTCCGCAACGTATTACTCTAATAAAATCTTTTTCATTAAAAAAGTGCACTTCATTATCTAATTTCTCTATTACCTTACCACCAATTTTTTTAATGAAATTGACTACTCTTTTATCCTTGGTAGATTGAAATAGAAAAATAACATTAGGGTTTCTTTTGATGATTTTTTTAATATCACTTATGGAAAAATGATCAGGATGTTCATGAGAAATCCAAACATGTGTTAGTTTAACATAATCTATTTTGGCTGCCCTACTAAGTAAGTCCCAGCCGTTGTTAAATGCTGAACCTTCAGTCCAAGGATCCATCAATAGCTTGACCCTACTACCTTCTAATAGTACACCAGCATGATTAATAAATTTTAATAACATAAAAATAATATAATGAAATTGTTTTAAATCTCAAGTTACAAAAGGATTTAATTAAATTAATTATTTAGTACAACTTAAGCTGGTTTTAGAGATTTATCTGATAATTTAAATGTATCTTTTTTATCTAGCTTTTATATAGAACTATTCAATGATATTGTATTTCAGATTATAAAACTTTAATTTTCTGTTTTATACAATTTATTAAAATAATATTTTATTTTAAGAAGATGTGTTTGTATAGAATATGAATGAAATAATTCATATATTATGCTGTAGACATTTAGAAAGATAAGTTTTTATGTTAATTCATTATGACATAACATTTCTTCAAAACAAAGAGACATAATTTTAAATTCTATTTAGTGTGTCAATTTGGTTATAGAATTTTTGCAAACTATGTGATAATTTTTTAGTATGTATAAAATAAAAATATTTATTTTAGTTTTAATTTCTTTAGTGTTGGTTTCCTGTAATAGAACAGGAGTTCCAATGTTGAGCACAGGAGTATCTGGTACAGAAGGGCTTCCTGCTGAACAATTGAGCTTTGCAAAATTTAAAGATATACCAATACCAGATGGTTCAGTAATGGACATGAGTAACACAGTTATTTTTGGTAGTGATGATGAATGGTTTGGCAGACTTTCTCTAATTCCAAACTTAAGTCATGCTGAAACCTTCGATTTTTTTCGATATGAAATGCCAAATCTTAATTGGAAAGAAATTACTAATGTTAGGTCTACAAGTAGTGTGCTTTCTTATGAGAAAGAAAATAGAGTTGTTACAATTCAAATTACTAATTCATATGGTAAAACTGTATGTTCAGTGAATATGTCTCCAAAAAAACAATAGGTGAAATATGAGTAAAGAAGATAATAAAAATTATGTAAGTGTAACAGTAGTATCTATTATTACATTGATAGTATCAGGCTTATCTATTTATCTTTTAATAAATATTTTTAACTAATTTTCTATTTTTTTAATGATAACTCCCCCAGGAGACTGTTCTGTAGGTGTTACTTCTATCATTGATATATTGACGTGGGCTGGAGCTTTTATTGCAAATAGAATACATTTCGCAATGTCGGTAGCTTGTAAGACTGTTAAACCTGATGTCATTTTTTTTCTGTCTTTAAGGTTATCTATAGCTACTTTAAAAAACTCTGTGGCTACTCTTCCTGGATTTATTTCAGTGCATCTTACTCCTTTACCTGATAGCTCTATTCTTAAGTTTTGATTAATAAGATGAACGGCGCCTTTAGATCCGCCATAGACTGAACTAGATAAGGGGTATAAACCAGCAATAGAACCTATATTAATAATATGTCCTTTTTTCTTTTTCACCATCTTAGGTGTAATGCACCTTAAAAGTTGTAGGAATGCATTTACATTTGTATCAATAGTAGTATCTATGTCTTTAGCCTTAGTGTTAAAGATTTCCGTAAAACCTCTTCCCAGTCCAGCATTATTTATAAGTATATCAATATTAAGTTTTTTTAATTTTTCTAAAGCCTTTCTATCTCTTATGTCCATGACTATAGGAATGCAACCGGTTAATTTTTCTAATTTGATAAGTTTATTTTTTCTCCGTGCTATGGCATAAACCTTTATATTATTTTTAATTAATAATTTTACAGTTTCTTCTCCTATTCCACTGGAAGCTCCTGTTACTAATGCTGTTTTATAATTATTTTCAAGCATATTACTCCTGTTTATTTTTAGAAAATATTTTATTTATATATTTTTGTTGATTTATAGCCTCTTTAAAAACTTTTTTTTCAATATTTCTAAAAGCTTTAATAAAAGATATACCATCGGAAGAAATTTTTGCTCCACCAGTACCTTTCCCTCCAGTATTCGTAATTATAATATTTTTCTTAGAGGCATCATTAATTTCTTTTACTAGATTCCATGCTTTTCTATATGACATTCCCATTTTTTTTGCAGCAGATGATATCGATCCACAAGAAATAATTGATTCCATTAAAGTTATTTTACCTGGACCAATATTTAAATTATCATGAACTTCAATTTTAATTTTTAAAAATTTTGATACATCTTTATTCATTGAATAAAACTTTATCTCCTATTTTTATATCTAGTTTATTAACTAAACCAGCATTAAATTCTAAAGCATACTTTGACTTTACTTTAGATTTTATAATGGTTTCTGATAGTATTTCCATGTTTTTTTTTATATCAACAATTACTTTTTTTTTAGAAATAAAAATTACATCTAGAGGTATATAAGTATTCTTCATCCATAATTTAATAATCTTTTCTTGTGGAAAGATAAATAACATTCCTTCGTTATTTAATAGTTTTTTTCTATACATGAGTCCGACTCTTCTTTCTTCTACAGTCTTTGCTACTTCAACATTGAATATAATATTTTTATTATAAATCCTTAGGTCAATTTTTTCATTTGGAAATGTATAAAATGAAATTAGAAAAAAATTAAAAATTAAATATAAAAATTTAAAGTGCATCATAATTACATTTGTTTTATATTAAAAATATGTCTCTTACTAATAAAATTTTCTTGTCTTTAGTTTCAGGTATAATTTTAGGAAGTTTACTTAACAGCTTTTTCCCTGAAGTAACTCAATTTTTACTAGATCCAATAAATGTAGTAGGAGTTTTATTTATTTCAGCCTTAAAAATGCTAATAGTTCCTGTCGTTTTTTTCTCTATAGTTAGTGGTGTAACAAATCTTGAGGATACAACCTCATTAGGAAGAATAGGTGGCAAATCGATCTTTCTATATTTATTCACTACCTTTATTGCTATTTCTTTTGCCTTAATTGTCGCAAGCATAATAAATCCAGGAGAAAATGCTAATTTTGTTTTGGAAAAAGATATTAAAATAAATTCTCCTCCACCTATTACTTCCGTAATAGAAAATTTAATACCAAAAAATCCAGTTAAAGCTTTCTCTGAAGGTAATATGCTTCAGATTATAGTTTTTGCTATTGTTGTGGGAATTACTATTACAAAGATGCAAATTAGTCAAAAGGATAAACTAAAAGGTTTTTTTACATCTCTTAATGATTTATTTTTAAAAATGATAGATATAATAATGTTTTTTGCTCCTATTGGAGTATTTTTTTTGATTTTGAAATCTTTTATGACTCAGGGTTTTTCTACAATATTAGAACTAGCTTCTTATTTTTTTACAGTCTTACTTGTTTTGATTATTCACTTTTTTTTAACATATGGCTCATTATTATTCTTA
The DNA here is from genome assembly GCA_902547175.1 of Rhodospirillaceae bacterium. The sequence continues at coordinate 10,490 of CACCMS010000003.1, read as the reverse complement.
CTAACTAAGATAAGGTTAGTTTATTTTTATTCTAAAATGAAAAATGCTATTTTATTTGCTTTTTCTACTGCTAGTAGTGCAGCGACGATTCCTGTAACTCTAAAAACGGTTGAAGAAGAGCTAAAAGTTGAAAAGTCAGTAGCCTCATTTTCAGTTCCTTTAGGCGCTACTATAAATATGGATGGAACAGCAATTATGCAAGGAGTGGCAACTATATTTATAGCTAATGCCTACGGTATTAATTTAGAAATCTCAGACTTTATTTCTGTAATAATGGTAGCTACTCTGGCTTCTATAGGAACTGCAGGAGTACCAGGAGTTGGTTTAATTATGTTAGCAATGGTATTAAATCAAGTAGGCCTACCATCTGAAGGTATTGCTTTAATAATAGGTATTGACAGATTATTAGATATGACAAGAACAGCGGTAAATGTTACAGGAGATGCTACTATTTCTTGTGTAGTGGCTAGCAGTGAAAAAAAGATAAATTATAATTATAAAGAATAGTTTGTTTTATTTAGATACCACTCAGTCCATGAGCCGTCATAGACTGACCAATTTTTATTTCCAATATAATTTAAAGACAAAGCAATATTACAAGCCGCTACTCCAGATCCACAGCTGCAAACAATGTGTTTATTTTTTTTTATTTTTGAAAAAATTTTTTTTATTTCAGTTTTTGTTTTCAAAAAGCCTTTATTGTCAAATAAGGTAGAGGGATAATTTATACTATTTGGAATATTGCCTTTCCCAATATTTTCTCTTGGTTCAGGTTCAATTTTTAAAAATCTTGATTCAGGTCTGGCGTCAATAACAGTTAAGCTAGGATTATCCTGTTTAAAAAGTGTATTTAATTTATAATAATCTGTAATTTTATCCTTTACTACATTACACTTGTAGCTTGCACTTTTAATTTTTGTTTTTTTTGTAGTGAGTTTGCCCCCAGCTAATTTCCAAGCTTTTAGTCCCCCGTCTAATACAAATACATCTTTATGCCCATAGAGGTAAAAAGACCACCATACTCTAGGAGAGCTTAAAATTCCCTCCTTGCAATATATTATAATAATATCTTTTTTATTTATTCCTAGCTTACTAATCTCTTTCTCGAAGTTTTTAACTGATGGCAGCATATGTGGTAAATAAGTTTTTTCATCACAAATTTTATCAATATCAAAAAATAAAGCATTTTCTATGTGACCATTTTTATACTCTTTATATGCATCTCTATTTATATTAGGTAAATACCATGATGCATCAATTATTTTTATATTTTTTTTATGTAGGTTTTTTTTTAACCATGAGGCTTTTTTTATCATATTAGCTGTTTATTTAATTCTTTATAGTTTAAATTTTTTTCCTGTAAAAATTTTTCATTAAAAATTTTACTTTTATATCTTTCTGCTCCATCACATAGTACTGTTACAATAGTTTTATTTGGTCCTAAATGATTTGCTAATTTTATAGCTCCACCTACATTAATGCCTGAAGTTGGACCAACCAATAAGCCTTCTGATCTTATTAATTCATAAACTATTTTTAAGGCTGTTTTATCGTGTATTTTAAATGCTCCATCAAAATTTATACCCTCTAAATTTTTTGTTATTCTACTTTGCCCTATACCTTCTGTAATAGAGCTAAGGGTAGCTTTCGCAAGCCCTTTTCTTATCCAAGAATACATTCCTGAGCCATAAGGGTCTGCACAGAATACTTTTATATTTTTATTTTTTTCTTTTAAACCAATAAAGTTCCCTGCCAGAGTGCCTCCAGTTCCTACTGAGCATATAAATGCATCAATGGTTCCATTTGTTTGACGCCAAATTTCTTGAGAAGTAGTTTTTATATGTGCTTCTCTGTTTGCTAAATTATCAAATTGATTAGTCCATATAGCATTTTCTTCCTCAGCTATTCTTCTAGCTAGTTGGATATAGTTGTCGGGGTCTGTAAAAGGCAATTGTTTAGTTAAAACAACTTCAGCCCCAAGGTATTTCAGTAAATTTATTTTTTCTATACTTTGATTGTCTGGCATTACTATTTTTGTTTTATAGCCTAACGCATTTCCTATTACAGTCAGACCAATTCCTGTATTACCACCTGTTCCTTCAACTATTAACTTTTTATTTTCCTTTGCATTTTTTATCATATACAAAGCTGCTCTATCCTTTATTGATTGACCAGGGTTAAGATATTCTGCTTTAGCTAAAACATTACAACCAGTTATCTCTGATGCTTTTTTTAATTTAATTAATGGGGTATTTCCTACTAAGTTAGTTATATTTTTATATTTTTGCAAAATGATTATCTTTTTATAGATTTTTTAAAAATACTTTTTTGCGGATTATAGCCAATAATAGATAATAATATAAAAATTAAAGTACATGCTAATACTACAATAATTCCCTCATAATAAACCTTACCTTGTGAGGCAGCTCTAACCATTTCTACTCCATATGTAAAGGGATTAATTTTAGCTAAATAATACACAAACAGTGCTCCATTATCTAATAGTCTCCATAAGGGATATAACGCTGAAGATATAAAAAACATTGGAAAAATTACAAAATTCATAGTTCCTGCAAAGTTTTCTAATTGTTTGATATAAACAGAAAGAAGTAGACCCAGAGCACCCAACATAAGTGAAAATATAAAGATACATGGAAAAGCGATAATCCATCCAGATATACTAGTAATAAAAGGAGTAGTCATATATACAATAGGTAAGCAGATTATTAAAAAACAATATGCTTGAATAACTGAAAGAATTGTTCCGGCAAATAACTTTGAAACTAAAAGATACCACCTTGGTAACGGGGTTGTTAATAATATTTTCATAACTCCCATTTCTCTATCATAAACCATAGATAATGATGATTGCATGCCACTAAAAAGTAATACCATACCTAATAAACCAGGAGTTATATATTCAAAATAATTTATATTTTGGATAGGATAAAAATTTAATATTCCCGGATCTACTCCTTTAGCTGATCCTACTCCCGCAGCAAAAACAAATAACCATAGGGCAGGCCTAACTATTGCAGAAAAAAGTCTTCCTTTCTGCATAGAGAACTTTTTAATTTCTCTAATAGAAAGTCCAATAAAAGCTATAAAGAAATGATAAAAATACATTTATTCCTCTAATTTACATTCAGTTTGATTATAAGATAGTCCCAGTGTGTTCAAGTTATTTTCACTATCATTAAACTCCTCTAATGGAGCAACCTTGGTTGTCCAATTATTTGAAGATATTAATAAAATTGTTTGTCTCAGTTGGTTAGTAGTCTTTTTAAAATTAAGCCCAACACCTTTAGACCCATCAACTTGTAAATCTGGTCCTTTTAAATATTCAATAATATTTTTGTTTGAAATATTTTGTATTCTAAGCACGCTCTCAACAATTGTTTTAATTGATATCCATGCAGCCCAATCTTTGCTCTCCATTCTTCTATTATTCATCCTTTCAAATCTTCCATTTAGTTGTGGGGCACCGTGCCTTAAATAAGACCAGTGCCATGCTTTAGCTATTAGTCCTGCAGACCCAGAAACAATAGCTGGATTCATTGTAGCATTTGGCACACCTAAGGCAAATTCTCCATCTGCATCAGAAACAAAAACATTATTATACTTTTTACCTTTAGTTAAATAGAATAAATTATTTTTATCTCTTACCCTAGGGTCATTATTATTTACAAAAAATTTTTCTTTATAAATTTTAATACCAAATTTTCTAGCAGACTCTTTAAAAGATGAACTTATTCTTTTATCCTCAACCAATGGTCCAGTTAATAATAGAGATTTTTGTGCTTTCTTTTTAACTAAATATTGTGCTATTGAGTCTGTATACATAGCATTACTAGGATAAGTATTAAAAAAATTATCTAAACAAATATTTTTTCTAATATCATTATTGGGGTCTGATATATTAAAAAAAATTGTTTTAGGTTTGTTTTTTAAAATATTTTTAAAGTATTTTAGACTTTGTATATTTAAATCTAATAATATGGTTTCAAATTTTTCTATATTTTTACTATTAAGAAAATTAATAGCATCCTCATAATTTTTTTTTGTAATATGCTCTATCAAGAATTTTGTTTTTGTAAGTCGAGTAAATTTTTTTGACTCCTCAATGGCTAATAAGGCCCCTTGAATTGGTCTTTTTTCTTTGTTTAATTTAGATCTAATATCAACAGGATGAATGCCCCATTTTGAATATCTTATATCCTCTTTTATATCTAAAAAACCGATATTATAAACTTTTAAGTCATTTGATTGTAAATGATTAATGAGAAAAAAAAATATTATATATAAATATGAGAACTTCATAATTATTTCATAACCCTAACTGTATGAGGAGTTTTTCCTACAGGTATAGAGGATACAGCTGTTTGTTTAATTAAATCAATGATAGAAATATCATCACTGTTCCCATTAGTAACAATTAGTTCTTCATCATTATTAGTCAATGCGGCGCCCCAAACTCTACTACCCGCTAAAATATATTTTTCTACATTATAATTACTGCCATTAACTACTGCAACATGATTGGCACTACCTAATGTGACATATATTTTATCCAACTTTGATGAGTAGGCAAAATCAACTGGAGTAATATTCTGATCTCTAATGCCTTTTACTGAAAAGTATAAATTTTTAATAATTTTTAAATTATTAGTATCTATTATACTAACACTTCCGCTGAGTTCATTACTTACCCAGTATTCATTTCCATTTTTAATAAATAATCCTCTCCTAGGCCTATTTCCAACTAAAATTTCATTAACTATTTCTCTTGTTTTTGTGTTTATTATCACCACTGAGTTAGTGCCTTCCGATGTCACATATATAAATTCTCCGTTTCTAGAGAAATTAACTCCTTCTGGTTCAACTCCTACATTTTCTATAGTAGTTAATTTATTTTGAGTTTTTACATCTATAAGAGTAATTTCATTATCATCTTCATTGGAAACAGCAATAATTTTTCCATCTGGTGAAATATCGAAAATCTCAGGGTCATCGCCACTTTCTATATAGTTTATAATCTTTAGAGAATTTATGTCTATTACTGCAATATGATTTTCTTGACTTACTACTACGTACAGCAAAGTATTATCAAGACTAAACTTCATATCTCGGGGTCTACCCCCAGTCTTAATAGTCTTTATGATTTTCTTATCCTTATTAAGTACTGTAATAGTGTCACTGTTTTCATTGCTAACAAAAATATATTTACTTTGTACAGTGCTTAAAAAAATAAAAAAATTTAAAATTATAAAAATTATTATTTCATAAACTTTCATCTTTTTTCTCCGTAATTTTAAAATATGCATCAGATAATGACTTTGTCCTAGTTTTTTTTTGTAATTCATTTGGTTTTCCTAAGAACAATATTTTACCATAGTTGAGTACAATTATTTTATCTGCATTTTCTGCCTCATCAACTAAATGAGTAGCCCACAGAGTAGTTAGGTTTTTATTTTTTTTTAAACTTAACACTTTATGAAGTAAATCCTTTCTGCTTTTAGGGTCTAATCCAACAGTTGGCTCATCCATTAATAAAACTTTAGGATTATGAAGTAAAGCTCTAATTAATTCCACTTTTCTTCTCTCTCCTCCGGATAAAGTTCTGACTTTATTTTTAGTTTTACCGTTTAATTTGTTTAGCTTTAATTCATTGTATATTTCCTGCTTTAAATTTTGTACATTTAAGCCGTGCAATCTAGCATGAAAATTTAGGTTTTCTAATATAGAAAGTTCCATATCTATTGTAGGTTGTTGAAATACTATTCCTATAGCTTTGAGGGCATTTACATTTTGAGACTTGATACTGTAACCATTAATAATACAATCACCTAGGTCCGGGGATAGCATTCCTGTAAGAATAGAAAATAAAGTAGATTTACCAGCTCCATTTGGCCCCAATAATACTACATATTCTCCACTATTTAAATTTAGGTTTATATTATTTAAAGCTAAAAAATCATCATAGGATTTTTTTAGATTAGAAATGCTTAAAATATTTTTATCATTAACCATAAATTATAGTTCACCTTTCAAAATAGAGTTATTTTCTTTTAAAATTTTATTTTTTATTTTTTGAATTTTATTGTTATCCATTTTTCTTGGTCTTTTAGTATTTATTTTTATTTCCTTAAGTACTTTAGATGGAGGCTTGGATAAAAAAACAATTTTATCTGATAAATAAATAGCTTCGTTTAAGTCGTGTGTTACAAATATTATTGTAGTTGGTTGTTTTACCCAAAGTTCCAAAAGCATTTTTCTAAGCAAGTTTGCTACAGGTTCATCTAGTGAAGTAAAAGGTTCATCAAGAATTAAAAGTTGAGGTTGGGTAGCAAAAGATCTTGCTAGAGCAACTCTTCTTTGCATGCCACCAGATAATTTATTAGGATAATAATCTAAAAATTTCTCCAGTCCCATTATAGAGAGAAACTTTTTTGAGATTTCATTTTTATTCTGGTTTTTATTTAAAACAACTTCCACATTTTGTTGGACATTTAGCCATGGTAAAAGTCTGGGAGTTTGAAACATGAAAGCTTTATTTAAATTATGAACAGCTTTATTTTTTCCAAAGCTTATACTTCCGGTATAGGTCTTATCAAGCCCCGCTATTAGGTTTAATAGAGTAGTCTTACCGCATCCTGAGGGTCCAATTATTGAGCAAAACTCTCCTTTTGCTATTTCTAAATTAAAGTTTTTTATAGCTATGTGAGTTTTCATTTTATTCTCATAATTTAAAAACTCTTTTTTTTCTATATTAATAGAAATGTCTTGCATTTTAGGTTCTCCATTTATTTGTCATTTTATCTAAAGGCACAAAAAATAAGTTTTCTATTGCAATCATTATTACTACAAATGCAAATGTATAAGCCAAAATTGAAGTAATATCAAAAAATTGAAAAAATTCGTGAAGTTTGAAACCTATTCCATTACTTCTTCCAAGAAGTTCAACAACTAAAACTATTTTCCATATAAGAGATATTCCACCTCTAGCTGAGGCTATAAGGTACGGATATAGTTGAGGTAAATAAAATAAAGTAAACTTCTTTGATTTGCTTACTCTATATACTTCAGCAACTTGTAAAAGATCTCTGTTAACTGCCCTTGCTCCTTCTCTTATAGTAACTATAACATTAGGAATTTTGTTTAAACTCACAGCAATTATTGCGGCTAATTCCGTAAGCCCAAACCATACGTAAGAGAGAATTATTAAAACAAGTGCTGGTATATTTAGAAATATAATATTCCAACTATCTAAGATATTGTCTATTTTCTTATTATTACCCATCAGTATACCGATTACAACTCCAATGAACATAGCCAATAAAAAAGAAACTAATACTCTATACAGAGTAATACTAAGATGGTATATGAGATTTCCATTTGATAGATCTTTTTGTAATTTAAAAAACACCTCCAAAGGAGAGGGTAAAGTTTCTATGTTTAAAATAGATGCTAACATGAACCAAAATATTAATAATAAAATAAAGGATAATAATTTTATTAATAAAGAATTATTTCTAACAATCATTTTATTTATTCCAATACGTGCCTGAAGCTAGAGAACTAGAACTGCCTACTAATTCTTCTCCTCCAATTTGTGATAATATCTTATAAGCATGCTGAATATTTTTTCTCATTAATTCATGATTATCACTGGGGATGCCTTTTCTAAAGGCATCTCTAATTTTTTCTAGCATTAATTGATTTTTTGCACCTGTCATTTGAGAAATTCTAAGCCATTCGTTGTCAGATGTTTTTAATATTTTTCTTGCCTCATTTGAGGCCTTAATAAAACCGTTGAGAGTTTCTTCATTCTTTTGAACAAAGCCTTCTCTAAAAACATATCCGATGAGTGGAAGCTCACCTTCTATTCCTATATATGGCAAAATTTCTTTTAGTGTTAATAATTCTTCATATCCTAGAGCCTCTAATCTTGCAGTATAATTCCAATAATTATATCCAGCATCTAGTTGATTATTTCTTAAAAGTCCATTTATCAAAGGTGGAGCAGCAAAAGAGGTTTTAAAAAATGTTAAAGGGTCTTTCTCATATTTTTTTATTGCATAAGCTCTTAGAAATAACCAAGATTTATCTAAGGATCCTCCAGCTACACCAATTTTTTTATTCTTTAAGTCTAAAAAGCTATTTATTTCCTTGCCTTTTTTTATCATCAAACCTCCCGCAGAGTTTGAGTAAGGTAAAAAAGATACTAAATTTCCTTTGCTTCTTTGTTTGCTTACCCAAATCCAGTCTGTTACAAATATATCCACTGACTTTGATAGAAAAGCTACAGCAGATGCATCTTTATTAGTAACCTCAACTTTTTGTATTTTTACATTATTTTTTTTATCTAATTTATGATGTTTTATGACGTTGTATTCCCAATTTACTGAGCCGTATTTAAGTACGGCTATCTTTATAGAGTTTGCATTTATTATAGAAACAAAATTTATGACAAATGTTATTGTCAGCAATATATGAAAAAAATACTTCATAATTTATAAACCCTCATAAATATATAGTATAAAGCCTAAGTATTAAATATTTAAAAATAATTTATTTTCTAATTTCTCAATAAATTTAGATAAAAGGTATTAATCTTTTTTTCTTTATTTACAATTTGATTGAAATAATTATCAGTAAAATTATCTAATTTTTCATCCTTAACATATGCATTAATTACATTTTGAGAATAAGCCTCAGAGGCTGTAAATTTTCTAGAAGTTAAAATTATATCTTTAAAAAAACTTTTATTAATTTTTGTTAGTAAATGTAAAATTTGTTTTTTTGGTATTTTGATATTGAGTTTTGATGCAGGTATACAGAATGAAGAACTTTCAGCAGCAATGATTATATCTGAGTGCATAGCAATTATGAATCCAGCACCATAACAATGAGAGCGCACAACTGAAATTACTGGTATTTCTAAATTAGTAATTATTTTTAGTAAATTATCCATTTTTTTGTGATAAAGATTAATTTTTTGGGAAGCAATTAATTTTTTGATATCATCAAGGTCTGCTCCTGAGCTAAATGCACCTTTTTTTGCACCAGTAATTATTACACATTTAAATTTTTTGATATAATTATTCTGCGATAACTTTGAAGCCATTTCTGTCAGCATTTCTAGGCTTAACGCATTTTTTTTAGATAAATTATTAAGCTCAATTTTAAGTATTTTATCTTTAAAAAACTCATTAAATATTAGATATTCAGACATACTAGATTAAAAAACAAAAAAATGTTGCTGTCTACCTAATTTTTAATTGACATGAACTTGGCTAAGGTGTAAAAGTTAAGTTTCGTCGTTGAAAAACGACATGATGTTTGAAAATTGAATATTAAAAAGGGATTTATAGACGACGATCTTGTGTCTATGTAACAACTTAATACAAATTAATGAAATTAAGTTATCCTTAGAAAGGAGGTGATCCAGCCACAGGTTCCCCTACGGCTACCTTGTTACGACTTCACCCCAGTCGCTGACCTTACCGTGGTCGACTGCCTCCGAAGTTAGCACATCGCCTTCGGGTAAAACCAACTCCCATGGTGTGACGGGCGGTGTGTACAAGGCCCGGGAACGTATTCACCGCGGCGTTCTGATCCGCGATTACTAGCGATTCCAACTTCATGTACTCGAGTTGCAGAGTACAATCCGAACTGAGACGTCTTTTTGAGATTAGCTTTAGGTTGCCCTATTGCGACCCATTGTAGACGCCATTGTAGCACGTGTGTAGCCCAGCCCGTAAGGGCCATGAGGACTTGACGTCATCCCCGCCTTCCTCCGGTTTATCACCGGCAGTCTCCCTAGAGTGCCCAACCTAATTGCTGGCAACTAAGGACAAGGGTTGCGCTCGTTGCGGGACTTAACCCAACATCTCACGACACGAGCTGACGACAGCCATGCAGCACCTGTACTAAGTCCAGCCGAACTGAAGAGTTTTATCTCTAAAACTCGCGACTTAGCAATGTCAAGAGCTGGTAAGGTTCTTCGCGTTGCGTCGAATTAAACCACATGCTCCACCGCTTGTGCGGGCCCCCGTCAATTCCTTTGAGTTTTAATCTTGCGACCGTACTCCCCAGGCGGAGTGCTTAATGCGTTAACTACGACACTGAAAAATTAATTTCCAACGTCTAGCACTCATCGTTTACGGCGTGGACTACCAGGGTATCTAATCCTGTTTGCTACCCACGCTTTCGAACCTCAGCGTCAGATATGGCCCAGAAAATCGCCTTCGCCACCGATGTTCTTCCCAATATCTACGAATTTCACCTCTACACTAGGAATTCCATTTTCCTCTACCAATCTCAAGTAAGTCAGTTTTGATGGCAGTTCCGGAGTTGAGCTCCGGGCTTTCACCACCAACTTGACTAACCGCCTACGCTCGCTTTACGCCCAGTAATTCCGAGCAACGCTTGCCCCCTCCGTATTACCGCGGCTGCTGGCACGGAGTTAGCCGGAGCTTCTTATACAG
>CACCMS010000002.1 GCA_902547175.1 Rhodospirillaceae bacterium | reverse complement strand
TAAACTCTAATACTTTTTCTCCCAGAAAAGAAACTGAGCTATTAATTGATATTATCATTGATATGAAATTAAACCCCAAACACATTTTAGAATTAGGTACTGGATCTGGAGCCATAAGTATAGCTTTAATGAAAAACTTTCCTAAGGCAAAATGTATAGCAACAGATATAAATCTTAAAAGTTTAGAGTTAGCAAAGAAAAACGCTAAAAAAAATAATGTATTAGGCCAAATAAATTTTATTTGTTGCAATTGGTTAGATATTTTTGTAAATTTTGATTTTGATATAATTTTAGCTAATCCTCCTTATATTAAAACAGAGGTAATAAAAAAATTAGAACCAGAGGTAAGGTGCTATGATCCCTTTATTTCTTTAGACGGAGGAAAAAGTGGTGTGGACTGCTATAAAAAAATTGTTTCAGGACTAGATCAAAAACTATTTAGTAAAAATTCAAAAATTTTATTTGAAATTGGTTATGATCAAGAGCAGGAAGTAGAAAAATTAATGAAAGAGGTAAATATAATGGAAACTAAAGTTTTTAAGGACTATTCAAGTCAACCCCGTTTTATTGTTGGCACAATAACAAAATCAATAATCTAATTTAAATGATAAAAAAAAATAACTCTTTTAGAAGAAATAGACCCAAATCCCTAAATAAAAATGGTATTAATGGGTATGAGAATAAAATATTAAAACAAAAACCTAGAGGTAATCCTTTAGAAATTAAAATTAAATATGAAAATTTAGCTAAGGATGCTTCCTCAGCTGGAGATAAAGTAGCAGCAGAAAATTATATGCAGCATGCTGAACATTTTTTAAGAATAAATAATTCTAATAAAAAAACTGATTAATTTTTTTCACCCCTTGTGTTGTATATTAACAACAACCATATTTAAATGGGGTATTAAATGAATTTAGATAACTTTAGTGAAAAATTAAGAATAACCGTTGATGCTGCTTTCAACTATGCAAAAGAAAATAACTTTAAATATTTTTTTCCAATTCATATTCTAATAATTCTTCTTCAAGATAATGATTTAATATCTAAAGCATTAAAAAAAATTAAAGTAAATAAACAAGCCTTACTTGATGAAAGTATAAAAATTTCTAACGAACAAAATAGTGACTCAAAAGAAACACAAGTACAAAGCAATGTAATTTTACTACTAAATAAAATTAATGATCAAATTAGTAAATATAATGTCAGTAACTTTGATAGCTTAATAGTATTAATGGAATTGGCATCAGAAATTAGTCCAGTCACTAAAAAAATTCTCAATAAATTTGGTGTAAAATATGAAGAACTAAAAAATTATCTTCAGTCTATTAAAAATGAAAGTCAAAACCAGTATGATAATATAAAAAAATATACAAATGATTTAACTGACTTAGCAAAAAATAATAAAATTGACCCTGTCATAGGAAGAGAAAGTGAGATTAAAAGATCTATACAAGTTTTATCAAGAAGAACTAAAAATAATCCTATTCTTATTGGAGATCCTGGGGTAGGAAAAACTGCTTTAGCTGAGGGAATTAGTATTAAAATTATAGAAAAGTCTGTACCTGATAATATTGGAGAATATAAATTAATTGCCTTAGATTTACCACTTCTAATGGCAGGAACTAAATTTAGAGGAGAATTTGAAGAAAGATTAAAAAGTGTTATTAAAGAAATAGAATTTCATAAAAATATTATTTTATTTATTGATGAAATACACACATTAGTAGGAACTGGAGCTAATGAAGGGTCCCTAGATGCGGCTAATATTTTAAAGCCAGCTTTAGCAAGAGGAAAACTACATTGTATTGGAGCAACCACTTTAACTGAGTATAGAAAATACTTTGAAAAAGACTCAGCATTATCTAGACGATTTCAACCAGTATATGTTGATGAACCCAGCATAGATGATACTGTAACTATACTAAGAGGATTGAAAGAAAAATATGAAATACATCATGGAATTAGTATTTCAGACAATGCAGTAATTGCTGCTTCTGAACTGTCAGCTAGATATATAACTAATAGAAAACTTCCTGATAAAGCAATTGATTTAATAGATGAAGCTGCTAGTAAAAAAAGAATAGAACTGAAGACAAAACCATTACAAGCAGAGAAATTAGAAAATAAATTACTAAAGAATAAAATAGAATTAGAAAATATATTAAAAGAAAATAAAATAAATAATAAGAGAAAAAATGAATTGGAAAAAGAAAATTTAAATATTCATACATCATTGGAAAAAGTACTAAATGAATGGAACTTATACAAAAATGAAATAGAGAAATTGAATAAACTTAAAGAAGAACTAGAAAAAAATAATGGTGAATTAAAAAAAGCAAAAAGAAATGGTGATTTAGCTTTTGCTGGAAAGCTTACTCACTATGAAATTCCACGTTTAAAAGAGAAAATATTAAAACTAGAAAATTTGCATAAAAATATCTTAGAAGATAAAAAAGTTACAGATAATGATATAGCAAGTATCTTATCTAATTGGACTGGGATCCCTATTGATAAAATATTAGAAAAAGAAAGAGATGCCCTTATCAACCTAGATGAAATTTTAAAAAAAAGAATAGTGGGACAAGATACTGCCATTCAAGCTATATCTTCTGTAATTAAAAGGTCTAGAACTGGAATAAATGACCCTAATAAACCTATAGGATCATTTCTATTTTTAGGTCCTACAGGGGTAGGAAAAACAGAGATTGCTAAAACTCTTTCTGATTATTTATTTAAAGATGAAAAAGAACTAATTACTATTGATATGTCAGAATATTCTGAAAAACACTCAATATCAAAACTTATTGGCGCTCCACCAGGTTATGTGGGTTTTGAAGAAAGTGGTAGATTAACAAAAGCTGTTAAGGACAGACCTTTTAAAGTAATTTTATTTGATGAAATCGAAAAAGCTAACTCTGAAATATTTAACGTTTTTTTGCAACTACTAGATGAAGGGCGAATTGTAGATGGACAGGGAAGCTCTGTGGACTTTAAAAATACCATTATTATTTTAACCTCAAATATTGGAAGTGAAATTATACTTGATAACAATTATACAAAAGAAAGAGATATAAAAGTATTAAAAGAGGTAAAAAGTCATTTTAAGCCTGAGTTTCTAAATAGATTAGACGAAATAATTGTTTTTAATAAATTAGAAAAAAATAACCTCAAATCCATTATTGAAAATCAATTAGCGATATTAAAAAATAGATTAATAAGTAAAAATATTAAAATTCTTTTTGACTTAGAAGTTGTAAATTTATTATCTGAAAAAGGCTATAGTAGAGAATATGGAGCTAGGCCTCTAAAACGACTTATAGAAAAAGAAATAGGCGATATTATTGCTGATGCATTAATTAATAAGCAAATAAGAAAAAACTCATATTTTACTGTAGGAGTAAAAGAAGGCAAATTCAAACTTAAGATTACTTCCTAATATCGTTTAATATTTTAGTTATATTTTCTTTATGTTTATTAAAATCAATCATTTCATTTTTATTCAATGTATTTAATTCTGGCATTTTAAGTTTAAGAGGGTTTACCTGTTTTTTATTAAAAATAACCTCATAATGCAAATGAGGTCCAGTTGACCTGCCGGATGTTCCAACATATCCAATTACCTGCCCTTGCTTAACTTTAATATTTCTTTTAACATCTTTGGCAAACTTTGAAAGATGCGCATAGGCAGTTTTATATTGTGAGTTATGTCTAATTCTAATATATCTACCATATGCGCCATAAAAGTTTGCTCTTTCAATAATACCGTCTCCAGCAGCATATACTGGAGTACCTCTTTTTGCAGCAAAATCAATTCCTCTATGCATCTTATTATAGCCTAAAATAGGGTGTCTTCTCTTCCCAAAGCCTGAAGAAAGTCTGGCACCATCTATTGGAGTCTTCATTAAAGTTTTTCGAATACTTTTACCCTCACTATCATAAAAGTCTGCTTCTTTATCATTGCTTTTAAAAAAATACATTTCTATAAAATCATTTTTTAATAATACTTTTGAATATAAAATTTTACCAGTAGTGATAAGGTTATTTTTATAATCATATAGCTTTTCATACAGCACTAAAAAAATAGTATTTTTTCTTATATCCCTTTGAAAATCTAGCGAAAAACTAAGTATTTTGACTAGCTCAAAAAAAATACTTCTTGGTAAACCAAAGGTTTGTGAGTCATTATATAAATTAGAACTAATTATAATTTCGCTAAAATTATTTTTTATTTTATAAGGCTTCTTATAAAAAAAAACTTTAAAACTATTATCTATAAGAGCTATTTGTAATTTAGTCATCTGATCTATATTAAAAGAAATACCATTTAGATTGTTATTCAGGTCAAAAATTATTTCTAATTTTTTCCCTGCTTTCATTTGTCCTAAATCATAATATGGCATTACAGCGTTTAAAATATCATTAATGGTCTGACTACTAATTTTATATTTTTTAAGTAGCTCATATATGCTTTCTCCTTTTTCTAAAACATTTTTTATTATCTTATAATTATCATTTTTAAATAGGTCTATTCTTGTAATAAAATAGTTATTTTTCTCAATTATATTAGAAAAAATGATTTTTAACTCTAATGCATCTACAATTTTAGACTTGTATTCTTTATTAATTTTATAAATTAGTAATTTTTTTTTTTTATTTAAAGGCATACTTACAGCCAGTAATTTTTTTTCTTTAATATAGGCCAATAAAGTCGTACCTACTTTAATTTTTTTTGGATTAATTGAAGCACTAATTAAATTTTTTATATTTTTCAACTCACTGCTCTCAATATTTAATTCATTTAGCTTTTCATCTAAATTGTCTCCTTTTTTAAAAACAGCTTTTTTGTTAAAGACTTCTAAATCATACTCAATTAAATCATTATTTAGTCTTATCATATTTTCTTTTGCAGCATCTAAGGCTTTTGGGTTGGCTATTATTTTGTCAGCTTCTTTAGCACTAGTTATAAAGGTTATAAACTTATTTTTTTCTTTTTTAAGTAAAATAGAATCATAGTCATTAATATTTACAGTAAATATTTTTTCTTTTTCAAAATGTGATGGCAAAATTATATTACCTTTATCTTTTAATATTTCTAATGGCAAAACTGCAGCAAGAGATGTATAGGCAGCATCAGACTCAATATCAGAAAACCCTAGAGCCTTTAAAACACTTTTAAAACTATTTTCATAAAAATTTTCTTGATATTTGAAATCATTCAATTGATATTTTTTATTAAGCCTAGTATTTTTTGTCTCTAATTTTACCGCAAAACATTTTGTATTTAAAAAAAATAATAATATAAAAAAAAGTAAATAGTTTATATTAAATTTTTTCATATTCATCCAATAATTGTTTCATCATTTCCTTTACTCCAGGATCACTTATGTAATGTCCTGCATTTGCTATTCTGATTACCTTGCAATTAGATAACCTGGAAGCAAAATTAAATGATATCTGTGGAGGACAAAGTAAATCGTAATCACTTTGTATAATAGAAATTTTTACGTTTGATAATTTTTTCTTATTTTTTAATAGTTGATTTGGTCTAAGAAAAAAATTATTTTTAATGTAATGCCACTCTAAAAATGGAGTATTGGGTAATATTTTTTTCTTTTTACCAGAGTTAGATAAGACCTCATTAAAAGCAGTATAATCAAATTGAATTGTAGATAAATTACTCTCATAAGCCAACCATAAATCTGCCCCTAAAATTCTTATTTTTTCATTTTTATTTTCTAGCATTTTTCCCAAAGCAAAAATGGGATTTATTAATTTTTTATTATTTAAAAAGTCATTAAGTCTATATATTAACTCTGGCCTAAACTTCAGTGGTGCATCAAAAAAAGCCCATTCAATTTCTTTTTTAGTTCCTAAAAATAGTGCTCTAAGGATCATAGCCTCAACTCTATCGGTATGTAGCTGCGCATAAGCTACAGCAAGAGTTGCTCCCCAAGACCCCCCAACCACCATCCAGCTTTCAATTTTTAAATGTTTTCTTACAACCTCAATGTCATCAATTAACTTTAAGGTTGTATTATTTTTAATTTCTCCTTTAGGGGTAGATTTACCTGATCCTCTTTGATCCAAAAAAACTACTCTATATTTTTTATAATCAAAAATAGCTTTTTGTGCCTCATTACAGCCACTACCTGGTCCTCCATGTAAAAAGATTACAGGTATACCCATCGGATTTCCATACTCTTCAAAATAAATAGTATGTTGATTTTGTTTTATATGATGTATTGCAAAAGATTTTTTTATATTATATAACATAACATTATTATAAATTAATTTTATTAAATCAAAATGAAAAAAAACATACATCCAGATTACCATTCTATTAAAGTCGTCATGACTGATGGTACAGCATTTACAACAAAGTCTACATATGGCAAAGAAGGTGAAGTATTAAAACTAGATGTTGACCCTGCTTCTCATCCTGCGTGGACTGGAGGAAATGCTCAAATAAGAGAGAATGCAGGCCAAGTTGCGAGATTTAAGAAAAAATTCGGTAATATAAAAGTATAGTTATATTCTTAATAACTCTAATTTTATTTTTTTCGGTATAGACACTTTTTCCCGCATATTGTTTCTTTTTACAAACACGTGAACAAAATAACCCTCTGCGTAAGGTAACTGACCTTTTTTACTAAATAGTGAAATATCATATATAACACTAGTTTTTCCTATTTTAAATGTAGAAAGGCCTGCAATAATTGCGTCAGGATATTTAAAAGACTTTCTGAACTTACATCTCGTCTCAGGAGAAATTGCAATAATATTTGAGGATAATGGATCGTATTTACATTTTTTGATTAGGAATCTATTTATCACAGAGTCAAATAATGAATAATAGATAACGTTATTTAAATGCCCAAATATATCATTGTCACCAAACCTAGTACCAACTTCTTCTTTATAAAAATAATCTTTTTTTCTTTTCATTAACTTACAAATTCTTAATAATAATATCATTTACCTCTAAAGGGCTCTCTAGAGGATGAAAATGTCCGACGTTATTTATAATTTCTAAGTTAGAGTCAGATAGCATATCATTTAATATTTTGGAATTTTTTTTACTTGTCATAATATCATTACTTCCAGCTATTATTGTAAAAGGAGTTTTTACTTTTTCTATTTTATTTTTATTTAAAATAAAATTGTTACATGCTGAAAGATTTTTATAGAGTAAGCCTTTTCTAGAGTTACTCATTATAACATTTATCAAATTTGGTAAATTTAAGCCTATCAAATTAGCACCGTTTAACTTTATCTTGTCTGATAAAGACCAATTAATCATATCTTTAATTGCTAAGTCCTGATCTGTCTTACTTTTAAGCAAGAGGTTTTTATTTACTTGCATTGGATAAGAAGTGCCTATTAAAAAAATCTTTTTAATTTCTGTAAAGTTTGCCAAAGAAGTTTCAAGACAAATTAGACTCCCCATACTATGTCCAACTAAATAAATTTCTTTATTAGGTAAACTTTTTATTAATTTTTTTATTAAATCACTTAATCCCTTAATAGAACTTAATGGTTTAGTCAAATTTTTTCCGTGTCCTGGTAAGTCCATTGAAATTACAGAATAGTTTTTATTAAAAAAATATCTTGTTTGGTAAAGCCAAAGGGTATGGTCACTGGCCGCCCCATGTATAAAAATTATTAAAGGCGACTTACTTGTATTTTTTTTATAATATACTTTTAATTGAGAGTTATTCACTTCTTAGCCTTTTCTAAAGCAAAATTTATATCTTCTATTAAATCATCTAAATCCTCTATGCCTATTGAAAGTCTAATTAAATCATCTGAAATACCTGATTTCTGTAAATCTTTTTTACTTAGTTGTGCATGTGTAGTACTAGCAGGATGTATAACTAATGATTTAGCGTCACCTATATTGGCAAGATGTGAGAATAGTTTTAGATTATTTATAAATTTAATTGCATTTTTTTTTCCACCTCTTATACCAAAAGATAATATTGCCCCTGCCCCTTTAGGCATCAGTTTAGACGCTAATTGAAAGTCTTTATGAGATTTTAAGCCAGGATATGAAACCCAATTTACATCTTCTCTCCCAGATAAATATGCTGCTATGTATTCACAGTTAGAAACATGTTTCATCATTCTAGGCTCTAGGGTTTCTAATCCCATTAACAAATAAAATGCACTTTGCGGTGATAGCGCAGCTCCAAAATCCCTTAGTCCTTCAGAACGTGCTCTCATCAAAAAAGCAGCTGGACCAAATTCTTCGAAATAATTTATATTATCATATCCTGAGTATGATTCTGTAATGTTTTTAAACTTTTTGGTGGCAGCCCAATCAAAATTACCAGAGTCCACTATAGCGCCTCCTAATGCTACTCCATGGCCTCCCATAAATTTAGTTACTGAATGTAGTACAATATCTGCACCATAATCAATGGGGTTAAATAAAACAGGCGTAGCTATAGTATTATCTACCATAAAAAGAATATTATTTTTTTTACATATTTTAGAAACCTCTTGCATATTAAGAACCTCTAAACCAGGATTTCCAATTGTTTCTCCAAATATTATTTTAGTATTGTTTTTTATATTCTTTTTAACTAGTGATAAATTTCTTAGATCTACAAAACTTGTATTTATACCAAATCTTTTTAATGTAAGTCCTAAAAGATTTCTACTGCCTCCGTAAATTCTATCTGAGCTGATTATATGATCACCTTTATTCAGTAAAGTAGCTAATGCTAAATGAAGTGCAGCCTGTCCACTTGAAACGCATATTGCACCGATACCTTTTTCTAATGCGGCTATTCTCTCCTCTAAAACACTTACGGTTGGATTAGAAATTCTGCTATATATGTGTCCATCAATATCTAAATTAAATATAGAAGCTGCTTCATCATGATCCTCAAATAAATGAGAGGTGGTTTGATATATAGGAACTGCTCTAGAATTATAATTCTTATCCTTTTTTTGGCCTGCATGTATGCTTAAAGTACTAAAATTAAATTTTTTATATTTATTATTTTTTTTCATAAAAATTACTTTTGAAAGAACTTTTCTGCTTTAATTTTTTCATCTTGCCTTTTAATAATCTCAATTTCCAAAAATTTAATCATTTCCTTTAGTTCACTTTTATAGTTTTGTAATTCTTCAATAGAAAGATTTTGGACTTTTGTCTTATTTTCTTCAGAAGATATAATTTCTATTTCATCCATAATAATAGTATTATAATTAAAAATTACTAATTATTAAGTGTTATTTATGAAAACTAAAAACTTTATGAATTATATTAAATTAAAAAAATATGGTGCAGCTGAAAATTTAATTATTCAAAAAACAGAAATACCTAAAATTAATGATTATGAAGTATTAATAGAAGTTTATGCAAGTGGTGTTAATAGACCTGACGTATTACAAAGAAAAGGACTATATGCTCCTCCAAAAGGAGCAAGTACAATATTAGGTTTAGAAGTATCAGGGAAAATAAAAAAGATTGGAAAAAAAGTAAAAAATTTGAAGATTAATCAAAAGGTTTGCGCTCTTGTTCACGGAGGTGGTTATGCAGAATATTGTAAAGTTTTTTATAAACATGTATTACCAATACCCAAAGGAATAAATTTTATTGAAGCTGCCGCTATACCAGAAAATTTTTTTACTGTTTGGTATAATCTTTTTGAAAGGGGCCAAATAAAAAAAAGTGATACTATTTTAATACATGGAGGATCAAGTGGTATTGGTACTGCTGCCATCCAGCTTTGTAAAGTTCACGGCTGTAAAGTTATTACTACAGTAGGTAATAAAAAAAAACAACTTTACTGCAAGAAACTGGGTGCAGACCTTGCCATTGATTATAATAAAAACAATTTTTTAGAAGAAATAACAAAATATACAAAAAGTAAAGGTGTTGATATCATTTTAGATATGGTTGGTCAAAAGTATTTTGAAAAGAATATTTTGCTATTAAAAGACAAAGGTAAATTAATAATGATTGCTTTTTTATCTGGTAGTATTACTAAAGCAGATTTTACTGCAATAATGACTAAGAGATTAACAATAACAGGATCAACTCTCAGACCTCGAACTGATCAAGAAAAGGCTAAAATTGCAAAAAATTTACACAAAAGTTACTGGACAGCTTTAACTAAAAAAACTATAAAACCTAATATCTACAAAATCTTTAATTTAAAAGATGCTTTTAAAGCGCATAAATTGATGGAAAGTAGTAAACATTTAGGAAAAATAGTTCTTAAAACTAAATAAAAAGGAGAAAAAATGAATAATCCCTTAATGCCAAAATCTACTGCAGTATGGTTAATTGATAATACAGCACTTACATTTGAGCAGATATCAAAGTTTTGTAACTTACACATACTTGAAGTTCAAGGTATTGCAGACGGTGAAGTGGCTGTTGGTATTCAAGGCAAGAACCCTGTAACATCAGGAGAACTTACACTAGCAGAAATAAAAAGGTGTGAAGGTGATAGCACACAATTTTTAAATAAACTTGAAGATATAATTCCATTAAGTTCTGAAATAAATAAAAAGAAAAAAAGTTTTACTCCTGCTTCAAGAAGACAATTAATACCAGATGCTATAGCATGGTTTATTAAATATTATCCAGATCTAACAGACGCGCAGATTATTAAACTAATTGGAACTACAAAAAATACAATCAAATCGATTAAAAATAGAGAACATTGGAATATGCAAAACATATCTCCAAGAGATCCAGTTCTACTTGCTCTTTGCAAACAATCTGAACTTACTGAAGCCATTGCTGTGGCAAAAAAAAAGGCGATGAAAAATAAATGAACTTTAAAGATTTTTCGAGCTACTGTTCTAGCACTAGAGCCTTGATCATCGGTGATATTATGTTAGACAGGTATGTTATTGGCGATGTAAATAGAATATCTCCAGAGGCACCAGTTCCAGTTTTTTTATCTCAAAGCTCTAAAAATGTGCTAGGTGGAGCCGGAAATGTATATAATAATTTAATATCTTTAGGCGTAAACTCTACTCTAATTTCAATAATAGGAGAAGATAATTTTGGAAAACAAATACAAAAAATATTAAAAAAAAAAAGTACAAACTTTTATTTGTTTAAGGAAAAGAATAAACCTACTACAGTAAAAACTAGATACTCCGTTAAAGGCCAGCAATTAATTAGAGTAGACGAAGAAAAAAAAGAAAAACTCTCAGACTTAGCATTTAAGTTTATTTTAAATAGGTTTAAAAAAGAAATTTTGAAACATAATGTCGTTATATTGTCAGATTATGATAAAGGTATATTTAATCAAAAATTAACACAGGAATTAATTAAACTATCTAATAAGTTTAGTATTCCAATAATAGTTGATCCTAAAAATAAAGATTTTAATATATACAAAAATGCTTCTTTAATTACTCCTAATCAATTAGAAGCAAGTCTTGTAACCAACCTACCTTGTAATAATAATAAAGAAACTGAAATTTGTGCAAAGAATATTATGCATAGATATACTATAAAAAAAGTTCTTATAACTAGAGGTAGTGAGGGTCTCAGCCATATTGAAAAAAAAGAGACTGTACACCAACCTACAAAAAAAATTGAAGTATTCGATGTTTCAGGTGCTGGTGATACTGTGTTAGCAGTTCTATCAGTTTGTATTTCCAACAAAGTACCTGTAAAAAAATCATTGGAATTAGCTAATAAAGCAGCTGGGATTGTAGTAGGTAAAATAGGAACGAGCACTATTAGTTTAAATGAACTTTTTAAAGAAGAAAAATTATTCATTAATAAAAAGTGTTCTTTGTTAGAGTTAAAAAAGATAGTAGCTAGTTATAAAAGAAAGAAATATAAAGTTGGTTTTACTAATGGTTGCTTTGATATTTTACATATAGGACACATTAATTATTTAGAAGAATCAAAGAAACTTTGTGATAAATTAATAATTGCTGTTAATAGTGATTCTTCAGTCAAAAGAATAAAAGGAAGAAACAGACCCATTAATAACCAAGAGGATAGAGCAAAAATTTTATCAGCACTAAGCTTATGTGATCACGTTATTATTTTTAATCAACTGACTCCTATACAATTAATTACTTCACTTAAGCCTGATATTATTACTAAAGGAGGAGACTATAAGAAAAAAAATGTTGTAGGTTATAATGAAATAAAAAAATGGCAAGGACAGGTTCACATTATTAATTATACTAAAGATAAAAGCAGTACAGGTATTCTAGAAAAGTTAATCTAAGCTATTTAATAATATCTTTTCTAATTCTTCTAGTTTTCGTAAATAAATTTAGAAGAAACCTATCATCATTATTTTTTATTGCACTCTCTAACTTTGATAAATCTTTCTTAAAAAGATTAAGCATTTTAAGAATTGATTGTCTATTGTATAATATTATATCTCGCCACATTATAGGATCTGAGGCTGCTATTCTAGTAAAATCTCTAAAGCCACTAGCTGCATATTTTATCACCTCTTTTTTAATAGTAGTCTGCAAATTAGTTATAGTCCCAACTATAGAATAAGCTATAATATGAGGAATATGTGATGTTATAGCCAATACTTCATCATGATAATTAGGATCCATGATATCTACCTTCATTCCTACAATTTGCCACATATATTTAATAATCTTAACTGAATTTTTACTAGTACTTTTATTAGGTGTTAATATACACCATCCATTTTTAAATAAGCCTGCAAAACCAGATTCTGGACCAGAATTTTCTGTACCTGCAATAGGATGCCCAGGTACAAAATCTACATTTTTTGGTATATATTTTTTTACTGAATTAATTACTTCTTTTTTTACAGACCCTACATCTGTAATAATAGCCCCTGGTTTAATATGATTACATATTTTCTTAAATACCTCTTGGTAAGCAGCTACAGGTATACCTACTATAATTATATCTGCTTCTTTTATAGTTTTTTCAATGTTACTACTAGCAAAATCTACTAATTTTAATTTTTTAATCTTGTTTATAGTACTTAGTCTTCTTGAATAAGCGGATGACGATAAATAAAATTTTTTAATTTTAAGATCTCTTGCTAAAGATGAATTAATTAAACCCATTCCTATAAAGGAAACTTTTTTAATTTTTTGATTAACTTTCATAATGTTTAGGAAGTATTCCGAATAATTTTAAATCTTTATTGTTTATCATATTATTACTTCTATATAAATAACGTTTACTGCTTTTAGTTTCTAAAATTATATTCTTATCTTTTATAAGATATTTAGATATGTATAAAAAATATAAATCTTTTTCTATTACAGGCTTATACTTTGAAACAATTATTAGACTTGGTAATTTTTTTTTCTTTAGAAAAAAAGGTAGTGCTGCGATAGCGTATAATTTTTTACGCTCCATATTAGTCCACCATTTAGCACCTTTATTGTTGCTAGGATAAGGAAGTATAGTTAGTATATTTTTTCCATTATAAACTTTTTCTAAGGCCTTAGAAGTGTTATTCATAATAATTATTTCAATATCATGGCTAAAGTAATCATATACTGTCTTTATATATGAATTAGCAATATTATTTGATAATATTAATTTGATACCTCCTTGAACGTCAATTTGAGATAAAAAAATACTTCTCCAAAAAGATAAGATGTGTAAAGGGTTTAAATTATTACAATTTTTTTTTAAAATATTTCTCAAAATGCTTGCCTGTCGTTCAGGTCTAAATAAATTATTTGATTTTTTTTCTTTGCCAATGTTTTCAGCTATTTTTGATCTTTTTTTTAGCAAATCTAAAATCTGAAAATCTATTTTATCAATTTGTTTTCTTAATTTATCTATATGACTCATAAATATTTATCTAAATTTTATTTACAAAAGTATTATAAAAAACTTAACTTTTTGAATATACTAATATAAATATACAATCATAATGGTTTCTAATAAAACAAATTCTAAAAATATTTATAATTTTGAACATACCCCTAACTTAGTTTTTGATACAAGTCTAAAGTTAGAAAATGGATCAGTTTTAAATAATCCGACTATTGCATATCAAACATATGGAAAGCTAAATCATAATAAATCCAACGCTATATTAATTTGTCACGCACTCACAGGAGACCAATACGCTGCTGGAACGCATCCCATTACTTTAAAGTTGGGATGGTGGAATGATATGATTGGCACAGATAAAGTTTTTGATACTAACTCTTACTTTATAATTTGTTCTAATGTCTTAGGAGGGTGTATGGGCTCTACTGGACCAAAAAGTATAAACCCAGACACTAATAATTATTTTGGTAATGACTTTCCTGAAATTGGTATACAAGATATGGTTAATTTACAAAAAAAACTAATTGATCACCTTGGTATAGAAAAATTATTATGTGTTGTCGGCGGCTCTATGGGTGGTATGCAGGTACTAGAATGGGCAACAAAATATTCAGAAAGAGTCAAACTAGCAATACCTATTGCAACATCTTACAGACATACTGCTCAAAATATTGCTTTTCACGAAGTCGGAAGACAAGCAATCAAAAACGATACTAATTGGATAAATGGCGATTACATCAAAAACGATACTTCTCCTGAAAAAGGTTTAGCAGCAGCTAGAATGGTTGCACATATTACATATATGTCAGAAAAATCACTATCAAAAAAGTTTGGTAGAAATAAAAAAAATGTGAATCCTTTATCTAAAATCTTTGAAGGAAACTTTGAAGTTGAAAATTACTTACAATATCAAGGCTCTTCATTTGTAAGTAGATTTGATGCCAATTCATATTTACACCTTACAAGATCAATGGATCGCTTTGATTTATCGGAAAAGTTTAATGGCAATCTAGAAAAAGTTTTTAAAAGTAACATGTGCAAGTGGTTAATTATTTCTTTTAATAGTGATTGGTTGTTTCCAACCTCAGAAAGTAAAAGATTAGTTAATGCTCTTAATGCAAATGCTTGTAATGTTAGTTTTGTTGAAATAGAATCTGATAGAGGGCATGATAGTTTCTTACTTCAGATACCTAGGCTCTATAATATTTTAAGAGGTTTTTTAATAGGAGCAAAATTTAAGTAATGAAAAACGTAAGAGCTGATCATTATATTATATCAAAAATAGTGCAAAATAATTCTAGGATTTTAGACATTGGCTGTGCTGATGGCCAGCTTTTACATTTATTACAAAAAGAAAAAAATGTGTCAGGACAAGGTATAGAAATTAATCATGATAAAGTTGAAACATGTCTTAAAAAGGGACTATCAGTAATTGAAGGAGATGCGAACAAAGAAATCATAAACTATCCAAAAAAATCATTTGATTATGTAATATTAAGTCAAACATTACAAACTGTCGAAAGACCAAAATGGATTTTAAATGAAATATTAAGAATTGGAAAAAGTGCTATTATATCTTTTCCTAATTTTGGCCATTGGTTATGCAGAGCACAGCTTCTTTTCAAAGGAAAGATGCCTGTAACAAATGATTTAAAACTAGCCTGGTATGATACTCAAAATATACACCTTTGCACTATTAGAGACTTTAATAATTTAGTATTTGAATTAAATTTACAAATTGATGAGAAGTTTGGTATCAATAAAAAAAAAGTACTTTCTTTGCCATTTAACTTATTTTCTTTAAATATTTTTGCCTCTCATGCAGTATTTGTAGTAAGCAAAAAAAATTAATTATTTTTTAAAAAACTTTTTTAATAGCATGTGTTAAAGTGCTAAATATTTCATCAATTTGTTTTTTTGTTATAATTAATGGGGGAGAAATAGCTATCGTATTACCAGTAAATCTTACCATTAGCCCGTTGTTAAAACACTCCTCATAAACGTCTCTTCCTAAAGTTTTAGGATCTTTCTGTCTATCTGCAAGCTCAATACCTGCAACTAAACCGAAGTTTCTAACATCCTTAACCACATTAAGTTTTGATAAAGAGTGTGCAGCTTTTCCAAAATATTTTTCTAGCGATTTTGATCTTTCAAAAAGTTTTTCTTCTTCATAAACTTCTAAAGTTGCAATACCAGCAGCACATGCGATAGGATGTCCTGAATATGTATAGCCATGAAAAAGCTCAATTTTATCTTTATTTTTTTTATAAATTGTATCATAAATTTCAGATGTAACTCCAATTGCACCCATTGGAATTGTAGCATTAGTAATACCTTTTGCTAATGTCATAATATCTGGGGTAACTTTAAATCTTTTGCTAGCGAAGCTATCTCCAACTCGCCCAAAACCTGTTATGACCTCATCAAAAATTAATAAAATATCATTCTTACTGCAAATTTCTCTTAATTTTTCTAAATATCCCAAAGGTGGCACTAGAACACCGGTAGATCCTGCAATAGGTTCTACTATTACTGCTGCAATAGTATCCTTGCCATGAAAATCTATAATCTCATTTAAAGCCTCAGCTTTTTCAACTCCATATTTAGGTTGTCCCCAAGAAAAAGAATTCTTTTCAGGCATATGTGTATGTGGAAGATGAATAACACCATTAAGTAAGTTGCCAAATTGTGATCTGTTAGCTATGATTCCTCCCACTGAGGTCCCCCCAAAACCTGAGCCGTGATATCCTCTTGATCTACCTATAAATTTTGTTTTTGAATGTTGTCCCTTAGCTTTAAAATATGCTAATGCAACCTTGAGAGCAGAGTCTACTGCCTCAGAACCAGAATTAGAAAAAAAAGTGTGGTTAATTGCATTAGGCAAAATATTTACTAACTTTTCAGCAAACTCAAATGCTAGTTTATGTCCCATTTGAAATGATAATCCGTAATCCATCTTTTCTACTTGTGCTTTTACTGCATTTACTATTCTACTTCTGCAATGTCCAGCATTTACACACCAAAGTCCTGCAACGCCATCAAGAATTTTTTTACCATTTGAAGTCTTATAATACATACCTTTAGCGCTCTCAAGCAGCTTAGGGTTAGACTTAAACCATCTATTATCAGTATAAGGCATCCAATAAGCGCTTTTTTCTTTCCTAGATAATTTCATAGTTTTATTATACTATAAATTTTAGAATTTATTAACTGCAAAGTATGAATTTAGTATCTAAATTAAAAAACAAAAAAAGTTTAAATATTATTTATGAAAACAATAATATTAATTCGAATAGTTTATTACAAATTATAGAATATAATACAATTATATTAAAAAAATTAGCTATTAAAAAAAAAGATACAATTGCCTTAGTCTTAGAAAATGGCCCCGAGTTTATAACAAGTTTCTTAAGCTGTATTAATTCTACAGTAGCAGCACCTCTAAATCCTAATTATACTGCTTCAGAGTTTGATTTTTATTTTAAAGACTTGAAACCTAAAGCATTAATTACAAATTTACCAAGCAACCATTCTTCTATAAAAACATCTTATAAAAATAAAGTAAAAATAATTAGGCTAGAAGATTTTCTCTTTAAAGTTGATAAAAAAAATTTTAAAAATAATAAAATTAAAAACACAGTAGCAAATTTAAATGATACAGCTTTAATTTTGCATACATCTGGCACTACATCCAGACCAAAAATGGTCGCTCTCACCCACCAAAATATCATCAGTAGTTCACTAAATATTTCCAATGCACTGAACTTAAAAAAAACAGATAAAAATATTATTTTAATGCCTTCATTTCACATTCACGGAATTATAGCATCTATATTAGCTCCACTTTATTCAGGTGGAAGTGTAGTAGCTTTACCTAAATTTAATGTGCTTACTTTTTATAGTTTTTTAGAAAAGCACAAACCCACCTGGTTTACAGCTGTACCAACCATGTTGCAATCAATCTTAGATAGGTCAAAAAATAATAAAAAGGTAATTCAAAATAGTAAGCTACGATTTATTAGATCCTCATCTGCATCGTTACCTTCCAATGTATTTAAAAGCCTAGAAAGTACTTTTAAAGTCCCTGTAATAGAGAGTTATGGCATGACTGAAGCAGCCCATCAAATGACCTCAAATCTTCTACCCCCTAAAAAAAGAAAAATAAATAGCGTAGGAAAACCTATTGGACTACAAGTCAAAATAATAGATCAAAGCAACAAATTCCTTAGCTATAAAAAAGAGGGAGAAGTATTAATTAAAGGGAAAAATGTTCTGAATGGATATTTAGCTAATTCAAAAGCAAATAAAGAAAGTTTCTTTAATGGCTGGTTTAGAACAGGAGACTTAGGCTATTTCGATAAAGATGGTTATCTTTACATATCTGGCAGAATAAAAGAAATTATCAATAGAGGTGGTGAAAAGATTAGCCCCAAAGAAGTGGATGAAGTCTTTATGAAGCATTCTAAAGTTTCAAAAGCTATATCTTTTTCTGTTAAACATCCTAAATTGGGAGAAGATATTTCTTTAGCAGTTGTTCTCAAAAATAAAAAAAGTTGTAAACCTAATGAATTAAAAGACTTTGCACAAAATCAGTTAGCACGTTTTAAAATTCCTAAAAACATATACATTGTTGATGAAATACCAGTAGGAGCTACTGGTAAAATACAAAGAATAGGTTTAGCAAAAAAACTGGGAATAGAATAGTGAGGATTTGTATATTTGGTGCTGGAGCAATAGGTGGAATGATAGGCTCATTGCTAAAGTATAATAATATTGATGTGACTCTTATAGCCAGAGGAGAACATTACAATGCAATTAAAAAAAACGGACTAGTATTTAAAAGCAAAGAATATAATTTAGATATTTGTCAAAAATTTGATGTGTATCAAGATATTTCAGATATAGGAAAATTTGATTTAGTAATTAATGGTTTAAAAGCCCATTCCGCAAATAATACAGCCAAACATGTTAGTCAACTATTATATGATTCATCTGTAATATTACCTACCTTAAATGGGATTCCTTGGTGGTTCTTCTATAAGTTTGGAGGAAATTATGATAATTATCAATTACAATCAGTAGACCCAAATGAATTTCAGTGGAAATTTTTTAAACCCTCTAGGGTGATAGGATGTGTAGTTTATCCAGCAGCATTTATAAAAAGTCCAGGTGTTATTGAACATGTTGAAGGCAAAAGGTTTATTCTTGGTGAACCTGATAATTTAAAAACTACAAGAGTTGAAGTATTATCAAAACTTTTCATGTCTGCTGGAATAAAAGCACCTATTAGTAAAAATATAAGAAGTGATATTTGGTTAAAATTAATTGGTAATAGTTCTTTTAATCCTTTATCTATAATTACTAAAGCAACCTTAAAGAAAATGTGTGAAACCCAAGAAACTAAAAACATAATTTTTAATATGATGACTGAGGCTAATGATATAGCTCAAAAATTAAATATTCCAATGAAGTTAGATATAGAAAAAAGAATTGAAGGAGCAAGACTGGTTGGTGATCATAAAACCTCTACCTTACAAGATTTTGAAGAAAAAAAACCTTTAGAATTAAATGCTCTGATTAAATCACTTGTAGAATTAGGAAATTTAACCAAGACAAGTATACCTACAATCAATACCATATTTGCATTATCAAAATATTTTGCTGTTGAAAATAATTGTTATGTTGATTAAGTGTTATTAAAATCCCAAAGCTAATCCATCTTTTCTCGGATCTGAACCCCCAACTAATACACCATTATCTCTAAGAAAAATAGCTTGCCCTCCTCCATGAGGAAGGTCACAGTAGGTGACTTTATGTCCTAATTTTTCTAACTTGTCAAAATTTTCTAAAGAAATAGTTTTCTCAAGGGCTAAATTTTTATCAAAATAGAAAGATCGTGAATGATCTAAAGCCATTTGTACATCCATACCATAATCTAATACATTGGTTAAAAAATGAACTTGCCCAACTGGTTGATAGTGTGCTCCCATAACCCCAAAAGGCATAATTGGTCTATTATTTTTCATTAATAGTGCAGGAATAATAGTATGCATTGGTTTTTTTAAGGGCACATAAAAGTTTGGATGATTTTGATCCAAGCTAAAAGAAGCGCCTCTATTATGTAGCAATATTCCTGTGTTTTCTGTTACTATCCCACTTCCAAAAGGATGAAAAATTGAGTTGATAAAAGACACAAAATTACCCTCATCATCTACAACACTAATATATACAGTGTCTTTATTATTTTCTAATTTTTTTATATCTAAATTATCTAATACAGAATCTTCTTTAATCTTATTACTTAAATGCATTCCATAATCTTTGGATAACATTTTTTGAACAGGTATTTCAGTAAAGTTAGGATCGCCTAAATATTTGTTTCTATGAAGAAAAGCCAACTTAGTAGCTTCAGCTTCAATATGAATTCTTCTATAATCATTAGGTTCGTATTTATTGATATCTATATTAGATAAGATATTTAACATCATTAAGGCTACAATACCCTGACCATTTGGAGGGCATTCGTATACTTGATATCCATTATAATCTATTTTAATAGGATCTACATATTCAGCTTGAAAGTTTGCTAAATCCTCAAGTGATAGCTGCCCTCCTAACTTGTTAATTTTAGTTATTATATCTTTGGCAACATATCCATCATAAAAGCCATCCCTACCATTTTTTGCTATATGCTCTAAGGTTTCAGAAAGTTGTTCCTGTTTATGAATTTCTCCAATTTTATACGCTTTCTCATTTTTCAAAAATATTCTTTTAGCATCTTTATCAACTTTTAATTTATCCTCTTCTCTCTTCCACATATCAGCTATAACATCGGCCACCACATAACCTTCTTTTGCCAATTTTATTGCCGGGCTTAAAATATCTGTTAACTCTAAGTTCCCGTAGTCTTTCACTAATCTGCACCACGCTGCGACTGCTCCAGGTATAGTAATTGCACTATAAGAATAAGGGTCTATAAGATTGTCTTCTGTCTTAATTATATTATCATAATTAACTTTACTTGGTAGATTTCCCGATCCATTTAATGCAACTACTTTTTTATCTTTATTACTATAAAAAATACAAAAACAGTCTCCCCCAATTCCTGTTGAATGGGCTTCCACTACAGCTAGCACTGATGCAGCTGTGACAGCAGCATCAACAGCATTACCACCTTTTTTAATTATTTCCAAAGCTTTCATAGTAGCTTCAGGATGTGAGGTTGCTACCATAGCATTTTTGGCGTAAATAGGTGATCTTGATGGTATATGTAAATTTCTCATTATTAACTTATACCTTAATATTTTTATAAATAAAAATAATTTTTCTCTTGTTTACGCAGGTGTTAACAGGTATATATTAATATTATTTTTTTTAAGGTAAATTATGTTTGTTGTAATCAAAAACGGTGGTAAACAATACAAGGTTCAGACTGGTGATATTATAAAGCTAGAATACCTTGGGCAAGATAAAGGCAAAACTATAAGCCTAAAAGAGGTTCTTGCATGCAAAGTCGATAATAAAGACTATATAGGATCACCTTATCTAAAAAACGTTGAGGTGAAAATTGAAATTCTAGAAAATAAAAAAGATAAAAAGGTACTCGTCTTCAAAAAAAGAAGAAGACACAATTCCAGAAGGCTAAACGGACATAGACAAAGTTTATCAGTTGTTAAGATTAATGATATATTGCTAGATGGTAAAAGTATCGGTGAAGATGATAAGACTAAAATTTCAGTTGCTAAAAAAAATACTAACTCAACAAAAAAAAAGGCAGCAACCAGTAAAAAAGTTTTAAAAACTAAACAACCGAAACCAAAAAAGGAATAGAATATGGCACATAAAAAAGCAGGTGGTAGTTCTAGAAATGGAAGAGATTCAGCAGGTAGAAGATTAGGAGTCAAAAAATTTGGTGGGGAAAAAGTAATTCCCGGTAATATTATAATAAGACAAAGAGGCACTAAATACTACCCTGGAGAAAATGTTGGAATTGGTAAAGATCACACTATTTTTGCACTTATAGAGGGTAAGGTAAAGTTCTCAACTAAATCATCTGGAAAGAAGTTTGTTTCTGTCAATAATTAATCTTAATGAAGTTTCTAGACGAAGCTAAAATTTTTTTGCAATCAGGAGCCGGAGGTAATGGCTGTGTTAGCTTTAGAAGAGAAAAATATATTGAATATGGTGGGCCTGATGGCGGAGATGGCGGTAATGGCGGTGATATAGTATTCCGAGCAGTCAGCAACAAAAATACCCTACTAGATTTTAGATACAAACAGCATTTTAAAGCAAATAGAGGCAAAGACGGATCCGGTAAAAGAAAAAAAGGTTCTTCTGGGAAAGTTCTATTGATTGATGTTCCCTGTGGTACCTCGGTGTATACTGATGACAAATCTACAAAGCTTTTAGAGTTAAATAAAGAGTTTGAAGAAATTATGATTTTGAAAGGAGGTAAAGGAGGATTTGGAAATTTCAAATTCAAATCATCTAGAAATGTAGCTCCAAAAAAATCAAATCCAGGGAATCCTGGAAACGCTATGTGGGTCAGGCTAAGATTAAACTTAATAGCGGATGCTGGAATAATTGGTTTGCCAAACGTAGGTAAGTCTAGTTTTTTAAAGTCTATAACTAACGCTAATCCTAAAATAGGAGACTATCCCTTTACTACTTTACACCCTAACTTGGGTGTAGTTTCTTATGAGAATTATGAGGAGTTAATTATAGCGGATATTCCAGGAATTATAAAAAATGCAAGTTCTGGAATAGGGCTAGGGATTAAATTCTTGGGTCATGTAGAAAAATGTAAAGTACTATTACATTTTTTGGACTGTAGCCAAAAAAATATTATAAAAAATTATGAAATAATTAGAAAAGAGTTATCAAAGTATGGATCAGGGCTAAAAGAGAAAAAGGAAATATTAGTATTAACAAAATCTGATTTAATTAATGAGGATCAAGTAAATAAATATTCAAAGCAATTGAAAAGTTATAGTAATAAAAATGTAATTCCAATTTCTATAAATAATTTAAATAGTTTAATTGCTTTAAAAAAACTATTATTATCTGAAAAAAATAAAAATAAGCAACCTCATACGGAAAAATGGCAGCCTTAGAAAAAAAAATTTTAAAAGATTCTAAGAGAATAGTTATAAAAGTTGGTTCTGCTCTTATTAGAAGTGATGATAAGAATCTTATAAATGAAATCATTTTAAATAGAATAGTTAAAGAAATTATAAATTTAAATGCGGCAGGAAAAGAAATATTATTAGTTTCTTCTGGCGCTCTAGCATTAGGAAAAAAAAGTCTAAATTTTAAAAAAAATAATTTAAAAGTGTCTGAAAAACAGGCAGCTTCATCAGTAGGTCAAGTGTTACTTATAAATGCCTGGAAAAAAGCCTTTTTAAAATATAAAAAACAATGTGGTCAAATTTTACTAACGCATTTAGATGCTGAGATTAGAAGTAGTGCCATAAACGCAAGGAATACTATAGAATCATTGCTTAAATTGAATAGCATACCAATAATTAATGAAAATGATACGGTAGCTACTCAAGAGTTGCGCTATGGAGATAATGATCAATTAGCAGCTAGAGTAGCTCAAATTACTAGCTCAAATTTATTGATAATTTTATCAGATGTTGATGGATTATATACATCTAATCCAAAAAAAAACACTGATGCTTTACTTTTAAAGTATATAAAAAAGATTACTAAATCGATAGAAAAGAAAGCAGAAAATACTTCCTCTTCCATAGCAGTAGGTGGTATGAAAACAAAAATAAAAGCTGCTAAAATTGCTTTAGCTGCTGGGTGCAATATGATTATAACTAGAGGAAATAAATTACGACCAATTAGTTCTATTATGCAAAAAGCTAACTTTTCTTTATTTTTAACTGACACAAGTCCTAAAACAGCTAGAAAAAAATGGATTTCCTCTCAAATGAAAATTAAAGGTAATATTACTATTGATAACGGTGCTGAAGAAGCATTAAAAAATGGGGCTAGCTTGTTACCTGCAGGAATAATATCAGTTTCTGGTACATTTTATAAAGGCGATATTATCAATGTATTAAGCAAAAAAAAGCATATTATATGTGTAGGTATAACTGCCTATCCAGCAAAAGATGCTAAGATTATAGCAGGAGCAAAAAGTAATGAAATAGAAAATTTGTTAGGATATCATTCTAGAGATGTTATAATTCATAGAGACGATATGGTATTAAAAAACTAATATGCTTGAGAAATTAAATAATGTAGAACTTATTTGTAAGAAAGCTAAAGATGCTTCATATAAATTAGCTGTTTCTTCAAATAAAGAAAGGAATATTGCTTTAAAATTAATTGCTAATCAACTATTAAAATCTTTAAATAAAATAACTGCAGCAAATAAAAAAGACTATATAGCTGCAAAGAAAAATAAAATTCCTTCGCCTCTTCTTGATAGATTATTACTAAATGAAGAACGCATTAAAAATATGGCTAAAGATGTTCTCAATATATCTAAACTCGAAGACCCAATTGGCAAAGAACTCATCAAAAAATTAAGACCTAATGGTTTAAAAATAACTAAAGTATCAGTTCCGTTAGGAGTGATCGCTGTAATATTTGAATCAAGACCAAATGTTGCGTGTGATGTAGCATGCTTATGTATAAAATCTGGTAATGCTGTAATATTAAAAGGAGGAAAAGAAGCTAAACATACAAATGAGATAATAATAGATATTATAAAAAATACCTTAAAAAAAACTTCTTTAAATGAAAATATCGTATCCTCACTTAAAAATTATTCCAGAAATTCAGTAAACCAGTTACTAAAGATGGATAAATATATCGATGTTTTAGTCCCAAGAGGTGGAAAAGAACTTATTAAAACAGTAAGAAAAAACACTAATATACCTGTATTTTCGCATTTAGATGGGATTTGTCATACTTATATTGATAAGTTTGCTAACAAAAAAATGGCCATAGATATAACTTATAATGCAAAAATGAGAAGGACTAGTATTTGTGGAGCAACGGAAACCATACTTTGTCATAAAGATATAGCAAAGCAGGTATTACCGGATTTATTAGAAAAACTTTTAAATGCTGGTTGTGAAATAAGAGGAGATAATTATTTAACTTCATTAAGTAAAAAGATCAAAAAGGCAAGTGAACAAGATTGGAAAAATGAATACTTAGATTCAATAGTTTCGATAAAAGTAGTTAATAGTTTAAATGAAGCAATTAAACATATAAATGATTATAGCTCAAAACATACTGATGCAATAATTACGAACAGTACAAAAAATGCTAAATCATTTTTGACTGAAATTGAAAGTGCCATAGTAATGCATAATACTTCTACCCAATTTTCTGATGGAGCAGAATTTGGGTTGGGCGCAGAAATAGGCATATCAACTGGTAAACTGCACGCTAGGGGGCCAGTTAGCACTCAAGAGCTTACTACCTATAAATACATAGTAAAAGGGAATGGTCAATTAAGACAATAAGTCCAAATAGTTTATTTAATAATTTAAGCAAATCTAACATTGGCTTACTAGGAGGAAGTTTTGACCCTGCTCATCCAGGCCATCTTTATATTAGTAATAAAATTATTAATATTTTAGGGTTAAATCAATTATGGTGGCTAGTAGCATCTCAGAACCCTCTTAAAAAAAAAAATCAATATACTAATTTAAACGAAAGATTATCAAGTACTTATTTAATAAATAATAATTATAAAATTAAGCCTCAAGCCTTAGAATTAAAAATAGGCACAACTTTTACGTATGACTCAATAAGAAAACTTCATACTATTATGCCTAAAGTTAATTTTTACTGGATAATGGGTGCTGATAACTTATGTAATATGCATAATTGGTATAATTGGAAAAAAATTTTCTACATGTGTCCTGTTATAATTGTAAATAGAAAAGGATTTTTATATGAATCGTTGTATTCTAAGGCATCAAGTAATTTCAGAAATAATAGAGTTGATATAAGGCAAATAAAAAATAAAAAAAAACTCCCTGCTTGGGCATTCTTTAATATCAGACCTAACCCTAATAGCTCTACCAATCTGAGAAAAAATATAGGATAATAAAATAATGTATAAAATACATAATAATATTGAAAAAACAATTAATAAAGTGCTATCGGATAACAAGGCAAAAGACATTACTAAAATTAATTTAGAGAAAAAATCAAGTATTGCTGATTTTATGATAATTTGCTCAGGTACTTCTAATAGACATGTTATTTCTTTATCCAATTATTTAGTGGAAGCCTTAAAAAAAGAAAATTTAAATACTTTAAATGTAGAAGGTATTAGAAATGGTGATTGGGTTTTAGTTGATACTGGAGATATAATAATACACCTATTTAGAAGTGAAGTAAGAGAATACTATGGCCTTGAAAAAATGTGGGCTGGCGAAGAAATAAATTCTTATATAAAATAAAACACTAAGCTATATTTACAATGTGAAATATTTATTTTTTACATTTTTTTATTTTATAATATGTGATCTGGTTCTTGGTCAAACCAAAGATAATAATTACGAAAAATTAAAAGAAATAGAAAAAAAGCTTTTAAATAATCAAGAAGTATTTTTAGAAATTTTGAAGGTAGAAAAAGAAGTTAATAAAAATATAAATAAAGCTAAATCAAATGTCGAAAACTATCAAAAGTTAATTAAAAAAGGTTTTTCTGAAAAACAATTTTTAAAACAGTATATTAAAAAAAAAAATAAATCATTAATTAAAGTTAAAGCTCTCAAGGATTCTATCAAAAATCAAAAAAGTTTGCTCTTGAATAATGTTTTAATATCTAGATATAAAAATTCTTATTCAGAGAAAGAATACAATATATTAAGAATAATTTTAGAAAATTATCAATCCTTGTATGATAATTATAATAATAATTATCTGGAAATTGAGAATGATATAAAAAAATATCAAACCACTTTAAATAAACTAAAATCATCTTTAATTAATATAGAGTTATCGCTTAAAAATAAATCAAGTGATTTAGAAGGCTTGATTGCAGAAACTATTATTACGGAAATAGAAAAGCAAAAAAATATATTACAAAAAAATAAAATTCAAGAAAAAGCTAATAAAATAAAGTCGCTCTTAGAAAGCTTTGAAAATGATAATTTAGATACCAAATTATTTGGAGATTTTAAATTTAATCAACTACAAGACATATTGCCTTTAAAAAAAGTTAGTATTAAAAAAATTTATCAAGAAAAACTTAATACCGGTATAAACTTATCTGTAATTAATGATACTAAACTGATATCTCCTAAGAACAGTTTAGTGGTTTATGCTGATTTTTTTAGAGGTTATGGTAATATGGTTATATTAGATTTAGGTAATGGATATCATCTTATTTTATCAGGATTAAGTAATATCTTTTGCAAAACTGGAGATTGGCTTGAAAAAGGCATGATTTTAGGTGATATTAGTAACAGTAATAATAATAATCTTTATATGGAATTTAGATTAAAAGGAAAAACTATAAGTCCTAGTAAGTGGGCTAAACTAAAATAGAAGAGGAAAATAATGTTGAACCTTATTAACGTATCAAAAATTTTAATTACTTTAACTTTGATATATTTAGCTATTATACCAAGGCTTTTTTCAGCTGATAGCGATGTATATAAACAATTAAATTTATTTGGCGAGGTATATGAAAGAGTTAGAAGTGAATATGTAGAAAAGGTATCAGATAAAGATTTAATAGAAGCTGCAATAAATGGGATGTTACAATCTTTAGATCCTCACTCAAGTTATTTAAATGCTGATAGCTTTACAGAAATGAAAATACAAACTAAAGGAGAATTTGGAGGATTAGGTATTGAAGTTACTATGGAAAATGGATTAATTAAAGTAGTTTCTCCCATCGATGATACTCCTGCAGCTAAAGCTGGCCTGCAATCTGGTGATTATATATCTCACATTGATGAAGAAGCTGTAATGGGGCTAACCTTATCAGAGGCTGTTGATAAAATGAGAGGGCCTGTTAATACTGAACTTAAGATAACAGTAATTAGAGAGGGACAAGAATCTTTTGATCTAAATTTAAAAAGAGCAATAATCAAAGTAACTTCTATTAAAGCAAAAAAAGAGGAAGATGTTGCTTATATAAGAATAACTTCTTTTACGCAAAAAACATTTAAAAACTTAGTTAAGGAATATAATAAATTAAGCTTAGAGATGAAAGGCAATTTAAAAGGATTGGTTTTGGACTTAAGAAATAATCCGGGAGGCCTCCTTGATCAGGCGGTATCAGTTTCTAATGCATTTTTGGAAAGAGGCGAAATAGTATCAACAAGAGGTAGAGATAACAAAGGAGAACAAAGATTCAATGCATCTAAAGGTGACATTACAAATGGCCTTCCTATTGTGGTTTTAATTAATGGAGGATCTGCATCAGCATCAGAGATAGTTGCAGGAGCACTGCAAGATCATAAAAGAGGTATATTAATGGGTACACAGACTTTTGGTAAAGGCTCTGTGCAAACTATAATACCAGTAACAAGTAAAGGTGCAGTAAGGCTGACTACTGCTAGATATTTTACACCCTCAGGTAATTCAATACAAGCAAAAGGAATTAGTCCTGATATTTATGTGCCTCAATCAAAATTAGAAATATTAGAAAATAATAATTCTAGAAGAGAAGCAGATTTAAGAGGAGCTTTAGATAGTGAAAATAATCAAGAAAACCTAAAAAATAGTATTAAAGGTGAAAATAATACTATTAATGATTATCAATTAAATAGAGCCATAGAATTAATCAGGTCTATAAATGTTTATGAAAATATTAAAAAGGCATCTTAATGAATCTTTCTCCTGATTTTGAAAAAGGTTGGAGATTAGGAGTAGGCATAATATTAATAAATCAAGAAAATAAAATCTTTATGGGAGAAAGAATTGATAACAAGGGTGCATGGCAGATGCCTCAAGGAGGAGTAAATATTGCTAAAAATGAAAGTTTAGATAATGCTGCAAAAAGAGAGCTTTACGAAGAAACAGGAGTAAAAACAGCAAAAATAATAAACCAAAGTGAAGGCTGGTATTACTATTATTTACCAGAAAATTTAAAAAATAGACTGTGGGGTGGAAAGTTTTTAGGACAAAAACAAAAATGGTTTTTATTTGATTTTGAGGGAACCGATGAGGAAATCAATTTAAAAAATGATAAAAAGCCTGAATTTAATAATTGGCAATGGGTTAGCCCTGAAAATGTATTAGACATTATTGTAAATTTCAAAAAAGAAATTTATCAAAAAGTACTAAAAGAATTTAAATTAATTACCCTTTAGTTATATTCTGAGGCTTGGTTTTCAGATCTAATTAGGTCAATATCCATAATCAAATTTTCTCTAACAACTTGATCTTCTGTTTTTTCAAGTTTATAAAGTAATTCTGAAATCTTTTTTTCATTTTCTTTTACATCAATATCTGAAATTTTCCTTATGTAATCTACCATAACTAAACAATTATTATTTTGTATTTTTACAAATCCTCCTGCTACAAAAAAAGCAATTTTTTCTTTTTCTTCTTTTAAAAACACTTCCACTGTTCCTGGTCTTAAAAAAGTTATGATAGGAGCATGTTCATACATTGCGGCGAAGTCTCCGTCTTCGCCAGGTAAAACAACCATATCAGAGTCTCCATCATAAATTTCATTATCTGGTGAAATAATTTGTGTTTTTAAAAGTCCTTGGCTCATTTAAGCATTCTCTTTAGCCATCTTTTTAGCCTTCTCAAGAGCTTCATCTATAGTACCTACCATATAGAAAGCAGTCTCAGGAATATCATCATATTTTCCTGAACATAAATCCTTAAAACCTTTAATTGTATCTGTAATTTCAACAAACTTTCCTGGAAAACCTGTAAAGACTTCTGCAACATGAAATGGTTGCGACAAAAATCTTTGAATTTTTCTTGCTCTAGCCACTATTAATTTATCTTCTTCAGATAATTCATCCATACCCAATATAGCAATAATATCCTGTAAAGATTTATAAGTTTGTAATATTTTTTGAACTTCTCTAGCAACATTATAATGCTCCTCACCCAAAACTCTTGGGTCAAGTATTCTAGATGTTGAGTCTAATGGATCAACAGCCGGGTAAATACCAAGCTCTGCTATTTGTCTAGACAAAACTGTTGTAGCATCAAGATGACTAAAAGATGTTGCTGGAGCAGGATCAGTTAAATCATCAGCAGGAACATAAATAGCTTGAACAGAAGTAATAGAACCTTTATTTGTTGAGGTTATTCTTTCTTGTAAAGCACCCATATCTGTAGCTAGAGTTGGTTGATAACCAACAGCTGATGGAATTCTTCCTAATAATGCTGAAACCTCAGATCCAGCTTGAGTAAATCTAAAAATATTATCAACAAAAAATAAAACATCTTGGCCTTCCTCGTCTCTAAAATACTCCGCCATAGTCAACCCTGATAAGGCAACTCTTGATCTAGCTCCAGGAGGTTCATTCATTTGACCATAAACTAATGCTGCTTTAGAGTCTTTACTACCAGGCTTTATCACGCCTGACTCAATCATTTCATGATATAAATCATTTCCTTCCCTAGTTCTTTCACCGACACCTGCAAATACAGAATATCCTCCGTGGCCTTTTGCCACATTATTAATAAGTTCCATAATAAGAACTGTTTTACCGACTCCAGCTCCTCCAAACAAACCTATCTTTCCACCCTTTGAATATGGTGCTAAAAGATCTACAACCTTAATTCCGGTAACTAACATTTCTGTATTAGTTGATTGTTCAATATATTTAGGAGCTTGCCTATGAATAGGATATGTTTTCTTTGTTTTTATCTCTCCTATTTCATCAATTGGTTCACCTACTACATTTGTTATTCTTCCTAGAGTTTCAGGGCCAACTGGTACTTGTATAGGAGCTCCTGTGTCTGTTACCTCTTCTCCTCTTTTTAAGCCCTCTGTCGCTGACATAGCAATAGATCTTAA
Organism: Rhodospirillaceae bacterium; assembly: GCA_902547175.1. Next base: position 32,605 of record CACCMS010000002.1, on the reverse strand, counting down.
TGTGTTTTCTCCAAGGTGCTGTGCTACCTCAAGAACCACTCTATTACCATCAACCTTTACATGTAAAGCATTTAAGATAGGTGGCAAATCACTTTCAAATTCTACATCTACTACTGGCCCTATTATTTGTTTAATTTTTCCTACGTTTTTACTCATCTATTTCTCCAATTTATTATAAAGCTTCTGCTCCAGATATTATTTCTATTAATTCTTTTGTTATTATAGCTTGTCTTTGTCTATTGTACTTTAAAGATAAATTATCTATCATATCACCTGCGTTTCTAGTTGCATTATCCATTGCTGTCATCCTTGCTCCTTGCTCACTAGCTCTTGACTCTAAAATTGCCTTATACATTTGGACAATAAAGTTTTTTGGAAGAATTTTAGATAAAACTTCTTCTTCATTTGGTTCATACTCAAAATAAGTATCAATATTATTTTGATTGTCGGTATTTGCTTCACTTGACTTAGGGTAAGGAATTAATTTTTCAACCTTAACTTCTTGAGAAATAACACTATTAAAATAATTATAGAACAGACTACATTCTTGAAAATCATTTTTATAGAAACTATTTAAAATTTTTTTTCCTATTTCTTCTGTTGATTTATAGTCAATTTCACCAATGTTAATATGTTTGACCTCAAAATTAAACATTTTTTCATACAAACCAGATAGTAAATCAAATCCTTTTTTTCCTATACATACCAAAGAAACTGATTTATTTTTTCCTTCAAATTCAATTATTTTCTTCTTTACCTCTTTAACTATATTGGAATTTAATCCTCCACACAGGCCTCTATCAGACGATACCACAATTATTAAAGATGAATTTTTATCTTCTAAATTGTTGCCTAACAGTGGATGCTCAATATTTTCACTAGAGTTAACTAAACCTTGTACTATGCTATCCAACCCAGAACTATAACTTCTACCTTTTTCGGCTAAAGATTGGGCTTTTTTTAATTTAGAGGCGGCTACCATTTTCATCGCTTGAGTAATCTTCTTGGTAGATTTAACGCTATCAATTCTATTTCTCAAGTCTTTTAAGGAAGGCATCTACTTGTTTAACTCAGCTAGAAAATTAGTTTTAATAGTATCCATTGCTTTTTTAATATCCTTTGTTAACGCATCTTCTAGAGCTAATTTGGTTTTAATTAATTTGAATACTTCTTTATGATTCTTTTTAAACTCAGTTAGTAAAAACTTTTCGAAATCTCCCACAACACTAACATTAAGATCATCCAGGTAACCGTTAACTCCAGCAAAGATAATCACTATTTGTTCTTCTATTGCTAAAGGAGAATACTGTCCTTGTTTTAATAATTCCGTTAATCGCTCTCCTCTATTTAATAATTTTTGTGTTGAAACATCTAAATCTGATCCAAACTGAGCAAATGCTGCCATTTCTCTATATTGTGCCAATTCTAATTTAATAGAACCAGCAACCTGTTTCATTCCTTTAACTTGTGCTGCTGACCCTACTCTACTAACAGATAATCCTACATTAATTGCTGGTCTAATTCCTTGATAAAATAAATCTGTTTCTAAAAAGATCTGCCCATCAGTAATAGATATTACATTTGTAGGAATATATGCTGAAACGTCTCCAGCTTGAGTCTCAATAATCGGTAAAGCTGTAAGAGAACCTGAACCATTTTCTTTGTTTAATTTAGCTGCTCTTTCCAAAAGTCTTGAGTGAAGATAGAAAACATCTCCAGGATAAGCTTCTCTTCCTGGCGGCCTTCTTAAAAGTAGTGACATTTGTCTATATGCAACTGCTTGCTTTGATAAATCATCATATATGATTAAAGCATGCATACCGTTATCTCTAAACCACTCGCCTATAGTACATCCAGTATAAGGAGCTAAATATTGAAGTGGAGCAGGATCTGAGGCTGTAGCTGCCACAACTACTGTATAATCTAAGGCTCCTTGTTCTTCGAGTGTTTTTACAATTTGGGCTACAGTTGATCTTTTTTGTCCTACTGATACATAAATACAAAATAGTTTATCTTTATCATTTTTTGATTTATTTTTCTCTTTCTGATTTATAATGGTATCAATAGCTACAGCTGTTTTACCAGTTTGACGATCACCAATAATTAGTTCTCTTTGCCCTCTACCTATTGGAACTAAAGCATCTATCGCCTTAAGGCCCGTTTGCATAGGCTCAGACACTGATTCTCTGGGAATAATTCCAGGTGCTCTAACATCTACCATTTTTCTTTCTTTAGTTTTTATAGAACTTTTCCCATCTATCTCTATACCTAAGCCGTCTACCACTCTACCAAGCAACTCTTTTCCTACAAAAGTATCTACTATACGACCAGTTCTTTTAACGGTGTCTCCTTCTTTAATATTCCTATCATCTCCAAATATAACTACACCTACATTATCTTCTTCTAAGTTAAGTGCCATGCCCAGGGTTTTATCAGAAAACTCTACCATTTCTCCAGCACTAACTTCCTCTAAGCCGTAAACTCTTGCTATACCATCACCTACTGATAAAACTTTACCAATTTCCTCAGTTTTGACATCTAAATCAAACTTTTCTATTTGTTCTTTTAGTATTGAGGATATTTCTGAAGAACTTAAATTCATTAATTAACTCCTTTTTTAATATTATTAAGTTTTAATATTTTATTTTTTATAGATGCATCGACTAGGCTAGATCCAGATTGTAATATTATACCTCCAATAATTTTTTTATCAACATTACTGATTATATTTATTTTTTTATCTGTTTTTTTTAGTAGTATGCTTTTTATTTTATTCAAATTGTCTTCTGATATAGGTAAAGCGGTAGTTAAATTTATATTAACCTCTTGCTGCCTAGATTTTACAAGATACTGAAAGCTATAGAAAGAGTCTAAAAGTATTTTTAAACGGCCGTTTTTTGCTAATACTTTTAAAAAAGCTAAAACATTTTTGCTAACTTTTATTTTTTTCTTATCAGTATTACTAAATAAATTACTTACCAGTTTCAACTGGCTTTTTGAGCTTAATAATGGACTTAAAAACAACTTAACAAATAAATCGTTAGACTCAAAAAGCTCAAGTAAATTACTTACCTCATTGTAAATTTCTTGCTCAGAATTATCATTACTAGATATGCTCAAAAGAGCTTTACTGTATCTTCTAGAAACTTCCGTATTAAATAATGTATTTTGTTCCATTTATATATATAACTTTAATAAAAGTTTTCTAACATACCAGTCAAATTGTTGCAATATAGAATACTATTAAATTAAAAAAAACTTAAAGGGTCTACATCAATTTTGATTTTAGCCTTATTTTTTAATATTTTACTTAAGTTGATTTGTTTAAATACTTTTTGTACACGAAAAGCATGCTTAGTTTTAATTAGCATCCTATACCTATATTCATTTTTTATATATTCTATGGGTGCTGGTATCGGGCCTAGTAAGGTGAAATCATTAAAGTTAGAAAGTCTATTTTTAAGTGTATAAGAAACAGTTTTTAAAAAATTTTTATCTTTCCCGATTAAAATTATTGCAATTAATTTACAATATGGAGGCAGTAATGTCTTTTGTCTTAAAAAAAGTTCATTCTCATAAAATTTATCTCTATTGTCGGAAACTATATACTTTAATAAAGGGTTATGGGTATCATATGTTTGAATAAATACTTCACCAGTTTCTGATTCTCTACTTGTTCTACCAGATACTTGATGTATCAATTGAAAAATCTTTTCGTTAGTTCTTATATCTGTATTATAAAACCAAAGATCAAAGTCTAAAATAAAAATGCTACTTAAATTTAAAAAATTAAAACCTTTACTGATTATTTGCGTTCCGATGATTATTTTTGTGTTTCCGTTTTCTATATCTTCAAGTACCTTTTGAAATGTACTATAATCAATACTATCTGATGAGAGTGAAATTATCTTTATATTATTAAAAGCTTTTTTAATTTCTTCTGTTACTTTCTCAATGCCAAAGCCAAGGCGTATTTTTTTATTAGTTTCACCACAATTAATACATAAACTTTTTGCTTCCATTGTGTAACCACAGTGATGACAAATAAGTTTATTATTTTTTTTATGATATACTAAACTGATATCACATTTTTTGCATCTTTCCCTATATCCACAATTTGAGCAAATTGTAATGGGAGCATATCCTCTTTTATTAATTAAAATTAGTGCTTGCTTACCTTTATTTATCTTCTCCTTTAATATAGCTATTGTATTTTTAGAAATTAACCTTTTTTTTTCTAATTTCATATCTATTAAAAACACTTTGGGGTTGTTTGCACTGCCAAACCTGTTTGTTAGTTTACAATAATCGTATTTTTTATTTTTAGAATTATTATATGTTTCTAAAGATGGAGTTGCTGAAACTAGAACTATAGCAGATAAATTAATTTTGGCTTTAACAACTGCCATGTCTCTAGCATTATAAATTGGATTTTCTTCTTGCTTATAAGAAATATCATTCTCTTCATCTATAATTGTGATACCAAGTTTACTAAAGGGCAAAAATATTGCTGACCTAGCTCCAACTACTACGTTAATTTTTCCTTCACTTAAATCTTGCCATATTTTTTTCTTTTTTGATTGATTAACTTTTGAATTCCATACTAAAGGATAAAATTTAAAGGCAGCATAAAATCTAGAAGTCCATTGCTTGCTTAAAGCAATTTCAGGAATTAATACTAATACTTGTTTTTTATTAACTAAAAAATGTTTTATTAATTTAAAATAAACTTCTGTTTTTCCACTACCTGTGATTCCATCTAAAAAAATTGGTTTGTTTTTTTTTTTATTAATTTTTTCTAAGATTTTATTATAAACAACATCCTGTTGTAGGCTTAATTTATTTAATTTCACTTTTTGTAAATCAAGGCTTACAGTTTTTTTTTCCTTATAAACTTTTTTTTCTATGATATCTTTATCAATTATATTATTTATAAAAGTTTTAGAATAATTACTTAATATATTTTTTTGTTCCTCAAAACTTGCAATCTTTAATTCTTTTATAAAAATTTTTTGTTTATTAGTTAAATTAACATCTAAATTACTTTTCACTATATATTTATGAATCATATTAGGCTCTAAAAACTTTACATTAGATATCATTAGTTTTAATGCTAAACCAAAACTAATAAAGTTGTATTCACTAACCCATTTTAAAAAATCAATTTGTTTTTTATCTAGATGAAAATAATTATGTGATTCTTCAATATCTTTAACTTTAAAATTTATTTTAGGCTTATGCTGATAAATATTTAAAATGCAGCCTGGAAATATTTTTTTTCTTATACTAATTTTTACTAGACTTCCTACCTTAAAAATCTGATTACTTGAATAAGTTAGCGCTGTATCAATATTGTAAGCGGGTAAAACATCGTAATAAATTTTTTTTGTGCTTTCTATTTTGTCCATTTTCTTTAATATTATTTATAGCAAACTATTGTAAAAAGGTATCTAAATGAAATTTTTTGTAGACACAGCAAACATTGATGAGATTAGTGAGTTATCTGAGATGGGCGTAGTAGATGGAGTAACTACAAATCCCTCTTTAATATACAAATCTGGAAGAGACTTTAAAGAAGTTATAAAAGAAATTGCTAGAATTGTTTCTGGTCCTATTTCAGCAGAAGTAACTTCGCTGGATAAAAATGAAATGATAAATCAAGGCTTGGAATTATCCAAAATAGCTAATAATGTAGTTATAAAAGTCCCTCTAACAGAAGATGGATTAATTGCTTGTAAGAACCTAAGCAAGAAATCCATAAAAGTAAACGTAACACTATGTTTTTCTTCATCTCAAGCTTTAATAGCAGCAAAAATGGGGGCAACTTATATATCACCATTTATTGGAAGATTAGATGATATTAGTAATGAGGGACTTAATTTAATTGAAGAAATTATAACTATTTATAATAATTACCCGGACAGGTTAAGTACAGAAGTTTTAGTAGCTTCTATAAGGAGTCCCTTACAAGTTGCTCAAGTAGCACAGATGGGTGCTGATGTAGCAACTATTCCACCTAAGATTATTAAACAAATGATAAAGCATCCACTTACAGATATAGGTTTAAATAGTTTTATGGAAGATTGGAAAAAAACAGGGCAAACTTTTTGATTGGCAAAGAGAAATCACTAAATGAAATTTATGATATTAGTTCTAAAGAAGTTTTAAATCTATATGATAACTGGCTTAAATGGCTTTTAAATCAAAAAAATTATAGCCCTAATACTATTTCAAGCTACTCGTATGATTATAAATATTTTATAAACTTTATATTCAATCATTCATCAGAAAGCAAAGTCAGTCTAAAAGATTTACAAAAGCTATCACTAAGAGACTTTAGATCCTGGTTATCTTTTTTGAAAACCATAAACCCTAACTTAAGTGCTAAATCTCTAGCTAGAGCTCGCGCCAGCATTAAGTCCTTTTATTTTTATTGCATTCTTATTGAAAAAATTAAATCATCAGAAATTTATAATCTTGCTAATCCAAAGCTACCAAAAAACCTTCCTAAAGCTGTATCTGAGAATCAGATAATAAAAGTTATCGACATATTAAAATGTGAAAAAAATAAGTTTTTACAATTAAGAAACACTGCTTTAATTTATTTGCTATGGGGGTGTGGATTAAGAGTCTCTGAATTATTATCATTAAATAATCAACAAATAAATGACAACTATATAATTATTTTTGGTAAGGGTAAAAAAGAAAGAATAGTTCCATTATTACCTGAAATAAAAATAAAAATATCTGAATGGATTGAATGGAAGCATCAAAATTTAAATTATACTAATGATGCTTTATTTATTAGTAGATTAGGAAAAAGACTTAGTCCTAGGTATGTTCAAAAACTAATAGAAAAGTTAAGACAACAACTAAATTTAGACAAAAACTTCACTCCTCATGCATTAAGGCATAGTTTCGCAACTCAATTATTAATGAATGGAGTTGATCTGAGAACCCTACAAATGATGTTAGGCCATTCTAGTTTAGCTACTACACAACATTATTTGAAAGTTACTAATAAGTTTGTAGAAAACGTTTATAAGAAAACTCATCCTAGAGCTAAAGAAAATTAAAAGTGTAATGTTTTTCCAATTGAAGACAATGAAGCAGCTTCTTTCATAGACTCAGATAAAGTTGGATGTGCATGACAAATTAAGGCTATATCCTCTGCTGTTAATCCAGCCTCTATTGCTGCAACTGCTTCTCCTATTAACTCTCCTGCATGAGCACCTATAATATGAACTGCCAAAACTTTATCATTATCTTTATCAGATAAAAATTTTATACTTCCTATGGTATCTCCAGTTGTCTTTCCTCTAGCATTTGAGCTAAAAGGAAAAATTCCTTTTTTGTATGCAATTTTTTTACTTTCTAATTCTTTTTCTGTAGGCCCTACCCAAGCTACTTCAGGTTCTGTATATACTACAGCAGGAATGCATTGATAATTTACTTCTGGTTTATTACCTAGTAATTGTTCAGCAAAAACATGTCCTTCAGAACTTGCTTTATGAGCTAACATTGGCCCTGAAATAACGTCTCCTATAGCAAATATACCCTCTATATTTGTTTGAAAGTTTTTGTCTACATCTATAGTGCCATTTTTATTAATATTTATGTTTACATTGTCTAAACCTAAGCCATCAGTGAAGGGTTTTCTTCCCACAGCGACTAAAACTTTATCAAAATCTAAAACCTCTGATTTATTGTTCAATAAGTTCAAACAATTAATTTGTACCTTTTCTTTTTTATTCATAGCACTCTCTACTTTGGTGCTTAACATAAATTTAATCCCTTGTTTTGTTAAAGTACTATGAAAAATCTTTGCTATATCTTTATCCATAGTTGGGACTAAAGTATCAGAAAATTCTATAACAGTAACATTAGCTCCTAACCTTTTCCATACTGACCCTAATTCCAATCCTATGTATCCTCCACCTATAACAGCAAGTTTTTTAGGAACTTTTTCAAACTCTAATGCTCCGGTAGATGATACTATATTTTTTTCATCTATATCTATACCTGGAATAGTAGAAGGTACAGAACCAGTTGCTATTAATATCTTATCAGCTTTGAATCTCTTTTTATTAGCTTCAATGGTTTTATTGTTTAGAAATTTTGCTTCACCAAAAAAATGATCTACTTTATTCTTTTTAAAAAGGCCAGCAATACCAGATGTTAACTTTCCTACAGTATCAGTTTTATTAGCCATCATTTTATTTAAATTTAAAGAAACCTTACCTTTAACCTCAATACCATAATTAATTAAGTCATTTTTGCTTTGCTCGTAAAGATGTGACGAGTGTAATAATGTTTTCGAAGGGATGCAACCAACATTGAGGCAGGTACCTCCAAAAGATTTTCTTTTTTCTATACACATAACATTAATTCCCAATTGGGCAGCTCTTATAGCTGCAACATAACCACCTGGCCCACCACCTATTACAATTAAATCATATTCAACTATGTTACTCATTTTTCAAAAATCATTTCTTCAGGGTTTTCAATTATCTGTTTAAGCCGTACTAAAAAAGTAACCGCTTGTTTGCCATCTATGATTCGATGATCATAAGTTAATGCTACATACATTACCGGCCTTATTACAATTTCATTTTCCACTACTACAGGTCTTTTAACTATGTTATGCAAACCCAATATACCTGATTGAGGAGGATTTAAAATAGGAGTAGATAACATAGAACCATAAACACCACCATTAGAAATAGTAAAAGTGCCATCTTTCATATGTTCTATAGTAATTTTATTATTTTTTGCTAGATTACCATATTCTACAATTGAACTTTCTATTTCTGCGAAATTCATTTTATCAGCATTTCTTAAAACAGGAACAACTAGCCCTTTATCTGTTCCCACAGCTATTCCAATATCATATCTATTTTTGTAAACTATATTATTATTTTTTATTTCAGCATTAACTTCTGGAATTTCCTTTAATACGGAAATACATGCTTTAGTAAAAAATGACATGAAGCCAAGTTTGGTATCATATTTTTTTAAAAAATAATCTTTATATTTTGCTCTTAAAGAAATAACGTTTCCCATGTCTATTTCATTGAATGTGGTAAGCATAGCTGCAGTATTCTGAGCTTCTTTAAGTCTATGTGCGATACTTTGTCTCATTTTACTTAGAGGTTTGCTAACATCTGTATTACTTCTTAAAGTATTTTCATTTGAAGAAAAAGCATTTTGTCCTGAGTCAGGTTTAAGATTACTAAAGCTCTCTTTTGTTATTCTGCCATTAGTGGCTATTGTATTTAAATTATTAATTTCATTTTTACTTTCATTAATGAATTTTCTAGCAGATGGTGAAAGTGATACACCCTGTATAAACTCCCTTAAATCATTAACCCCTATCTTATTATTAAGACTAGTTCTTTTAATTTTTGTAGGGTCTAAATTTTTTTCATTCTCCTTTTCTTCTTTGATACCTTTTATAAGTTCATTTGTATTAACTAAGTCGCTAGCAATAGAATCTTCATTTACATGTTCTATTAAATCTATTACTCCAATTGTCTCGCCTATTTTGACTTCTTCTTGCTCATTAAATAAAATTTCTTTTAAAACTCCACTACTTTCGGCATATAACTCTTGTGTTACTTTATCAGTTTCAAGCTCTACTATAGGTTCTCCTTTTTTCACATTCTCTCCAGGTGATTTCATCCATTTACTTATTAATGCTTCTGAAATAGACTCTCCTAGGGCCGGAACTATGATTTTATTTTGTTCTACGCTAACATTAGAATTCTTAACTTCTTTTTCTTCTATTTTCTGTTCACTAATATTCTTTTCTTCAATATTAACTATAGTTTCTCCTATTTTTACCTCTTCGCCCTCCTGAAAAAATATTTTTTTAATAATTCCAGTCTTTGGTGAATATATCTCTTGAGTAACTTTATCTGTTTCTAATTCTGCAATGACTTCATCTTTATTTACTATTTCTCCTTCTTTTTTTAACCATTTAGCTATTACAGCTTCTGTAATTGACTCACCTAGCGAAGGCACTGTTACATCTAAGTTACTCATTTTTAAAATCCCTAAAAAGTGAATTAATTAATTCTTCTTGTTCAATAACATGCCTTTTAAATAGGCCAGTGGCAGTAGAAGCTGAACTTTTTCTTCCTGAATAATATAACTTTTTATTTTTAAAATTATTTTTTTCTAAAATTTCACTTATTACTGAGGATACAAAAAACCAAGCTCCCATATTTTGAGGCTCTTCTTGACACCAAACAAAATAAGCTTCCTTATAATCTTTTATACTTTCTAAAATTAGTTCTTTGGGGAAAGGGTATAATTGTTCTACCCTAATAATTGCAGTCTTTGCTTGTTCTTCTTTATTAATTTTTTCCTTAATGTCATAATATACTTTACCAGTACAAAAAATTACTCGTTTAATTGAGCTATTTATATTATCAGCATTGACTATTATTTTTTGGAACTTAGACTCTTCAGTAAAATCTACTAAATCAGATACAGCTTCTTTATGTCTAAGCAGTGATTTTGGCGTAAAAATTATTAATGGCTTTCTAAATTTTCTTAACATTTGTCTTCTTAGAACATGGAAATAATTAGATGGAGTTGTGCAGTTAACTAGTTGTATATTATCTTCAGCTGCCATTTGCAAAAACCTTTCTACTCTCCCTGATGAGTGCTCAGGTCCTTGACCTTCATAACCATGAGGCAGCAAAATTGTAAGCCCAGACATTCTTAGCCATTTAGATTCTCCTGAGACAATAAATTGGTCTATTATCAGTTGTGCACCGTTTGCGAAATCACCAAATTGTGCTTCCCATAAAACTAAAGTCTTAGGGTCAGCGAGTGTATAGCCATATTCAAAACCTAAAACTGCAGCTTCAGATAATGGGCTATCTACTATCTCTATCCTGCTTCCATTTTTTACAACTTTATTCAGGGTAGAGAATTTTTCTTCGGTTTCTTGATCAATTACAATTGCATGTCTTTGAGAAAAAGTACCTCTGCCGCAGTCTTGGCCCGATAGCCTGACACTTATTCCTTGATCAAGTAATGTTGCAAAAGCTAAGGCTTCAGCAGTGGCCCAATCAATTCCTTTTTCCTCAGAAATATTTTTATTCCTTTTTTGAAGTTGTCTTAAAACTTTTCTATTAATTTTAAAGTCATCGGGAACCTCTGTTATTTTTTTTCCTATATCTTTAATAAATTTTTTTTTCAGCCCTGTTACAGTAAATGGTTTTTCTATCCCCTTTTTTTCTAATCCTGCCCAAGAGCCCTCTAACCAATCAGCTTTATTAGGTTTAAAGTTTTTTCCTATTTCTAAATCTTTTTCTAAGTTATCTGACCAAGTAGCTAATAAGTCGTTAACTTCTTTTTCGGTAATAACTTTTTGCTCAATTAATTTATCTGCATAAAGCTTTCTAGTAGTCTGATGTTCCTTTATCTTTTTATACATAAGTGGTTGAGTGAATGCAGGTTCATCACTCTCATTGTGACCTTGCCTTCTGTAACAAAACATATCTATAACTACATCTTTGTTAAATTTTTGCCTGAATTCTGTTGCTATTCTTGAAGCGTAAACAACTGCTTCTGGATCATCTCCATTTACATGAAAAATTGGAGCTTCAACCATTAATGCTACATCAGAACAATAAGGTCCAGATCTAGAAAAAGTTGGGTTAGTAGTAAACCCGATTTGATTATTAACTATAAAGTGTATAGTTCCTCCAGTTTTATAGCCTTTTAATCCTGATAAGTCTAATGTTTCAGGAACTAAACCTTGTCCTGAGAAAGCAGCATCCCCATGCATAAGTAACCCTACAACTTTTTTTCTGTCTATATCTTTTTTTTGATCTTGCTTTGCCCTAACCTTTCCTACTACCACAGGATTCACTGCTTCAAGATGAGATGGATTTGCCGTCAAAGATAAGTGCACTTTTATATTATCAAAATGTCTATCTGAAGATGTACCCAAATGATACTTTACATCTCCTGATCCTTGAACATCATCAGGGTTAGATGCATTACCTTGAAACTCTGAAAATATTGCAGAAAAAGGTTTTTTCATAAAGTTTGCTAATACATTTAATCTACCTCTATGAGGCATACCTAAAACTACTTCTTCTATTCCGTTTTTACCTCCATATTTTAGTATCTGTTCTAGGGCAGGAATAAGAGACTCTCCCCCTTCCAAACCAAATCTTTTTGTGCCGGTATATTTTTTATCTAAGAAAGTCTCAAAAAATTCAGCAGCAGTTAATCTTTCTAAAATAGCTTGTTTACCCTTTTCAGTAAAAATTTCATCAGGTTTAATATTTTCAATTTTATCCATAATCCAATCTCTTTGTTCTTTATCTTGGATGTGCATAAATTGAACACCTATTTTTCCACAATAATATTTTTCTAAAATTTCTATTAATTCTCTGATGGTAATAGTGTTAATGCCGAAAACTCCATCAATAAAAACCTCCTTTTCCATATCATTGTCATCTATACCATATGTCTTAGGATCTAGATCAGGAATATACTTTTGTTCTGTTAATTCTAGTGGGTCAAGATCTGCCTTGAGGTGCCCTGCTATTCTATAAGCTCTAATTAACAATCTAGCTCTTAAGGAATTAGCTGTATACTCATTATCTTGTGAATTATTATTAAAACTTTGGCCTTTATTAGAAATAATATGGTTGGAATTGCCTTCTAATAAATCAGATGCTTCTTCAGTAAGGTCATCAAAAAAACTTATCCAATTATCATCAATATTTTTTTTATTTATTTTATATTCTTTGTATAATTCTTGAATTTTTTTTAAGTTAGATTGAACTTCCATTTTTTTAAATTCTACCTCAACATTTCAAAAAGTGTTTTTCCCATTAAAGCAGGCGATTCTGTAACTTTTACATTAGCTGACTTTAATGCTTCAATTTTATCTTCTGCTGTCCCCTTGCCTCCAGAAATTATAGCTCCGGCATGTCCCATTCTTTTTCCTTTTGGTGCTGTTAATCCAGCAATGAATGCTACAATAGGCTTTTTAATTTTAGACTTTTTTATAAAATCTGCTGCTTCTTCTTCAGCTGTGCCTCCAATTTCACCAATCATAATAATTGAGTCTGTTTTATCATCCTGTAAGAATAAATCTAAAACATCTATGAAATTAGTTCCAGGAATAGGATCTCCTCCTATCCCAACACAAGTTGACTGACCAAACCCTACTTGAGTAGTCTGATATACTGCTTCATAAGTTAACGTTCCAGACTTAGAAACAATTCCGACTCCTCCGCTTTTATGAATATGCCCAGGCATAATTCCAATTTTACATTCTTCAGGTGTTATAATTCCTGGACAATTAGGACCAATCAATCTACTTTCAGAATCATCTAATTTTCTTTTTACTCTACTCATATCATGTTGTGGTATTCCCTCAGTAATACAAACTATTAAATTTATTTCTGCATCAATCGCCTCTAAAATTGCATCTGCAGCAAAGGGAGGAGGAACATAAATAACTGAAGCATCGCATCTAGTTTTATTTTTTGCTTCAATTACAGTATCAAAAACTGGTAAATCTAAATGTTTTTCACCTCCCCTACCAGGAGTAACACCGCCAACCATATTGGTACCATATTTTATAGCTTGTTCAGAATGAAACGTTCCTTGAGACCCTGTAAAACCCTGACAAATTACTTTAGTATTTTTATCAACTAATATTGACATATTTATTTTTCAACTATTCTGACTGCTTTTTCTGCAGCATCCTCTAAATCTTTTGCTGTTACTATCTCTAACCCTGAATTACTCAAAATTTCTTTACCTCTTTCGACATTGGTACCCTCTAATCTTACTATAAGAGGTTTATCTAGTTTCATCTCATTAACAGCTTCAACAATACCTTCTGCTATTATATCACATCTCATAATGCCACCGAATATATTAATTAATATAGCTTTAACATCTTTATCTGAAATTATAATTTTTAAAGCACCAGATACCTTTTCTTTGGAAGCACCACCACCTACATCTAGAAAATTTGCAGGAGAAGATCCTTTTAGTTTAATAATATCCATTGTTGCCATTGCTAAACCAGCACCATTTACCATACAACCTAATTTACCATCAAGTTTTACGTAGCTTAAATCATATTTTTCTGCTTCTAATTCTTTTGGATCTACTTCAGACTCATCTAATAGTTCTTTTAAGTCAGAGTTTCTAAATAATGCATTATCATCAATATTTACCTTAGCATCTAATGCAATTACTTTGTTATCTTCTGTCAGAATAAGTGGATTGATTTCAACTAAAGTAAAATCTTTTTCAACTGCTATCTTGGACAATAGAGTCACCTGTCTTGAGAAATCTTTAATCGCCTCTTTAGGAATTTCTAAGGCAAATGAAAGTTGTCGTGCTTGAAAATCATTTAAACCCATTAAGGGATCCAAAATAACTTTGATTATTTTTTCAGGCATTTCTTCTGCTACTTTTTCTATTTCCATTCCACCCTCAGTTGAAGCCATCATCACAAATTTACCTTTTGCTCTGTCTAAAACAATACCTAAATAATATTCTTTTTTTATTTGGCAGCCCTCTTCAACATAAACTTTTAAAACTTTTTTTCCTTCAACTCCCGTTTGTGGAGTAATAAGATTCATGCCTAAAATATTATTAGAATATGATTCTACCTCTTTAATAGAGTTAGCTATTTTAACTCCTCCACCTTTGCCTCTACCCCCAGCATGTATTTGAGCTTTTACTACCCATTTTTTTGTATCAATACCTTCTGCAATTTTAACAGCATCATCTACATTAAATGCAATATCTCCTTTTAGAATATTAATACCATAAGATCTGAATAGTTGCTTGGCTTGATATTCATGAATATTCATATTATTTTATATTTTTTTTTATTTTTTTTACTGCTTCCACTAATTTCTTTACTGAATTCACAGATTTTTTAAACATAACTTTTTCCTGTGTGTCTAATTTTATTTCTACCACTTTTTCAACTCCCTTACTACCTATTATTACAGGTACTCCAACGTATAAATTCTTTACACCATATTCACCTTTTAAAAAAGCAGCACATGGTAATATTCTTTTCTTATCTTTCAAATAAGATTCAGCCATAACAAGAGCTGAGGCGGCCGGAGCATAATACGCTGATCCAGTTTTCAATAAACTAACAATCTCTCCTCCTCCAGACCTTGTTCTATCAACTATACTATCAAGTTTTTTTTGACTAATCATTTTCATTTTCACTAAGTCTGGTAAAGGTATTCCAGCGACATTAGAAAATCTTACCAAGGGCACCATTGTATCACCATGCCCTCCCAAAACAAAAGCAGAAACATCTTCAACGGAAACTTTCACCTCTTCTGAAAGAAAGTATCTAAACCTGGCACTATCTAATACTCCTGCCATTCCTACTACTTTATTATATGGTAACCCTGAAAACTCTCTTAGTGCCCATACCATTGCATCCAGTGGATTTGTAATACAAATGACGAATGCTTTTGAGCTATATTTTTTTATTGCCTGACCTACAGATCTCATCACCTTTAAATTTATTTCTATAAGATCATCTCTACTCATTCCAGGTTTTCTTGGTGAGCCTGCAGTAACAATTATAACATCAGAATTTTTAATTCCTGAAAAATTATTAGAACCTTTAATAGCAGAGTCGAAGCCTTCTACAGGAGAAGATTGTGCTATGTCCAAGCTTTTGCCTTGAGGAATACCTTGAGCTATATCTACGAGAAAAACGTCAGCTAATTCTTTTACTCCTATTAAGTGTGCTAAAGTACCACCTATATTCCCTGATCCAATTAAACTTATTTTTTTTTTAGCCATAATATATCCTTTAATTATTTCCCCATTGCTTTGAAGTCATTTCTGAAATTCTAGAAACTGTTCTTTGAAAAGGAATCAGTGATTTTTTCAGATCAAACATTTCTAATAATTTTTTTTCTGACCTAATATAAATTTTGCTCTTTTTTTCATATAATATATCTATTAAAATTACAAATCTTCTAATTTCATTTAACTTATTTCTACCTAATACTGGAATATTATCAATAAAAAATATTTTAAAACTTTCAGTTACTCTTATATAGTCATTAGGTGAAAATTTAAAAGAACAGATAAAGTCAAAGTCAATAAGCACAGAGTCAGCAATTGTTTTTTCAAATAAAATACTTCTTCCTAAAGAATAAATATTTTTTTTTATAGGAACGTTATTTTTTTTTGAGTTAAGAAATAAATTATTAAAATTTTTTTTAGTTAAATTGTTTAAAGGAAAAAGAAACTTTTTAGACGACTTTACTATTTCGGAAAACCTTAAATCTTTATTGTTATTTAACTCTAATAAAATCATCCTTTCCTTTATCAAATCTATAAAGGGTAAAAATTGAGTTCTTTGTAATCCATGTTTATAAAGCTCGTTAGGGTAATAGTTTGAAGTAATTATGAATAGCACTCTTTTATCCAACAACTTATTGAATAATTTAGATACAATCATTGCATCAGCAATATCTAGAATTTCTAATTCATCAAAAACTATCAGAATGTACTTATTCGAGATATCTGAAGCTACATCTTCAAGAGGATTTTTTGATTTTTTTTTTCTTTTTAAATATGTCTCTTCATGAACTTTGGCCATAAACTCTTGGAAATGAACTCTTAATACGGATTTTTTAAATTTACTTTTCTGTATAAACTTATAAAAAAGATTAACTATAAAAGTTTTCCCTCCACCAGGTTTTCCGTATATATAAATACTATTATTTAGAATGTCTTTATTTAAAAAGCTAAGAATTCGTATCCTTTTACGAAATAACTTCTCATAAAGTACATCTAAGGCATGTACCAAACTAGATTGAAAAGGAAAAAAATTTATTTTTTTTTTTTAATTTGCTCTTTATAAATTAGATAAAATTTTTTTTGGTTCTCCATATTAACCTAATGTAGGCATGGTAAACTGGGCACCAGATCTTATGCCCTCTGGCCATTTAGAGGTTATAGTTTTTGTATGCGTATAAAATCTAATTGCTTCCATTCCATAAGCATTGTGTCCTCCAAAAATTGAGTTTTTCCATCCCCCAAAACTAAAATACGCTACTGGAACTGGAATTGGAATATTAACACCAACCATTCCTATATTAGCCTCACTTGAAAAATTTCTTGCTGTGTCACCATCTCTAGTAAAAATAGAGCAACCATTACCATAAGGGTTATCTTTAACTAATTGTAATCCTTCTTCATAGTTTTTTGCCCTCACAATGCTAAGAACTGGACCAAAAATTTCTTCTTTATATATTTTCATGTTATCTTTAACATTATCAAATAAACATGGCCCTATGAAATAGCCATTTTCATAACCTTGTAATTTTATATTCCTTCTATCAACAACTAAATTGGCACCCTCCTCAACTCCGCTTTCAATTAAACCATTAATTCTCTCATATGCATCTTTGCTTACCACAGGACCCATATCTGAAGATTCATCATTATATGGACCAACTTTAATGTTATTAATTTTGGGAGTAATATTTTCTATTAGCTTATCCGCTGAATCTCCTATGGCGACAGCTACGGATATTGCCATACATCTTTCACCAGCTGAGCCAAATGCAGCCCCTATTAAAGCATCTGACGCTTGTTCAATATCAGCGTCTGGCATGACTAGCATATGATTCTTTGCACTTCCTAATGCTTGAACCCTTTTGTTATAACTTGCAGACTTTTGATAAATATATGAAGCGACTTTACTTGAACCTACAAAGCTAATTGCCTTGACTTCTCTGTGCTCAATTAATGCATCAACTACTTCTTTGTCTCCATTTACAACATTAACTAAACCCGGAGGTGCTCCCGCTTCTTCAAATAACCTTACTAATTCTATAGAGCTTGAAGGATCTCTCTCTGATGGTTTTAAAATAAATGCATTACCGCATGCTGTTGCAAGAGGAAACATCCATAAAGGAATCATAACTGGAAAATTAAATGGAGTTATACCCGCACAAATACCAAGTTCCTGCTTCATTGAAAATGTATCAATTCCTGATCCAACTTGATTAGAATATTCCCCTTTTAAAAGGTTAGGTATACCACAAGCATACTCTACTACTTCGATACCTCTTTGCAATGATCCCTTTGCATCTTCAATTGTTTTTCCATGTTCTTTAGATACCATCTCTGCTATTCTAGCTGAATTATCTTCAAGTAACTTTTTATAATTAAACATTATAGAAGCTCTTTTTGCAGGTGTAGTATATCTCCACTTTTCTAATACTTTCTCACAACTTTCAATAGCATTATTTACTACCGCTAAATCACCTAATGTAACCTTAGATATAACTTCACCTATAGCTGGGTTATAAACATCTCCTTGTCTACTACCTCCTTCTATATCCTCACCGTTAATATAATGTTTTATTAAATCCATAAATTTCCTATACCATTCTTAAATAGATAAATACTACATAAATAAAATAAGAAATCAATACAACAAAAATTAATTTTTTATTTAGATACTTCAATAATGAAGATATTAAAATGAATATAATTGTAGAAAAAATTAGATAATAAATATCAATCTTATCTAAAACATTACTGGTATTTATTGCCGTAATTATTGAAGCTATTCCTGTAATAGCTAATAAGTTAAAAAGATTTGATCCTAATATTGCTCCTAATACAAAACCAATTTGACCTCTATAGGCAGCAACCATAGAAGTTACCACTTCTGGAATGGATGTACCTAATGCTACAACTGTTAATCCTATGATAGTTTCTGATACTCCAAATGAACTTGCTGTTATAACTGCACCTTTAACTAAAACTTGGGCTCCCACTATTATTCCTACTAAACCTAATATAGAAAATAATATTGATTTTTTAAAACTTACGTTTTTCTCTATATCTTCAGTATCAATATTTCTTAAACCTTTTGACGCTTCATATAGTATAAGTGCTAAGTAAGAAAGTAACAAAAGTAGCATCAGCAAACCAGAAATTTTATTAAAACCACCCACAAAAAGAATTATAAAAATATAGATGAAAGTTGAAATTAAAAGATAAAAATGATCAATACTTTTAAGATCACATTTTTTAGGAATTTTAATTAAAAATGCTAAAGGCAGAGCAAATAATACATTAGCAATATTAGAGCCGACTATATTTCCAAGGGTTATTCCTTCATAGCCTTTAAGTGCAGAGTGTACAGAAATTGCTAATTCAGGAGCTGAAGTTCCAAATGCTACTAGTGTTAAAGCAATTACAAAAGGCTTTACTTTCATATGTCTCGCCAGAGAAGTAGAGCCATCTACAAGCCAATCACCACTAAAATATAGTAAAGAAATACCAAGCGCTAGGTAAAAAAAACCTATCAAGTTTTAGCCAATATCTTTTTTTTGATTTTAGCTATTGCTTTAGCAGGGTTTAAACCTTTTGGACAAGTTTTTGTACAATTCATTATGGTATGGCACCTATACAACTTGAAAGAATCTTCTAAACTATCTAATCTCTCTTGAGTAGCTTCATCTCTGCTGTCAGCTATCCACCTCCAAGCTTGAAGTAATACTGCTGGACCTAGGTATTTATCTCCATTCCACCAATAGCTAGGGCAACTAGTAGAACAACAAAAACACATAATACATTCATATAATCCATCTAACTCTTTTCTTTCCTCAGGTGACTGTTTAATTTCTCTTTCAGGTTTTTCAGAAGTTTTAAGCCAAGGCTCTATAGAGCTATATTGTTTGTAAATGTCTTTTAAGTCAGGAACTAAATCTTTTATTACTGGCATATGAGGTAATGGAAAAATTTTTACATCACCTTTAACATCATTTACATATTTAGTACAAGCTAATGTGTTCGTGCCATCTATATTCATGGAACAGCTTCCACATACGCCTTCTCTGCATGATCTTCTGAACGTAATGGAAGGATCAATATCATTTTTAATCTTGATTAAAGCGTCTAGAACCATTGGACCTGTATTACTGAGATCTACATCATATCTATCTATTCTTGGTTGTTCAGATTTATCTGGATCATACCTATAAATCAAAAAAGTTTTTAAACTTTTTTTAGATCCCTTTTCCGTGTAATGATCACCTTTTACTACTTTAGAATTTTTTGGCAGTAATAATTCAACCATTAGTAAACTCTTGCCTTTGGTGGAAAAGATTGAACCTCATTAGACATAGCTCTCAAGGTAACAGGTCTGCTTCCCATTTTAATATCATTATCCTTTAACCACGCTAAAGTATGAAACAACCAATCCTCATCGTTCCTTTCTTTGTAGTCATCTCTTGCATGAGCTCCTCTGCTTTCTTTTCTGTTAGCTGCTGATTTTATAGTAACCATAGCTTGTTGAAGTAAGTTTTGGAGTTCTAGAGTTTCTAAAAGGTCTGTATTCCAAATTAGTGATTTGTCTTTAGTTCCTATGTGATTAAATTCAGTTACTACTTTTTCTATTTCTTTATTACCTTTCTTTAGACCCTCTCCCGTCCTAAACACAGCACAATAAGATTGCATAGTTTTTTGCATTTTTAACCTAATATCAGAAACTGAAACCTCTCCTTTAGAAAACCTGATGTTGTCAAATCTATCTAAACATTGCTCCTCAGATTTTTTTTGTTTTGGCGGTAATTTCCCATTTTCTTTAAATTCATTTGAAATGTGCTTTGCAACACTTCTACCAAAAACAACTAAGTCCAACAGCGAATTAGATCCAAGCCTATTTGCACCATGAACTGAAACACAAGCTGCTTCTCCTATTGCATAAAGGTTAGGAACAATAATATCGTTTTTACCATCTAAGTTTGTTACAACTTCACCCGTATATTTTGCTGGTATACCTCCCATATTATAATGGCAAGTTGGAATTACCGGAATTGGTTCCTTTGTCACATCTACTCCGGCGAAAATTTTAGCCGTCTCGGAAATACCAGGTAACCTGTCATTTATAACTTTAGGGTCTAAATGATTAAGGTGAAGATGGATATGATCAGACTGATCACCTACTCCTCTTCCTTCATTAATTTCTATAGTCATTGATCTAGCAACTACATCTCTAGAAGCTAAGTCTTTTGCATTAGGGGCATATCTTTCCATAAATCTTTCGCCTTCTGAATTAGTTAAATAACCTCCTTCCCCTCTAGTGCCTTCAGTAATTAAACAACCTGCTCCATATATTCCTGTGGGATGAAACTGAACAAATTCCATATCTTGTAAAGGAACGCCTCCTCTTAATGCCATTGCATTTCCATCTCCTGTACATGTGTGTGCGGATGTTGCTGAAAAATAAACTCTTCCATACCCTCCTGTTGCGAGAATTACTTTATGAGCATTAAACTTGTGAATACTACCGTCTTCCAAACACCAAGCCATAACTCCCCTACATCCATTTTCTCCATCCATTATTAAATCCAAAGCTATATACTCTATAAAAAATTCAGCTCTGTTTTTAATAGACTGTTGATACAAAGTATGCAGTATAGCATGACCTGTCCTGTCTGCTGCAGAACAAGTTCTGTTAGCTGGAGGTCCGTCTCCAAATTCAGTAGTCATTCCTCCAAATGGCCTTTGATAAATTTTACCTTCTGGCGTTCTTGAAAATGGTACTCCATAATGCTCAAGCTCAACTACTGCAGGTATTGCTTCTCTGCACATATATTCAATAGCATCTTGATCTCCAAGCCAGTCAGACCCCTTAACAGTATCATACATGTGCCAATGCCATTTATCTTCTCCCATATTACCTAGGGCTGCGCTTATTCCTCCCTGAGCAGCTACTGTATGACTTCTAGTCGGGAAAACTTTAGTAATGCATGCAACCTTAAGATCATTTTCAACTAACCCTAGTGTAGCTCTTAATCCAGCGCCACCTGCTCCTACAACTACTACATCATAATTATGTTCTATTATTTTATAAGCTTTTTTCATTTAACCACCCAAATTTTTATATACGCATAGTCCTAAAGAAAGTGAGGCTATGAGTAAAGCGATAATATTTATTATAACTATTAAATATTTTTTAACTATACTATTATGAATATAGTCTTCTATTATGACAGTCAATCCCAGTTTAAAGTGAAAAGCTGAAATAATAAAAAAAAGCGCTATTAAATAGAGGTTTAGAGAACTATTAATCCAAGACAATTTATCCGAGAAGCTAAGCTGTATAAATTTGGGTAGTTTTAAGAGCACCCATATTGTAATTGGTATTAAGAACACTGCGGTAACTTTTTGAAACAACCAATGATTTAGTCCTGACTCTAAATTATTTTTTTTATTACTATTTAACATAACTAAAAAATCCAAAGCAATATATTCATTAAAAGAGCGCAAAATATAGTTATGTAACCTGTTATATAAACATTTTTAATTTCAAATCCATACCCTAGGTCCCAAGTCAAATGTCTAATTCCATTACAAAAATGATAACAAATTGAAAAAAAATATAAAAATACAAATGTTTTTCCTAATAAACTAGTTATAAAAAAGTCAATATAATTATAAAAACCTTCTCCGATAAAAAGAGCCAAGATATATACAAATATAATGATTGTCCCTATCGTTTGAAAAAAACCTGAAATACGATGAGATATAGACATTATTGATGTTATCTGAGGTTTATATACAGTTAAATGTGGAGACAAAGGTCGCTTTTTATTATTCATTGGTACTCATTATTTTTTTTTTAATTAAAGATTCTCCTATTTGTACTGAATTTAATGCAGCACCTTTAAGTAGGTTATCAGCAACTACCCATAAATTAAATATATTATTTTTATAAATATCTTTTCTTACCCTAGATACATATACCCAATCTTCTCCTTCACTATCTATGGGGGTATGATAATCAGAATTAGAATATTTTATTCCTTCTGCATTTTGTAAAGCCCTTTCAAGATCTTCAATACTCATATCCTTTTCTAATTCAATGTAAATCGATTCTGCATGTCCCATATATGATGGTACTCTCACGCATGTAGCGTTAACATTAATATTTTTATCTAATATTTTATTAGTTTCATTTACCATTTTCATTTCTTCTTTAGTAAATTTATTATCAGTAAATATGTCTATCTGAGGAATTACATTATATGCAATCTGCTTTGGAAAACTTTTACATACTATTTGATCTTTACTAAAATAACTTTTAGATTGTTCGGTTAATTCATTCATTGCTTGTTGTCCTGCCCCTGAAACAGATTGGTAAGTTGAAACAATTATTTTTTTTATTTTATTGATTTTGTGTATAGGAAATAATGCTACCAACATTTGAATAGTTGAACAGTTTGGATTAGCAATAATTTTTCTATTAGAAGTATCTATATCTTCTTCATTAACTTCTGGAACTACTAAAGGTATGTCATCATGCATTCGAAAAAAAGAAGTATTATCTATAACATAACAATTACTTTCCTCTGCTAATAAAGCATATTTTGAAGATACTGAAGCACCAGCAGAAAAAAATGCTATATCAACTTTTGAAAAGTTAAAACTATCTAAATCTTCAACCATAAACTGTTTATTATTATGAGTAATTTTTTTTCCTGCAGACTTTTTTGAAGCTAATAAATAAATTTCATTAGTTGGAAACTTTCTATCTAAGATTGTTGATAACAGTTTATGTCCTACTGCTCCAGTTGCTCCAATTATTGCTATATTGTATGTCATTTTAAAAGCTTCTAGATAAATTTTTTATTTCTTCACTTATCAGAGATCCCATATCTGATGTAGTAACTAAATTCTTACCAGATTGCATTATATCTTTTGTTCTATAACCTTTTCCTAAAACATTTTCAACAGAAGACTCTATTAATTCAGATACTTTATTATTTTTAAGAGATAATTTTAAGAACATCGCAAAAGATAAAATCATAGCAATTGGATTAGCAATATTTTTTCCTGCTATATCTGGCGCACTTCCGTGCACAGGTTCATACAAAGCTTTTCTCTTACCATTAACCTCATCTCCTAGACTTGCTGAAGGTAACATACCCAGTGAACCAGTAAGTTCTGCAGATATATCAGATAAAATATCTCCAAATAGATTTCCTGTTATGATCACATCAAATTGTTTTGGCTGTTTTACTAATTGCATAGCACAATTATCAGCATACATATTAGATAAATCTATATGTTTATATTTTTCATTATGTAACTTCATTATTTCTTCTCTCCAGAGTATTCCCGACTCCATTACGTTTGCCTTTTCTACCGAATGTACTATTTTTTTTCTTTGCTCAGCAATCTCAAAACCAACTTTACCTAATCTAACTATCTCATTAGTGGTATATACCTCTGTATTTATGCCTTCCCTTTGGCCATCTGGTAACTTTCTAATTCCTCTCGGCTCTCCAAAATAAATTCCTCCTGTGAGCTCTCTTAACACTATTATATCCATTCCCTCTACTATGTCGCTTTTTAAAGATGAGGCATCTTTTAAAGCATTAAAAACTTTTGCTGGCCTTATATTAGCGTATAAATCTAATTCTTTTCTTAATTTTAATAATGCTCGTTCAGGCTTTACTTCAAATGGTAAGTTATCATACTGATAACCACCAACAGACCCTAAAATTACTGCATCAGCAGATACAGCTTTTTTTAACACATCATCTGTCAATGGGATATTATTTTTATCGTACGATGCTCCTCCTACAAGATCTTCTTCAACCTCTATATTAATGGCAGTATTAGCATCAGCAGAATTAATTACATCTTTCAAAGCCTTATTTACCTCAGGGCCAATACCATCTCCAGGTAATAATAAAATTTTACCTTTACTGTTTTTCATAAACTATATTCTTCCAAATATGAAATTTATTTTTGTTGTTTTCATAATCAACTATTAATTGTTTATTTTTTAAAGTAATTTCTATGTCATCATAGCCATGGATTAATCTATCTTTAATAATTGGGTCAACATTAAAATTAATCTCATTATTTTTAACTAATATTTTTTGATTTATTAAATCCACAGTAAAGCTTTCTTTTTTCATTGCTAATTCACTTAATTTTTGTATTTCATTTTTATTTAATTTAATAAGTAATAAGCCATTCTTAACGGAATTATTAAAAAATATATCAGCAAAAGAATTTGAAATGATACATTGTATACCAAAATCTAATAAGGCCCAAGGAGCATGTTCTCTAGAAGATCCACATCCAAAGTTTTCCCCTGCAATAATAATACTACTATTTAACCATGGGTCTTTATTTAAAATAAAATCTACATTTTTATTATATCCTTCAGTGTAACGCTCATTATAAAACAAACTTTTTCCCAATCCTTTTCTATGTATTGTTTTAAGAAATTGTTTTGGAATAATAGCATCTGTATCTATATTTATATCTGGCATAACAGCAGCAATACCTTTTAAAACTGTAAATTTTTTCATAAACTCTCTTCAGTTACATCTACAAAAAATCCTTTAATTGCACTTGCTGCAGCTGTAATAGGACTTACTAAGTGAGTTCTTCCTCCTCTGCCCTGCCTACCTTCAAAGTTTCTATTAGAAGTAGAGGCACACCTTTCTCCAGAAGCCAACTGATCTGGGTTCATACCAAGACACATTGAACAGCCCGGATCTCTCCACTCAAAACCAGCTTCTAAAAAAATTTCTTTGATACCTTCAGATTCAGCTTGCTTTTTTACTAAACCCGACCCCGGAACTACTAATGCTTGAACATTATGAGAAACTTTTTTGCCTTGAATATAGTTAGCTGCAGCTCTAAGGTCTTCGATCCTTCCATTAGTACAAGAGCCTATGAATACTTTTTGAATGCTAATATCTTTTAAACTATCTCCTGCTTTTAGACCCATATAATTTAAAGATTTTTCTATAGATTGTCTTTTTTCCAAATTATTATACTGTTTTGGATCTGGTATCTTTTCATTGATAGCAATTCCATTCTCAGGACTCGTTCCCCAGGTTACAAAAGGTTTCAATTCTTCAATGTTGAAGGAAAACTCTTGATCAAAAATGGCTCCTTTATCAGTAACTAATTTTTTCCAATATTCAATAGCTAATTCCCAATTTTTTTCCTTGGGCGCAAAAGGAAGTCCATAAAGATAATCAAAAGTTTTGTTATCAGGGGCAATAAGTCCTGCTTTTGCTCCTGCCTCAATAGACATGTTACATAAGGTCATTCTTTCTTCCATAGTCATATCTAATATAGTTGAACCAGAAAATTCGATAACATGTCCTGTTCCTGCAGCTGTACCTATTTCGCTTATAACTTTTAAAATTATGTCTTTAGATGTTACATTTTTTTTAAGTTTTCCATTAATGATTATTCTCATATTCTTTGGCTTAGTTTGCACTAATGTTTGCGTAGCTAAAACATGTTCAACTTCGGATGTTCCAATACCAAAAGCTAAGGATCCAAAAGCTCCGTGCGTTGATGTATGAGAGTCTCCACATACAATAGTAGTTCCAGGAATGGTAAAACCTTGTTCTGGACCTATTATATGAACAATCCCCTGATTTTTAGATGTCAGTGGAATATATTTTATATTATTTTCACTTAAATTTTTTTCTAATGTTTCAACCTGTAATTTTGCTATCTTATCTTTTATAGAGTTTATACCTTGATCTCTTAAAGTCGTTGGAACATTATGATCTGCCACTCCAAGTGTGAGTTCGGGCTTCCTTACTTTTCTCTTATTTAATTTTAATCCTTCAAAAGCCTGAGGACTAGTAACTTCATGAACTAAGTGTCTGTCTATATACAATAAATATTGATTTTTATTGGTCTGGCTAATTACATGATCACCCCAAATCTTATCAAAAAGTGTTTTTGGGGTATCCATTATTTGCTTTCTTCTTTTACTTCCTCACTAGAAGCTGGAGCGTCTACTACCTTAGATGCTTGCGGCTTCTTTTTTATGAAGTCTTTTTTTTCAGCAATTCTAGCTGACTTTCCAGACCTTTGCCTTAAATAATAAAGCTTTGAACGCTTTACCTTGCCTCTTCTTATAAGTTTAATGCTTTCTAGCATAGGAGAGTAAAGTGGGAAAACTCTTTCTACTCCTTCTCCATGAGACACTTTTCTTACCGTGAAAGTTGAATTAAATCCTCTATTGGACCTAGCTATACATATGCCTTCAAATGCCTGAACCCTCTCTTTATTACCTTCAGTAACAAAAACATTAACTCTAACAGCATCTCCAGATTTAAAATCAGGTACATCTCTTTTCTTGATTATTTCTGATATTTGTTCAGCTTCTATATCTTTAATAATATTCATCATTTACCTTTAAAATATATAAATTTATACAAAAAATAAAAATTAGCTATCATTTTTTTTATTTTTTTTCATTACCTTCTTGGTTAGGTATAAGGCTTTCTCACTTCTCCATTTTCTAATTTCTTTGTGGTTTCCGGATAATAATACTTCAGGCACTGATAAATTATTCCAAACTCTTGGTTTAGTATAATGAGGAT
This sequence comes from Rhodospirillaceae bacterium, assembly GCA_902547175.1. The sequence continues at coordinate 5,159 of CACCMS010000002.1, read as the reverse complement.
ATTCCAACATGCCATTCACAAAACTCTCTTCTAATTTGCTTTTTTCATTACCTAAAACATTAGGAAGTAATCTTAATACCGCTTCACTAATTACTGAAGCTGCAGATTCTCCTCCACATAATACATATTTCCCAATAGAAATTTTTCTTAAGTTATTATACTCTATGAATCTTTCATCAACCCCCTCATATCTTCCACAAATTATTAACAAACCTTTTTTTTTAGTAAGTGCTTCAGCTATACTGTGATTAAATTCTTCACCGTCAGGAGTCAACATAATTTTTTCAACATTTTCAAAATTGTAATCTTCAAAAAATATTTTAGCTTTTTCATATGCATTTTGTAATACATCGGCTCTAATAACCATACCAGGACCTCCTCCAAAAGGTTTGTCGTCCATACTTTTATTTTGTGAGGAACATTTTTTTAGATCTACTATATTTAAGTCCCAAATTTTTTTTTTTCTCGCTTTAGCCAATATTGATACATCTAGGGAGCCAGGAAAAACTTCTGGAAAAGCAGTAATTATATTTATTTTAAACATTTAATTGCTCTCTAATATTTCAGATCAACTTTTATTATACTTTTCTTTAAGTTTATATTTTCTTTTTTTACTTGTTCAAATCTTATCATATAGGGATACTTTCCATCTAATTCTAATAAATCTCCTGCACCAAAATTATGAACTGCCTTTACATTTCCAATGTCTTCTGAATTAAAATTTATAACTTTACATCCAATTAAGTCTCTATGAAAAAATTCATTTTTATTATTATAATTTTTTTTTAGATCTGTTGCTGAAATCACTATATCTTCATTTATAATTTCATTGACTTGCTCTCTGCTTTGTATTGTTGCACTTTCACAAACTATAAAATTTCCTTTATTAAATTTTTTAATGATATCTATTTTTTTATTTTTTACTTTGAAATAGCTTTTATGTGAAAAAAAAGAATCTTCATTTTCGCTATAAACTAAAACCTTAAAAAGACCCTTCACTCCATGAGGAGAAACTATTTTTCCAATAGTTACTTTTTCACTTCTCATTTTTTAATAAAAAATAAGGATATTTTAAGCAGTATAAGAATATTATTTATCTTCTTTAGCCTCTGCTGCTGGTTCTGCAGGTTTAGCTTCTGCTGCTGGTTCTGCAGGTTTAGCTTCTGCTGCTGGTTCTGCAGGTTTAGCTTCTGCTGCTTTTGCTTCTTCTTCTTTTTTCTTGAGAGCTTCCTCTTTAGCTTTTATTCTTTCCTGAGCCTTTTTCTTAGGTTTGGCTTTGTTTGGGTTATTCCTTTTGATTGGTTCCATCAATCCTGCATCTGATAGAAACTGTTGTACCCTGTCACTAGGTTGAGCACCAGTACTTAACCAATGCTTAATTCTATCTAATTGTAGATTAAGTCTAGATTCATCTGATTTGTCTTTTAATGGATCAAAACTACCAACTCTCTCAATAAAGCGTCCATCTCTAGGAGCTCTAACATCAGCAACCACTATTCTATAATAGGGTCTTTTTTTTGCTCCATGCCTGCTTAATCTTATTCTTACTGTCATTCTTACCTCTTTAAATTACTGTAAATACTTTCTAAACTACTACTATTAAAATTATTTCCCATCATCTTTTCTAAGCCACTCATACCATGTTTATTCATTTTTTTCATCATAATTTGCATATTTTTAAATTGTTTTAATAATCTGTTTACATCTTGTATATCGACTCCCGAGCCATTTGCAATCCTTTTTTTACGGGATCCATTTATTATCTTTGGGTTTTTTTTCTCTTTTTTAGTCATAGAAGATATTATTGCACACATTCTTAAAAAAGTTTTGTCTTCAAGATTACTATTTTCTAACGTTTTTTTTGCTTTTCTTACCCCTGGTAACATAGATAAAATACCTTTTATGCCTCCTAGTTTTTGCATTTGATATATCTGCTTCTTAAAGTCTTCTAGATCAAAATTACCTTTTGCTAATTTGTTAGCCATAACTTCGGCTTCTTTTTCGTCAAACTCTTGTTCTGCCTTTTCGACCATACCGACTATATCGCCCATATCAAGTATTCTTCCTGCTATTCTTTTAGCAGAAAAAACTTCTATTTGTTCTACTTTTTCTCCAACTCCCAAAAATTTAATAGGTTTACCTGTTGTACTAGACATACTAAGTGCAACACCACCCTTAGCATCACCATCAACTCTAGTTAAAACCACACCTGTTATATCAACATATTCAGAAAATGCTTTAGCAACATTAATAGACTCTTGTCCTATCATGGCATCTGTAACTAATAAAGTTTCAGTTGGCTTAGTTAACTTAAAGATATTTCTTAATTCATTAAGTAATGCCTCATCGATATTTGTTCTTCCTGCAGTATCAAATATAATAACATCTGTCGACGAAGCCTTAGCTTGTTCCATAGTTTTTTCGATTAATTCAGAAACCTCATTATTTGGATTATTATCCATGTAATCAACAGATATTCTCTGAGAAAGTTGATTTAACTGTTCAATAGCTGCAGGTCTAGAAATGTCTAACGAAGATAGCAAAACTTTCTTCTTTTTAAGTTTAAGAAGATTTGCAAGCTTGGCTGCAGTTGTAGTTTTACCACTTCCCTGTAGTCCCACCATTAATATTATACTTGGACTTTTATTAAGTAGTAGATCAAAGTCCTCATCCTTTAAATTAAAAGATAGTAATTCTACTAAAGTATCATGAACTATCTTTACAACTAAGTCACCAGGCTTAACTGATTTAAATAACTTTTCTCCTACGGCTTTTTTCTTTACTTTTTCAACAAAGTCTTTAGCAATATTAAGAGGAACATCAGCCTCAAGCAATGCTACTCTAATTTCTCTCATTGCAGAGTTAACATCATTTTCAGTTAATACTCCCCTGCTTAATAGTCCGTCAAATGTTTTTAAAACTCTATCTGAAAAATTGCTAAACATTATTTACAAATTCATTTTGCATATTAAATAAAAATTTATTATAGTTACGCTTTTGCTATAATAAAGTCAATAAAAACATATACTAACATGAAAACACCTTTTGTAAAAATGCATGGAAACGGCAATGATTTTGTCATTATAGACAATATTAAGCAGAATTTTAAAAAAGATATAACATTAATAAAAAAAATAACTAATAGAAAAATAGGTATTGGATGTGACCAACTCATTTTAATTGAAAAAAGTGATGAATATGATGCTTTCATGAGAATTTATAACAATGATGGCTCTGAAGCAGAAATGTGTGGGAATGCAGCTAGATGTGTTGCTTCATTGCTGATGGCAGGCACTAAAAAGACAGAAATATGTATAGAGACAAACTCAACCTTATTAAATGCTAGCTTAGAAAAAAATAATGAAATTAGTGTAAAGATGTTAATACCTGAACAAAATTTAAAAAATATTATTAAAAATAATTATAAAAAAATCATTAGCCTTGAAGAAATTGATCCTCTCTTAAAAGAAGGGCATGTCATTAATATGGGAAACCCTCATATAGTATTTTTTACAAAATCTTTAGATCTTATAAATCTAGATAAAGTTGGAAAAAGCATTGAAACACATGAGGTATTTGTTAAGGGAGTTAATGTAGAAATTGTAGAGATTTTATCACCAACATCTTTAAAGTTAAAGTTTTGGGAAAGAGGAGTTGGGAAAACGCTATCATGTGGGTCAGGTATTTTAGCTGCAAGTTATGCAAGCTTTATTAGTAAAAAATGTTCTGACTCTATAAAAATATCTCTACCAATTGGTTCAGTAAAAGTTAAAATAAGAGAAAATGAATTAGAAATAATTGGTATGGCTGAAGTATCATATTTAGGAGAATATAATTTTGCATAAGTTCAATAATGTTATTACCATGGGTTGCAGGTTAAATTCTTGGGAAAGTAATAAAATAAATAGTTTTATCAGAGATGATAAAAAAAAAGATGTTATAATATTTAATTCTTGTTGTGTAACTAATGATGCAGTCAAAAGTTTAAAAAAAAATATTAAATTGTTTCATAAAAGCAACCCTAATGTAAAAATAGTGGTCACAGGATGCGCAGCAGAAAGTGAAAAGCACAATTTAGAAGATATGAAAGAAGTAAGTTACATTGTAGGAAATAAAGATAAATTGATAAAAAAAAATTGGGAAAATCTGCAAGACAGTATTAGTGTAAAAAATAAAATAAACTTTGAGTTTAAAAATTTGCATAAGGAAAATCCATCAAATTCTAATATAAGAAAATTTGTAAAAATTCAAAATGGATGCGACCATTCTTGTACATTTTGCATAATTCCTTCTTGTAGAGGTAAAAGTATTAGTGAAAGTGTTAAAAACATTAATAATGAAATATCTTTTTATCTTAATAAAGGTGTAAAGGAGATAATTTTAACTGGTGTTGACCTAACCTCTTGGCAATCAGATTATAAGAAACATTTCGGCCTAGGTTATTTACTAGAAAAAATATTTGAAAAAAATATTAGTTCTTTTCGTTTGAGGCTGTCTTCTATTGACGCAGCTGAACTTGATAATAAAGTATTTAAATTAATTAAAAGTGAACCTAGATTAATGCCTCACTTTCATTTTAGTCTTCAGTCTTTAGATGATATGATTTTAAAAAGAATGAAAAGAAGACATAATGTAAAACAAATTATAGAACTATTTAATGAAATTAGAAATATTTCTGACAATGTAACTTTTGGCGCAGATTTTATATGCGGATTTCCTACTGAAACAGAAGAAATGTTTATGAACACATATACATTAGTGAAAAAATTACAAATAACTCACCTTCATGTTTTTCCATATTCAGCAAAGGCAGGAACGCCTGCATCAAAAATGCCACAAGTTTTTTTAGAAGAAAGAAGAAAAAGAGCTAAAGCATTAAGAGAACTAGGGAATCAAAATTATTTAAGTAACTTACAAAAACAAACTTTTAGACCACAAAAAGTTTTAGTAGAAACTAATGATGGAATAGGTAAAACAGAAAATAATTTTAAAATGAAAATACCTAGTGCTAAAAAAGGAGATATTGTTTCTATTAAACCTAATGACATTAAAGATAATTATCTAATCGTAAATTAAGATGAAAAAATGGTTTAAAAAAATTGGTCAATCTTTTTTAAGAAAAGATGAAGCAAAAGACAAAGAAGCTATCCCTCCTGTTA
>CACCMS010000001.1 GCA_902547175.1 Rhodospirillaceae bacterium | reverse complement strand
TACTTTAATATTGAAATTATGTTTTAAATATGAAATTTGTACAATTCTTTATAGTTTTATTTTTATTAATTACTAGTATCAGTAATTCAGAATCCTCAGAAACTAATAAGTCAGTTATATTAAATGAAGCAAAAAATCTATTAAAAGAAACAGCAAAACAATATAAAAATACTCTTATACAAGGTTTGCAACACAATAATTTAATAAAGGCTTTAAAATATTGTAATAAGGAGGTTGAACAATTAGTTTCTAAAGATAATGAAAAGGGTTTTGCTATAAAAAGAGTAAGTTTAAAACCTAGAAATAAAAATAATTATCCTAACCTATATGAAAAGGAGATACTTGAGGAGTTCAATAAATTAAATTTAATGGAAAATAAAGGCTTAGTATTAGAACATAGTGATATTATAAAAGATGAAAATAATAATAAATTTGTTTACGTAAAAGCCATTCGTATTAAAGAGGTATGTTTGAATTGTCATGGTAGTAATATTAATGATGATCTAAAAAAAGAAATTCAAAAGCTTTATCCAGATGATAAAGCTATTAATTATAAACTTAATGATATCAGAGGTGCTTTTGTAATGTACCGAAACATAAAAGATTAAAAATATTTTTAATAACGACTATGAATATTAACGGAATAGCTCATATTGCACTAAATGTATCAGACCTTAAAAAGTCTAAACTATTTTATGACAAAATTTTAACTAACATGGGCTTAACCCTTATACACTCAAGTAATAAAAGTTTTTATTATGTTGGAGGAAAAACCGGTATTTTAATTCAGCAGGCAAATGCTGATTTAATTAAAAATTTAAAATTTTCTCAAGATAACTTAGGTCTGCATCACTTTTGTTTTAGAATGAGATCAAAGGAAGATATAGAACAATTTTATTTTTTACTAAAAAAAATAAAAGCAAATATTATCAGAGGGCCTATTAATGGTAATTGGGTAAAGGGCTATTATTATATCGTCTTTGAAGATCCTGATGGTATAAGACTTGAAGTAAATTATGTTCCGAATAAAGGTATTTTTGAAAAAAATGCTAAATTTAATCCATCCGGTGATTATTAATACATATTAAATACTTATTAAATAATTGTTTAAATAACAAAATTTCATATCTTCTATTAACTTATATTTGCTTTTACATTACCCATTTCACCAAAGTATGCTTCTAATTTATCTTTTTTATGAAATTTAATCGGTATAGTGCACGTCCCTGTAGTTATGATCATATTTTTTTTTATAGGAAGATTATAAGTTATAAGCTCATTAATTGCCCAGAATAATGCTTTAATAGGACTGCCTAACACATTTAAAGTATTCCCTTCATTTAATGAATCTATAGTACTTATATTTACAAAATGGTTTTCAAATTTTATATTTTCTATTGTGCTATAAGGGTTACCTAGAAAAAGATATTTAGCACAAGCATTGTCTGCTATAAGTTGGAATTCTCCAACACTTTCAAAATTATTAAATCTAGTATCCGGTAACTCTATGGCTGGAATTACACAATCTATATATTTTTTAATTTCATTTATTTTTTTTAAATGTGAAGAAATATTTTTAGATAATTTAAATGCTATTTCTGCTTCAGCCACTCCCATTGTATAGTTTGTAAAATTAATTGTATCATTATTAGAATATACATTATGTTTAAATAGCTTTCCTAGAATAGGACCACTTACATTAATGTGTTTTTGACCATCAATACTAGTCGCAGCAATTTTATAACCAATATGCTCGTAATCAGTAAAAGACTTGTATGTTTTTTGAATCTCATATGCTTCTTTTTTTGATTTCGGAATTAATTCTTTTGGTAAGCTATTAATAAGTTCTTCATTCTTTATAGCATTCCATATAATTTTCGAGGCTTCATATATTTTAATTTTATTCATATTAAATTGTTTTTTTTACTATATATCTAATTCCACCAATTATATCTTTGGATAGTAGGTCATATGCTAAGTTGTAAAAATTTAATATATTGTCCGCGGTATTTTTATTGTTTATTTGAACGTGTTTAGCATAATTTTTCTTAAAATTAAGAAGTCTATTTTTGGTAAATTTAGTCCAGTTAGCAGACATATCTGAACACTCTAATAAATAAAATTTAGTATTTTTTAATTCTTCTTTGTAATTTATTAAGGGAACAAGGTGATTTGTATGAAAGTTTTTAGCAAGTATTTTTTTTTCATTGTTAGTTATATTTTTTTTTAAATAAAAATCTTCAACATACATGTAACCTTTATCATCGAGTATATTATATAAAATTTTTAATAATTCAGCCCTTTTTGGGATATGGTATAAAGCAAGCCAACTTACAATATTATTAAACTTAATTTTATTAAAATTATATTCTAAAATATTTGCATTAACATGAAAAACATTTTTTTCAAGTTTATACTTATGTGTAAGAGTACTACCTATATCATTTAGTGTTTTCTGTAGTTCAACAGCATAAATTTTAGAGTTTGTTTTATTTGCTAAGTATCTTGCCGGACCTCCTATGCCAGATCCAATGTCTAATACAATGTTATTTTCTTTTATTTTTGTTTTAAGTATAGCCTCATTGACTGCTTCTATGCCGTTGTAATGTAATTGATCTATGTCCGATATTTCTTCTAAAGTAGGCTCTCTTTCAAGACTCTTTTTAAGGTGTTTATAATTATTTAAAAACCTATCGGTTGTCTTATATAAGTTCATTTCTTCTATTTTAAACATATTAGGACCTCTATACTAACATAATATAATCATTTAATTTCTTATATTTAAAATTTTTTTAAAGTTTGGTTTAAAATATAAAGGACCTTTCATAACCTTTCCTTGATCATTATAAATAGGGTTACCAAATTTATCTAATTTACTCATATTTGACTTTTGTACTTCATCAAAACATTTATCTAAATCAATACCAAATGCATGACCCGCTCCATAAGTAACATAAAGAATATCTGTAAGCGCGTCTGCAGTTTCCTCTATATTTTTTTCATTTAATGCTTCTTCTAGTTCTAACAACTCTTCTTTTATGAGATTTATTCTTAGTTTTATAATATTGTCATCAGGGAAAGATGGCTTTGACTTAACTTCTTGTTTGAATTTTTGCATAAATTTCTTAACCTTGAAAAAATTACTCATAATTACCTCGCGTTAATTTAATAAAAAATAGACCTATACTTTATATTTAATAATAGTATATATAAGTTTATGAAAAAAGTATTCTATGATGGTAACTGTCCTATTTGTAATAGAGAAATTGAGTTATATAAAAAACTTAATAAAAATAAATCGGTTAAATGGTATAATATTTATACTGACAATAAAGCACTCAAAATAATTAATAAGAGTAGGGAAGAATGTCTCAAAGCATTTCATGTTATTGATGGGGATAAAATATATAAGGAAACAGAAGCCTTTTTTATACTATGGAAAGATATTAAATATTTTAAAATTTTATATTACTTATTTAATTTTAAATTAATTAAACGATTTTTAAATATATTTTATAAGATATATGCTAACTATAGATACAAGAAACTTTATATTAAAAATGAGGCTGTAAATGAGGAAAATCCTTAATTATTTTATTTTATATTTTTTTATAATTACTTCTAGTTTTATTTTAGTAAAGCTATCTTATACACAATCTCTGGAAAGTGTAATTAATTCTATAAATAGAACTCCTTCATATGTAGAAAGAGATAAGTATAGAAATCCTCTTAAAACTTTGAGTTTTTTTAAGCTAAAAAATAATATGAAAGTAATAGAACTTCAACCTAGTGGAGGTAATTCACCTGGAGGATGGTATACTGAAATACTTGCACCTTATCTCAAGAATAATGGTTTATTAATAGCTGCTCATTTTAATCCTAAAGAATCAGAGTGGAGAGCTCAGATGAGAAAAGGTTATGAGAAAAGAATAGAGAATAACGAAGATTTTCATAAAATTCAAATGGCCGTTTTATCGATGCCACCTACTAAATTAAATCCAGATAATTCAGTTGATATGGTACTAACATTTAGAAATCTGCATAATTGGCTTAAAGCCGGTTATTTAAAAGAAGTGTTTGAAGTATCCTTTAATGCATTAAAGCCCGGAGGTATATTTGGAGTAGTTGAGCATCGTGCTCCTGATAACTATACAATTGATGAAATGAATAAATCTGGGTACGTTTCTGAAAAAATAGCTATTCAATACGCTGAAAGTGTTGGTTTTATACTAGAAGAAAAAGCTGAAATTAATGCTAATCCATTAGATACAAAAGATCATAAATATGGTGTGTGGACATTGCCACCTACCTTGAAATCAGCAGATGCTGATGCAAAAAAAAAATATATGAAAATAGGTGAAAGTGATAGAATGACCTTGCGCTTTGTTAAACCTAAAATTTAATTAAATTTTTTTCTTAGAATTGTGCAATCTTAAGGCAGAATAAAAGCCAATTAAAGATAGAATAAGAAGAAAAAGATAGCATAAGTTAAAGGCTTTAACTTTACTATAAGTATCCAAAAAATATCCAAATACAGGGCCAATATAAACATCAGGGAAAAATCCTATTAAAGATATTATGCCTACAGAAAAACCTATAATGTTAGTTGGTATTTTTGTTTCTTGTAAATAACAAAAATAAATACCTCTTAAAGCAAAAACTGCTGCCATACTAATCATAATATTAATCATAATTAATATTTCTAAATTAAAAATTGTTGATATTAAGCCTAAATATAAAAAAGCTATTATTAATACTAAAAATAAATATATCGAAAGCTTAGTAGCACTTATTTTATCTGCAATTAATCCTGCAAATATTGCACATAGTGGTCTAAGATATGAAAGATTACTCATTGTAGATGCAGCTTTTTCTTTACTGTAATTCATAATTTCATAAAAATATTGTGAGTAATAATCAATGCCTTTGTAGGCACTATAAGCTGTTAATACAATTAATGATTGAAAAAATATTAGTTTATAAAATTTTTTAATCTTTTTAAATGCTACTCTCAATTCAATAGAAGATTTACTATTTCTTTCATCTTTAAAATAAAACCATATTACGATACCTGCAATAAAAGTGGTGATGGAATAAAAAGTTATTACTGCTTTAAGTGGAGAGCCTGCTACAAAGAAACTATTATCATTAATATTTTTAATAAAAGTACTCGTAAAAACAATCACAGCGATACTAGAAAGGGTAGCAGCAACTAATCCTCTACCAGCTTCTAAAATTCCAAAAGATAGTCCTTGCCTATTTCCCCCCACTATTTTAGTTGCCTTAATTAACGCACTCCAGCAAAATAAGATACTAGTAATGCCCCAGTAGCCATAAATAAAACATAAAAAGAAAAAATTATTATAAAATAATAATAAGATTCCTCCTAGGGAGGTTAATATTAATGAAAGACTGAGTAGTTTTCTTGCATTAAATTTATCAGCTATATAACCACCAGGAAAATAACATACTAAGGCAGTAATGCCATATGTAGTAAATGCCATTCCTATCATATAATTAGTATATTGAAACTCTTCTAATAAAGATGGTCGAAAAAATCTATTTACATGAAAGGGTAGAGCAAATATCAATTCTCCCGTAAAGATTAAATAAAATAATTTTAATTTATTGATATTTCCTCTCAGTCATATAAAGCATTAAATTATTATATCAAATTTATAGGTTAAATTGCTAAAACGTTCATCAATACTTGCTTCTAAAACATTGTTATTATATGTATTTTTAAATAAAAAATCCTTTTTATTCATTTCATTTTCCTTAAAATACATTTGAGTAGTTAATTGTTTTTGTCTGCTCGTTACCTTAAAATGAATATGTGGAGTTCTGGTTAAATCTTTTGAGACTTTATAACTTCCTGGTAATATGGTAATAAAATTATATTCACCTTTTTCATTAGATAGCAATCTTATATAACCATAGAAATCATTATCCTTTCTAGATTTTGATAAATCAGCTTGATGATTATATTTACCAAACGAATTTGCTTGCCATATATCTAAGATTGCATTGGTAACTGGTTTGCATTTATTATCTAAAATTTTCCCATAAACTTTAATTCTTTTTCCAATCGCCTTACCGTTATTAGTCATATCATTATTTAAAATTTTAGAAGGTAACTTATAGAATGGTCCTTTAGATTGCGGTGGAGTTTTTTTACAATTACTACTAGTAGCTTTTATCTGATTAACAAAGGGTGTGATCAGTAGAAGTAACAATATTGTTCTTCTAGTTAATAATTTTTTTCTTAAAAAATTTATTATGAAAACTCTCTTTGTGGCTTACCAGTGTAAAGCTGTCTTGGACGACCTATTTTTGAATTTTGATCAGAGATCATCTCATTCCAATGGGAAATCCAACCTACTGTTCTAGCTACTGCAAATATTACTGTAAAAAGTGATACTGGAAACCCTATAGCTTTTAATATGATACCTGAATAAAAATCAACGTTTGGATATAGTTTTTTTTCTTTAAAGTAGTCATCATTTACAGCTAGATATTCCAATTCTTTGGCTAAATCAAAAAGTTTATTATCTAATAAATGCTTTTCTTTAAGCACTTTTTCTGCTATTTTTTGCAACACTCTTGCTCTAGGGTCATAGTTTTTATAAACTCTGTGACCAAATCCCATAAGCCTAAAAGTATCATTTCTATCTTTTGCTTTATCTATAAATTTTTTAATATTCTCAATGCTTTCAATCTCATTTAACATTTTAATCACTGCTTCATTAGCTCCTCCGTGAGCAGGCCCCCATAATGAAGCTATGCCAGCAGCAATACAAGCAAATGGGTTAGCACCAGAAGACCCAGCTAACCTTACTGTTGAAGTAGAGGCATTTTGTTCATGGTCAGCATGCAATATCAATATTTTATCTAAAGCATCAGCAAATATAGGATTAATTTCATATTTTTCAGCAGGTACAGAAAAAACCATATTTAAAAAGTTTTCTGAATAATTAAGACTGTTGTTAGGGTATACAAATGGTTGTCCTATAGAAAATTTATACGCCATTGCAGCTATAGTTGGCATTTTTGCAATTAATCTATATGAAGCTATCTTTCTTTCATCAGCATTATTAATATCTGTACTATCATGGTAAAAAGCAGCCATTGCACCAACAACACCACATAATATAGCCATAGGATGAGCATTATCTTTAAAACCTCTATAAAAATTAGAAATTTGTTCATTCAGCATGGTATGCATGGTAATAGAGTTGACAAACTCCAACTTTTTTTCTTTTGTAGGCAGCTCTCCATACATTAATAAATAGGATGTTTCTAAAAAAGACGATTTTTCCGCTAAATCTTCAATTTTATAACCTCTATGAAGTAATATACCTTGATCACCATCTATAAAGGTTATATCTGATTTACAACTGCCAGTTGAAGTGAACCCTGGATCAAATGTAAACATATCTGCCTGCTTATATAAAGAAGTTATATCTATTACATCGGGACCTAACGACCCCGACATTACTGGCAGTTCAATAACTTTTCCATCTGGTAAGTTTAATGTAGCTATTTTTTTATTAGTCATTATATCAATAAAAATTTTTTTTTAGTCTTTCTATACTAACTTTTTTTCCTAATTTTTCTAGTACTAAAAAAATACTTGGCGAGAAAGTTTTACCAGTAATTGATGCTCTGATTGGTGCAGCTATATCAAACATTTTAAGATTATGTTTTTTGATTTCACTTTTTATTGTCTCTTCAATACTTACAGCTTGCCAAAGACTAATTTTTTCTAACTCATTTATGGTATCTAGTATTATTTTTTTATCTGCTGAGTTTATTATTTTTAAGGCATCATCCGAATATCTATCAATATCATCACTTTGCATATATGAAATACCATCTTCAATATCATTAATGTTTTCTGCTCTACTCTTAAATAAATCAATTAAAGCAAGTATTTCTTTAGATTCATTTTGTTTATGTTTAGGTGATAATATCTTTAAAATTTGCTCACTTTTTAACCTTTTAAAGTAATATGTGTTGACACTTTCTAATTTAATTTTATCAAATTTTGATGGCGATTTTCCTATGCCTTCAATATTAAAAAGGTTAATTGCTTCATCAATTGAAAAAAACTCTTTGTCTTTATGTCCCCAACCAAGCCTAAGCAAGTAATTATTCAAGGCTTCTGGCATAAATCTCTCTTTTCTGTATTCTAAAACGCTTTGAGCACCATGTCTCTTTGAAAGTTTAGATCCATCTGAACCATAAATTAATGGAATATGAGAAAATTTGGGAACTTTCCACTCCAAAGCATTATATATTATAATCTGCTTAAATGTATTTGTTAGGTGATCATCTCCTCTAATTATGTCGCTAATATTCATAGCATAGTCATCAACTACTACAGCAAGCATATATGTAGGAGTATTATCAGATCTTAATATAATAAAGTCTTCTATATTATTATAATCAACGGCAACTGAACCTTGAATTCTATCCTGTAATTTTAATAACCCTGTATCTGGTACTTTTATTCTTAAAACAAACTTATCACTAAGTGGTTCTTTAATGTTTCTGCATTTTCCACTATATTTGTATGGTATCTTTTTTTTTAAGGCTGCTTCTTTTTCTTTTTTTAAATCCTCAACACTACAATAACATTTGTATGCTAGGCCTTTATCTAAGAGTAAATTTGCTATATTAACATGCTCAGAAAGATTTTTACTTTGATAAACAATATCACCGTCCCAGTTTAGATTTAACCACCGTAAAGAATCACAAATTTGTTCTTTATGCTCATTTTTTGATCTTAAAAGGTCCGTGTCTTCGATTCTAAGTAAAAACTTGCCACCTTGATTTTTTGCATATAACCAATTAAATAAAGCAGTTCTAGCTCCTCCAAGATGTAGTGATCCAGTAGGTGATGGTGCAAATCTTGTTATTACTGTCATATCAAACTTTAATGCTTTTAATTATTTTTAAGATTAGTAGTTTCTAATTAAGCCTACTAGTTTTCCTTGTATGAGGACTCTTCCCAAACCAAATATTCTAGTTTCAAACTTTTTATTCGCTGGTTCAAGTGCAATAGAATTAGTTTTTTTTCTAAATCTTTTGAGTGTAGCTTCTTGACCATCGATAAGTGCAACTACTATGTCTCCATTAACAACATCATTAGTTTTTTCTAAAATAGCTATATCTCCATCTAAAATTCCAGCATTTATCATTGATTCACCTGATACTTTTAAAGCATAATGCTGGTTATTATTTTTTATCATATCAATAGGAACATTTAAATGACCTTCAGAATTTTGTATGGCTTCTAACGGAGTACCGGCAGATATAGATCCGTAAATAAATATTTTATAACTGTTTCCATTAGTATTTGAATTTGTTTCAGGTAGACTAGGAACTTCATATTCTTCTTCCTTAATTATTTTTATAGCTCTAGCTTTGTTGTGTAATCTCTTAATAAAACCTCTTTCTTCTAAAGAACTTATTAATCTATGCACTCCTGACTTTGAACTTAAACCCAAAAATTTTCGCATTTCATCAAAAGAAGGTGATATATTATTGTCTTCTAATGTATTTTTTAGATAGTCTAGTAACTTAGATTGCTTAGATGTCAACATAAAAACGTTCTACTTTAGTTCTTTAATTATGTCAAGCTGAAATTAAAGTCCATTATTTAGCTTATATATCTCTAAAAAATCACTTTTTAAAGCAATCTTTTTTGCTGGAACTTTAACTAAACAATTGGCTAATGATAAATTTTTCATAAGTGAACTATCCTGGTTTTTAAAAATATTTACATATATCTTATTATTTTTAGTAAAAAAATTTCCCCTAAAATATGTTTCTCTTTCGCTATCATTAACAAACTTGTTAACTGGATGAGCTTTACTTTTTTTTATATAGTTAATATCACATGGTATTAATTTTTTAATAGCTTCCATCACAAATATAATAAAACAAACATAACTAGATACTGGGTTTCCAGGTAAACCAAAGACTGGAATATTATTTAACAAACCAAATAGAATAGGCTTTCCAGGTTTTACTTTGACTTTCCAAAATTTAGTTTTCATACCTAAATCTTCTAAACATTTTTTTACTAAGTCTTTTTTACCTACGGATACCCCACCAGTAGTAATTACTAAATCCATTTTTTTAAGATTTGAAATATTTTTTTTAATAGATATTTCATTATCTTTAATTATTTTCAGTACTTTACAGCTTGAGTTGCAGCCATTAACTAGTTCTTTTAACATGTATAATGAAGAGGCATAAATTTGCCCTTTTCCAATTTTTTTATCAATATTTATTAGTTCGTTTCCGGTAGCTATTATCGCTATTCTAGGCTTTTTAAATACTAAAACTTTTTTAATTCCAGAAGTGATAAGTAAACCTATATCTCTAGAATTAATTTGATGTTTCCTTTTAAGAATAAGAGCACCTTTTTTGAAATCTTGTCCTTTTTTTCTAATATATAATTCATCGCTATTATTAATTTTAGCTGTAATTTCTAATTTATTAGTTATCTTGCAGTTTTCTTGTATAATAACTCTGTTGGCACCTAAAGGCATTTTGCTACCAGTAAATACTCTTATTGCTTGGCTCTCTAAAACTTTAAAGTTTTTATTATCACCAGCAAAAATTTCATGAATAACATTAAATTTATTTTGATTAAAGTTTTTATCTATTTTAACAGCGTAGCCATCCATAGAGGACATGTCAAAGGGTGGGCTATCAGCTTTTGATTTGATATCAGCAGCTAAAATTCTGTAAAAGGAATTTTCAACATTAATATATTCGGTTTTTAGTTGTACTACAGAAGATTTTATAATCGATACTGCTTGGTTGACTGTAATCATTTCTTATTATACGTTCCTGATTTACCACCACTTTTATGTGTGAGAGAAATATTATCAATTTTCATTCCTCTATCTACGGACTTGCACATATCATATATTGTTAAAGTGCATATAGAAACAGCAGTAAGAGCCTCTATCTCTATGCCTGTTTTATTAGTAGTTTTGCAGTTTACTAAAACCTTAATTGAATTAGATTCATTATTTATTTGAAAATCAATATTAATTCCTTCAATACTCAACGGATGACAAAGTGGAATTAAATCACTAGTTTTTTTTGCTCCCATTATACCAGCAAGTCTGGCTATTGATATTACATCTCCTTTTTTATGTAATCCTTTTTCAATCATTTCTAATGTGGCTCTATTCATATAAATATAACCTTCAGCTCTTGCGACTCTGGTAGTAATTTTTTTTTTTGAAATATCTACCATTTTAGCAGCTCCTTTTTTGTCAAAGTGCGATGATTGCATTTTTAATATCTTTCAATCTTGAGCGGTTCATTTGTAAATTTTAATAATTCTTTTTTAGTATCTTTGCTTTTCATAAAATATTCCCCAATTAAGAAATTTTTAAATCCTTGTGATATTAAATTTTGATATTGTTCAAAAGATTTAATACCACTTTCACATATAATATAATTTTTATTATTTTTTTTAACCACTTTTAGTGCATGATTAATATCAACAGCCATGTTTTTCAGATTTCTGTTATTAACTCCTAATAATACTTTTTTCTTATTAATAAATTTAATAAAATTTTTTTCGCTATGAACCTCTATAAGTACATCTAAATCAATATTTTTTGCTATATCAATATATTCATCAATCTGGTTCTCAGATAAAATTTCTGAAATTAATAAAATACAATCTGCACCTATTATTTTACTTTCATAAATTTGATATTCAGAGACTATAAAGTCTTTTCTTAATATAGGGATATCTGTAACATTTTTTACTTTTATAAGATCATCATTGGAGCCGAGAAAAAATTTACTATCAGTTAATACTGATATACAACTAGCTTTACCTAATTGATATATTTTTGCAATCTGTTCTGGTATAAAGTTTTCTTTAATTATCCCTTTTGAGGGGCTAGCTTTTTTTATTTCAGCTATAATAGAGGGCTTTTTTGAATCAATATTATTATTAATTTTATTAATAAAACCTCTAGACTTTTTGGAGTTTAATATTTTACTTTCTAATGATTTTTGACTTTCTTTACCTTTTAGATAGTTGATTAAATCTACTTTATAATCATAAATTTCCTTTAATATACCTTGCATTAGTTAGTTAACTTTCTTAATAAATTTAATTTCTTTAGTGCACTCCCGTTAATTATATTTTTTTCAGCTATTTCCATACCTTGTTTTAAATTTTTACATTTATTAGTTAATACTAAAATAGCTGCAGTATTTAATAATATAATTTCTTTATAATATATATTTGTTAAGTTTCCTGAAAATAAATCATATATTTGTTTAGCATTATATGATGAGTCTTTCCCCTTCAAATAAGATAGTTTCGATTTTCTAAGTTTAAGTTTTGTAGGATCTATGGTAAATCTTTTAATTTTATTATTATTTACTTCTATCACGTCAGTTTTAGTAGTCGTTGTTATTTCATCTAGTCCATCTTGTCCATGAACTACCCATGCCTTTCTTATTTTTAAATCCTTTAAGCACTTAGCTATTGGTAACATCCATTCATATGAATAAACTCCTATTAATTGTATATTAGCATTAGCTGGATTAAGTAGCGGTCCTAATATGTTAAATATGGTGGGTATCTTCAATTTTGATCTTACTTCAGCTACATTTTTCATTGCCCTATGATAAAGAGGAGCCATTAAGAAACATAACTTTGAACTTTCTAAACACTTTTCCACTTTATTTTTAGAGGCATTAATATTTACTCCTAGTTTTTCTAAGACGTCTGAAGAGCCAGAATTTGATGATACTGATTTATTACCATGTTTTGCAACTTTAACTCCACAAGCAGCTGCTAAAATAGCTGTTGCAGTTGATATGTTTAAAGTATTTTTTTGATCTCCCCCAGTACCACATGTATCTACTATTGTTCCTTTGGTTTTAATTTTAATACACTTAGCCCTTAATACCTTTACTGCAGATACTAGTTCATTATGGACAATACCTTTTAATGATAAAGCTACTAAAAAACTTGAAATTTCTATATTAGATACCTTAGCTGACATTATTAAATTAAAAGCATCTTCAGCTTCCTCTTTTAAAAGGTTTCTTTTATCAAAAATTTTTTGAAAATATTGATTAAAATTCATATTTTATTTTATTTGTAACATATTTTTATGAAGTTTTTAAAAAAAAGCTCACCGTTAGAGGTTGCAATACTTTCAGGGTGAAATTGTAACCCATATATCTTTTTATTTTTAACTTTTATGGCCATAATGCTTTTTTCATTATTTTCAGCTAAAACTTCTATTTCTTTTGGTAAATTTTTACTAGATATTTCTAAAGAATGATATCTAGTAGCTATAAAGTTATTAGGTATATGTTTAATAATATTACTATTTTTTAATATAGTTATATTATCTGTTTTACCATGCATGACTTTTTTCATTTTTACTATTTTAGCGCCAAAACTAGCACCTATTGCCTGATGACCTAAGCAAATACCTAACATTGGTATCTTATCTTTATACTTAACTATGATATTCATCATTTCACCTGCATTTTCAGGCTTACCTGGACCAGGTGAAAATACTATACCTTTATATTTTTCAAATTTATTATAATCATCTGCTTTTATTTTATTATTTCTAACTACCTGCACTTTTACTTTAAAAGATTTTAAAAAATGGTAAACATTCCATGTAAAGCTATCATAATTATCAAGAAGTAAAAGCATAGTTAACCATTATACGACATTTCTGCTGCTTTAAATAATGCTGCAGATTTATTTATAGTTTCTAAATATTCTTTTTCTGGAACACTATCAGCAACTATTCCTGCTCCAGCTTGTACAAACATCTCATTATTTTTAACTATAGCTGTTCTTAAAGTTATACAAGTTTCCATATCTCCATTAGCAGAGAAATATCCTACACATCCAGCGTATATTTCTCTTGAATCAGGTTCTAATTCATTGATAATTTCCATTGCTCTAATTTTTGGAGCACCAGATACTGTCCCAGCAGGAAAACCAGACATTAAAATTTCAACTAAATTTTTTGTACTTTTAGCTAGTCCCACAACGTTAGAAACAATGTGCATCACGTGACTATATAATTCAACTTTCATTTTTTCTGTTACTTTAACTGAACCTACTTTAGCCATTTTTCCAACATCATTTCTTCCTAAATCTAAAAGCATTAAATGTTCTGAAATTTCTTTTGGATCAGACAATAAATTCTTTTTAAGTTTTAGGTCTTCATCTTGATCTTTTCCTCTCCTTCTGGTGCCTGCAATAGGTCTTATAGTAATTTGTTTATCTTTTAATTTGACTAGTATTTCTGGGCTAGAGCCTATGATTGAAAATTTTTCCTTTAAGCTTTCTTCTAAATTAAAATAAAATAAAAAAGGAGAAGGATTTAGGCTTCTAAGAGATCTATAAAGTTCAAAAGGTGAAAGCAAAAACTTTGATTTAAATCTTTGAGATAAAACTACTTGAAATATATCACCTTCATATATATATTTTTTTGCTTTTTTTACCATTGTTAAAAATGTATTTTTTTTGATATTAGATTTAGGTTTAACAAATTTGTTAATAGGTTTTTTTCTTTTATATTTTAAAGGAGAATTTATTATATTTATTAATTTTTTTAAATTATAAACTATTAATTCATAATCTTTCTCATAATTCTGATTTTTCTGATACCAATATGTATGAATTAAAGTAATTTCATTTTTAATATCATCAAAGATAGCAAGAGTTTTAGGTCTGATGAAGAAACCATCAGGAACATTGATACTATTTTTTTTTCTATGAGGTAATGTTTCATATTGTTCAATAATCTCATAACCTAAATACCCTATTAATCCTGCTGACATTGGAGGTAAATGAGCAGGCAATTTAATTTTAGATGAATTGATTAAATCTTGCAAACTCTTTAAAGGGCTGAGTTTCTCTTTAATAAATTTACCAATATTTTTTTTTAAAATTTTTCTATAAGCAATTCCATTTTTACATTTCCATATAATGTCAGGATTAAAACCTATTATTGAATATCTTCCTCTATAAGTTCCATCCTGTACTGATTCTAATAGAAAACTATTAGTTTTTTTATTACATAGTTTTAGATATGTTGAGACTGGAGTATCTAAATCAGATTTTAATGTTGTCCAAAGCAGTTGGTTATTTTGTTTTTTAGTCTTTCTCAAAAACTCGCTTTTCTTTGGATATATGATTGCCATATTAAAAAGAATTTATAAAATTTTGATTTACAGAGCTTTTTTTCTCAGTTTTAATATCAATAAGAATTGCATTTATAATATCATTTTTAATATTGCTATCAATATTTGTTAAAATATTGTCAATTTTAGTACTTTTTTCTATAGCTAAATGTTTTTCTGATTGCAAAGTAGGTTTTACAAAAACATATTTAAACTCTTCTAACTGATTAATTTTGGAAAATGAATTTAATTTAGTTTTAAATATGATATTTTTAATCTTAGGGTCCAGGGTATCATTAATTCTATTATCGTTAGTAATCCAATTAGTTTTGCTTGAGGTAAAATAAACTTGTTTAGTTTGTTTTTCATTAATTATTTCATTATAGATTTTATCAGCGATTATCTTAGATTGTTCATTTTTTTTCTTATTGTAAAGACTATCTATAACTTCTTTTTTAGCTACATCAAAGCTTTTGGGAACAGACTTACTAATTTTTTCTAGATGTATAAAAAATAAATTATTATTTTTACTTTCTAATGGGTCAGAAAGCCCATTTACATTCAGGTTAAAAATAATTTTAGCTAGTTCTTCTTCAGATAAAATATTGTCTTCTATATTTAAATTTTTAATAGTATTTATCTCCACTTCTTTTATGCTTTTTTTATTTAAATTTACATATTTGAGTGATGCTTCTAAGTTATCACTTTCTAGAAATTTCTCATAAAATGAATTTGCTTTTTCATATACTCGTTCATTTAAGATATTGGAGGTTAATTCATTTTTAATATCATTCTTAACTTGTTCAAAACTTATATTATTTTCAGACTTAATATTTTCTATATAAATAACTTTCCAACCAAATGAAGATTTTATTATATTAGAGAAAGTATTTTCTTTTAAATTAAAGCTTATATCACTTATATCGGAGTCTAGTTCATCTTTTGCAAAAAAACCTAAATCTACATCAGCACTGTTGATATTATTTTTTTTAATATAATTATTAATGTCATTTAAATCTTTAGTATTTTTTAAAAAATCTTTAGCTTTTAATTCATCATTAAATATAAATTGTAATATTTTTCTCTTTTCTGGCGTTTTATAAAAGTCTATATTAGTGTTATAGATTTGTAATAATTCATCAGCATCTATATCAATATTATTATCTATATCTGTGTTTTTTATAGATATAATATTTAAATCTCTTTTTTCAGGAATTAACAAACTTGATTTTATTTCATTGTAGTGTTTAATTATTTCAGCATCAGTGATTTTTTCCTTTATAATCATAGAAGTAGTATCAATTTCATAAACCTCAGCTTTTCTTGCTAAATCTTTTTTCTTCTTGATATTGTTGGCTATAACCTTGGAGGTTCCTTCAGAGCTGTTTATAGTTTTTAAAAAAATGTCATTAATTAATGCCTTTTCACTAATAACAATCAGTTCTTTCTCAGAAATATTATTTCTATTAAGAAAATAATTAAAGTAGTCTTGATTAAAAACACCCAGTTGATCATGAAAGTTTTTATTTTTCAAAATGGAACTTCTCAGAAAATTTTCAGATGATGAAATACCTAAATCTTTTGAAATCAAATTAATATACTCGTTATTTATCATATTATTTAGAACTGAATTATGTATACCAAGTGTTTTTATAATTTCTTCTGATACTGGCTCTACTGAGCTACGCCTAAGATTTTCTATTATGGCTTGATATTCTAAATTAAAATCATTTAATTTTATTTTAGACTTTCCAACTGTTGCAATGGTAGGATTAGAATTTCCAGTAAATATATCTCCTATACCCCAGACAGCAAAACTTAAGGCAATTAATGCTATAAGGATTTTACTACTTATATTTTTTATAGACGTTCCAATTTTTTTTATCATAATAATACATTTAACAGTTTTATATAAATATAAAACAATTAATTTTATAATTTGAAAGGAAAGATAAATTGAAGTTTTTAATAGCTAATTGGAAAATGAATAAAAACTTTGATGATGGGTTAAAATTTATTAAGGCTATCAGAAAAAAAATTAAAAATAAGAGCAATAAGAAGTTTATAATTTTACCTCCTCTACAATCAGTTCTATGTATTAGAAATAATCTAATCAAAAATGATGTAATTCTTGGCAGTCAAGATTGTAGTCAATTTAAAAATGGTGCTTTTACTGGTGAAATATCAGCTGAAATGATAAAAAAAATTGGTTGCAAGTATATTTTAATTGGACATTCAGAAAGAAGAACAATATTTAATGAAACCGATGAAGTATTAAAAGCAAAATTGAAAAGAGCTTTAGAGCAAAAGCTTAAAGTAATTTTTTGCGTAGGAGAGACTTTAACACAATATAAGCAAGGAAAGAGCATTCCGTTTATTATTAAGCAGATTAGTAAAGTATTTGATAATAGTATTAACTTTAAAAAAATTATTATTGCCTATGAGCCAATATGGGCAATAGGAACGAATATTACACCTAAAATGCAAGAAATAGATTATATTCATTATAAAATAAAAGAAGCTATGAAAAAGCATTTTAATATTATAAAAATACCTATATTGTATGGAGGTTCTGTTAAAGCAGCTAATTCAGCTGATATTTTTTCTTTAAAAAATGTTGATGGCGGTTTAATAGGGGGAGCTTCATTAATTGCTAGTGAATTTTGTAAAATTTATGATACTCTTTAATTAAAAGGAAAAGATATTTATGTTTAATTTATTTTTAATAATACATGCAATCTTAGCTTTAACATTAATTGTTATTATTTTGCTTCAAAGAAGTGATGGTGGTGCACTTGGTGGTATAGGTGGAGGTAGCTTTTCTGGTATGCTGACGGGGAGGAGTTCTGCTAATTTTTTAACTAAATTAACAGCAGTCATTGCGGCTCTATTTTTAGGCAATAGCTTACTTTTAGCTATTTTATCTGGAAATCTCAAAGATAAGTCCATAGTTAATGAAACTACAATTGAAGACTTCTCAGATGATATTAATAGCAAACCTATAGTCCCAGACTCGGAGTAGGCAGTTATATTTAATAAATCTAATTCAAAAGCCAAAGTCATTTTTATTACTGGAGGTGTTGTTTCTTCTTTGGGAAAGGGTTTAACGGCCGCATCCTTAGCAACAAGTCTTCAATCAAGAGGTTTTAAGGTAAAGTTAAGAAAGTTAGATCCATATCTAAATATTGATCCTGGAACTATGAATCCTAATCAGCATGGAGAAGTTTTTGTAACTAATGATGGAGCAGAAACAGATTTAGATTTAGGACATTATGAAAGGTTTACCGGAGTATTTGCTACTAAACATGACAATATTACTGCTGGCAGTGTCTATCAAAATGTTATTAAAAATG
Organism: Rhodospirillaceae bacterium; assembly: GCA_902547175.1. The sequence continues at coordinate 103,775 of CACCMS010000001.1, read as the reverse complement.
AAAGAAAAGGTAAATATTTAGGAAATACTGTTCAGGTTATTCCTCACGTAACTGATGAAATTAAATTTAAAATTTTTAATGATTTAAAAAAAATTGACTTTTTAATTGTTGAAGTTGGAGGAACTGTAGGAGATATAGAAAGCCTTCCATTTCTTGAAGCTATAAGGCAACTAAGAAATGAAATGTCGAAAAATCAAACTATTTTCATTCATTTAACTTTAGTGCCTTACCTTAAAGCTGCTGATGAATTGAAAACAAAACCAACTCAACATTCTGTAAAGGAGTTAAGAGGGATAGGAATACAACCTGATTTATTGATTTGTAGGTGTGAAAAAAAAATCACTGATACGGACAAAGAAAAAATGGCATTATTTTGTAATATAAGTGCCAAAAATATTATACAGGCATTAGATGTAACTAATATATATGAATTACCTCTTGTGTTGAATAAAGAAAACTTAGATGAAAGAGTATTATACAATTTAAATATTAAGAAATATAAAAAAGCTAATTTAAAGAAATGGCGCGAGATAAGTAATTTACAAAAAAATCCTAAAAACTCAGTAAATGTAGGTATAATAGGTAAATACATAGAGTTAAAAGATGCTTATAAATCTCTTTCTGAAGCTCTTTATCATAGTGGTATACACAATTCAACAGAAATAAAAATAATTTGGATTAATGCTGAAAAATCTGTGAATATTAAATGTGCTCTTAAAAATTTAAATGGTATATTGGTGCCTGGTGGTTTTGGAAAAAGAGGAATTTTGGGTAAAATAAGTTCTATAAAGTTTGCAAGAGAAAATAATATACCTTTTCTTGGTATATGTTTTGGAATGCAACTAGCTGTAATAGAGTATGCCCAAAATGTTATTAATATTAAAAATGCTAGTTCTAGTGAATTCGAAATTAAAAATGCAAAGAATATAATAGGTTTAATGACTGAGTGGATTAAAGATGGTAAAAATGTTAAAAGAACCATAAATACAGATTATGGCGGGTCTATGAGATTAGGAAGCTATAAATGTGTTTTACAAAATAAATCTTTAATACGCAGAATTTATAATAAAAATATTATAGAAGAAAGACATAGGCATAGATATGAAATGAACATAAAATATGAATCACTTTTTAAAGAAAATGGAATGATCATTTCAGGTAAGTCGCCAGATGGAATGTTGCCAGAAATTGTAGAGCTTCCTGGTCACAAATGGTATATAGGGGTTCAGTTTCACCCTGAACTATCATCTCAGCCATTAAAACCTCACCCAATATTTAATTCTTTTATAAATGCTTCATTATATAATAAAAGACATGCAAAATCATAATAAATCAGTAAAAATTAAAAATTTTGAAATTAATAATTTAACCTCTTTTATCCTAATTGCAGGACCATGTGCTATTGAAAGTAAAGATCACGCTTTTGATATGGCTGCAAAAATTAAAGAAATATGCACGCAATTAGAGATAAATTTTATTTATAAATCCTCTTTTGACAAAGCAAATAGAACAAGTATTGCTAGCAGCAGAGGAATTGGAATAAAAGAAGGATTAAAAATTTTAGCATCTATTAAAAATGAGCTAGATATTAGCATTATAACGGATGTTCATGAAAAAGAACAGTGTCAAGAAGTAGCATCAGTAGTTGACATTTTGCAAATCCCTGCCTTTTTATGCAGACAAACAGATTTATTAATTAAAGCTGCGCACACAGGTAAAGCTGTAATGGTAAAAAAAGGACAATTTTTAGCACCTTGGGAAATGTCAAATATTGTTAATAAATTATACAATGCTGGATGTAATAAAATTATTCTTTGTGAAAGAGGAACATCTTTTGGTTATAATAATTTAGTATCTGACATGAGGTCTATACCAATAATGCAAAAAACAGGGTGGCCAGTAATTTTTGATGCTACTCATTCTGTGCAAGAACCAGGTGGACTGGGAGGCAGTTCAGGTGGCAAAAGAAAGTATGTACCATATTTAGCAAAAGCAGCAGTAGCAGTAGGAGTTTCTGGAATATTTATTGAAACCCATCAGGATCCAGATAATGCACCTAGCGATGGACCTAATATGTTAAATATAACTGATCTTAAAAAGTTATTACAAAAACTTAAGCAAATTGATAGTATAATTAAATAATATGTCTATTATAGAAAAAATAAATGCTTATGAAATACTTGATAGCAGAGGGATACCTACCTTGCTTACACAGGTTATTCTAGATAACGGTATTAAAGGTAATGCTGCAGTTCCTTCTGGTGCATCAACTGGTATTCATGAAGCTTTAGAATTAAGAGATAGAGATAAAAATAGGTACAATGGTAAAGGAGTATTAAATAATATTGATTTTATAAACTCACTTATATTAGATGCTTTGCAAGGACTTGATGTACGAGATCAAAAAAATATAGACTTTAATCTTTTAAAATTAGATGGTACAAAAAATAAAAGCAAATTAGGTGCTAATACCTTACTATCTGTTAGTTTAGCTGTAGCAAAAACTGCTTCTAATTTAAATAGAGTTGATCTTTATCAGTATTTAGGAGGGATTAATACAAACTTATTACCTATACCATTAGTAAATGTGATAAATGGTGGAGCTCATGCTACTAATAATTTAGATATTCAAGAGTATATGTTAGCCCCTGTAGGAGCTAAAACTTTTAGTCAAGCAATAAGATGGTGCTCAGAAATTTTCTTTAACCTTAAAGAATTATTAAAATCCAATAGTTATTCTACGTCGGTAGGTGATGAAGGTGGCTTTGCTCCAAATTTTAAAAGTAACTTTGAACCATTGGAGTTTCTTATAAAAGCAATTAAAAAGTCAAAATTAAGGCCAGAAAGAGATGTAATGATATCTCTTGATGTAGCATCTTCTGAGTTTTATAAAAAACATAAATATTATTTGGGTTCACCTAAAAAACACTTTAGTAGTGAAGAAATGGTTTCATTCCTTGCTGATATTGTAAAAAAATATCCTATATTTTCAATTGAGGATGGTTGCTCTGAAGATGATTGGATTGGCTGGAAAAAATTAAACTCTTTAATAGGAGACAAAACATTAACAGTAGGAGATGATTTGTTCGTGACTAATAGGGACAGATTGGAGAAGGGTATTAAAAAAAATGTTGCCAATACTATTTTGGTGAAACCTAATCAAATTGGTACACTATCTGAAACTTTAGATACAATTAATCTTGCAAAAGAAAATAAGATTGAAACTATTATTTCTCATAGGTCTGGGGAAACTGAAGATAATTTTATAGCCGATTTAGCTGTGGGATCTAATTCAAAAATGATAAAGACTGGTTCTGTAACTAGGTCAGAGAGATGTTCAAAGTATAATAGATTGTTAATTATAGAGGCTAATAATAGAGATTTAGTTTTCGCTGGTAATCTTTTAAATGTTTAAGTTAAAAACACTTTTATTATTATCTATATTACCATTAGCATATTTAATCTACCATCTTATTGGTTTTGAAAATGGTATAAATGCATATGTTCATAAAATAAAGGTATTAAAGAATAAACAAATACAGCAGGAAGAGCTTAAAAAAGAGATAGATTATTATAGAACAAAAATATTACTCTTAGATGATGATGACATAGATATAGACTTTTTAGAGGAAAAGTCTTATGAATTAGGAGAATCTCCTAAAAACGCATTCACAGTTATAATAAAATAATCTGTAATAAAGATAAAATATATTCTGTTTTTTATAGAATTCATTGACAAAAGCATAAACTACTCTAATATTTCAGTATGAATGATAATGGACATTCTCAGATAATTAGTTTACTAGGTGGAGGAAAAAAATTAACAGCTAGACTTAAAAGCTTAACAGAAGAAAATGTTAATGAAAAAACTGTTTATTCTTGGGTGCAACAAGGTATACCAGATAGATGGAAGGTAGCGGTCGCTAGATGTCTTCTAGAGGACAATGTCGAGATTACTAAATACAAAGAATTATTGCCTCCAGGTATGACTATAGACAACTTAACTGCCGCTAATAATTCTATAAAAATATTTTCAGACTCTAAAGTTCTAAAGACTACAGAAAAACAAATAATATCTAATATTGATAAAAATTTAGCTCTGAATATTTACCAATTGATGCTAAAAGTCAGAAGGTTTGAGGAAAAAGTAGGCCAACTATATAGTATGGGGTTAATAGGTGGGTTTTGTCATCTATATATAGGTCAAGAAGGTATAATTTCTGGTATAGAAAGTTTAGCATCTGATGATGATTGCTTTATAACTGGCTACAGATGTCATGCTCATATGGTATCAAGAGGAGAGTCACTTTTAAATATTTTTTGTGAACTTTTAGGTAAAGATGGAGGATCATCAAAAGCAAAAGGTGGATCAATGCATTTATTTAAAGCTGATAAAAATTTCTTTGGTGGCCATGGCATAGTTGGTGCTCAAGTTCCTCTTGGGACAGGGATTGCATTCGCAAATAAATATCTTAATAAAAAAACTGTAACATTTTGTTTTTTTGGTGATGGAGCTGTTAATCAAGGACAAGTTTATGAAGCATTTAATATGGCTGCCTTATGGCAATTACCAATTATTTATATTATAGAAAATAATCAGTATGGTATGGGAACATCGGTTGAAAGAGCCAGCGCAATGACAGAATTATTTAGAAGAGGTGAGTCCTTTGGAATAAAGGGTTATGAAATTGATGGAATGGATCCATTATCTATACACTTATGTATGAAAAAAATATACCAGCAAGTTTTGAATGAAAATAAAGGACCAATTCTTATAGAAGCGAAAACGTATAGATATAGAGGGCATTCAATGTCTGACCCTGGAAAATATAGAACAAGACAAGAAATTCAAGAGACAAGAGAAAACAGAGATCCTATAGAAAGAGTGAGAACATTTTTGATAGAGAATAACTTTTACAGTGAAGATGAGTTAAAAACTATGGATAATAAAATTAAAGAAGAAGTCCTAAATGCATCGGAAGAGGCAAGAGACATGGACTTGCCTAAAGAGAGTATTTTATTTGATGATGTTTATTATGAAAAAGGAATTAATAAATGACCTTAAAGACAGTAAGAGAAAGCATTAGAGATACAATCGCAGAAGAAATGAGACTAGATTCTAATGTATTTTTATTGGGCGAAGAAGTAGGAGAGTATCAAGGAGCATATAAGGTCAGTCAAGGTTTATTAGAAGAGTTTAGTTCAAAAAGAATTGTAGATACTCCTATAACTGAAGCAGGTTTTACAGGTCTAGCTGTAGGAGCTGCAATGAATGGTTTAAGACCCATTGTAGAATTTATGACATGGAATTTTGCTATGCAAGCTATAGATCATATTATTAATTCGGCAGCTAAAACGTTTTATATGAGCGGTGGAAAAATAAATATTCCTATAGTTTTTAGAGGGCCTAACGGTATTGCATCAAGAGTAGCAGCTCAACATAGTCAAGATTACTCAGCATGGTATTCTCATATTCCGGGGTTAAAAGTTTTATCACCATATGACGCAAATGACGCTTCAGGACTTTTAAGAGCTGCAATAAAAGATGAGAACCCTGTTATATTTTTGGAGCATGAGCTTTTATATAATGAAAAATTTGATATTGATAATAATGAAGAGTATATCACTATAGGTAAGGCAAAAGTTATGAAAGAAGGCAGTGATATTTCAATAATTTCTTATTCCAGAGGTCTTGAAACAGCCTTTGAGGTTGAAAAGGCACTTTCACAAAAAAGTATAAGTGCTGAGATTATAAATTTAAGAACTTTAAAACCTCTTGATAAAGATACTTTAATTAAATCTATTAAAAAAACAAATAAAGTTGTAGTTATTGAGGAGGGGTGGTCTCAATCTGGTATAGGTTCAGAAGTTATTTCAGTTATAGTTGAAAATGCTTTTGATTATCTTGACGCAGAACCTTTAAGGTTTAGTGGAAAAGATATACCTTTACCTTATGCCGAAAATTTAGAAAAGTTGGCTTTACCTTCAGCAGAGGAAATAGTAAAAAAATGTTTAGAAATATGTTAATTTATTTTAAGGAATTGTGATATGCCAGTAGCTTTATTAATGCCAGCACTTTCTCCAACTATGACAGAAGGGAATATTGCAAAATGGATCAAAAAAGTTGGAGATGAAGTAGTTTCTGGAGACATTATAGCTGAAGTTGAAACTGATAAAGCTACTATGGAGGTAGAAGCTATAGACGAAGGTAAATTAGCTTCTATAATTCATCCTGATGGGTCTGAGAATGTGCAAGTTAATAAACTTATCGGCGTTATAGCACTTGAGGGAGACACAGAAAAAGATATAGAAGATTTTATAAATAAAAACACTGATATTATTAAAGAAAATACAAATGATATGGATGTTGAAGAAAATAAAATAAAGTCAAATAAAAATGAAGATAAAGACAATAATGCTAGCTTTATGGCTGAAAAAAAAGATTTGAATTATAATGAGTATAATAGTCCATCCAGCAGTAATAATAATATAAACCTAGATCAAAAAAGAATAAAAATTTCTCCTCTTGCGAAAAGAATTGCAGAACTTCAAGAGATTGATATCACTAAAGTAATTGGAACAGGACCTAACGGAAGAATTATTAAAAGAGATCTTGAAGATTATAATAATTTGATTACTTCTGATGAAAAAAAACCTACTTTCAATGAAGAGGATAATAAAAGAGTTATAAAACTAACAAATATCAGAAAAACTATAGCTTTAAGGTTACAAGAAGCTAAATCTACTATTCCTCATTTTTACCTTAAAGGAAAAGTTCAACTTGATACTCTAGTATCTGAAAGAAGTAAACTTAATAATTTTTTAAAAGAAAATAATGAAGATTACAAAATTAGTTTTAATGATTATTTTATTAAAGCATTAGCATTATCACTTAAAAAGGTTCCGTCCATGAATGCAAATTGGAATAATGATGGCTCTGTTACTGAATTTAATTATGTAGATATTAGTGTTGCGGTAGCAACTGATAATGGTTTATTTACACCTGTAGTGAAGCATGCTTGTACCAAGAGTCTTGAAAACATTTCTAAAGAGGTTAAGGTATTTGCTTTAAAAGCAAAAGAAGGCAAATTACTACCTGAAGATTATACAGGTGGTTCTTTTTCTATATCAAATTTAGGTATGTATGGAATTGAGGAGTTTTCTGCTATTATCAATCCTCCTCAAGCAGGTATAATAGCTATTGGAGATATATTAGAAGATGTGAATGTTATTAATGGTGAATTTAAAGTTTGTAAGACCATGTCTTATGTTTTATCAGTTGACCATAGAATAGTTGATGGTGCCATAGCTTCAAAACTGTTAAAGTATTTTAAATTTTTTATAAGTAATCCTTCAGCAATGTTAATTTAATGAGTAACAATAAAACTTTTGATATAGTGGTAATTGGATCAGGACCAGGTGGTTATGTTGCAGCTATTAGAGCTGCTCAATTAAAACAAAAAGTCTTAGTAATTGAAAAGAATGAACTTGGAGGTATTTGCTTAAACTGGGGATGTATACCAACTAAGGCTTTATTAAGGTCCTCAGAAATACTAACTTATTTTAGAAAAGCAAAAGACTTCGGAGTTAATAATAAAGATTTTTCATTTTCAATAGAAAATATCGTGAATAGATCAAGGCAGATATCTAAAAAATTGTCTAGTGGTATAGAGTATCTTTTTAAAAAGCATTCTATTCAAGTCTTAAAGGGCGAAGCAAGTATAAAAAACCCTAATACAATAAAAGTTAGAATAAATAATAAAGATGAATTAATTAGTGCTAAAAATATAATAATTGCTACAGGCGCTAGGCCTAAAATGCCTTCATTTTTAAATGGGAAAGAGGATTTTATATGGAACTATAAAAATGCTATGTTACCTAAACAATTACCAAAAAGATTAGGTATAATTGGTTCTGGTGCTATAGGAATAGAGTTCGCTAGTTTTTACAATGACTTAGGAAGCGAAGTTAGTGTTTTTGAAATGCAAGATCGAATATGTCCTAATGAGGACCATGACATATCTGTAACATTAGAAAAAATATTAACAAAAAAGGGAATAAAATTTTTTAAAGACTCTACTGTAGAAGATGTTAGTATGATAAAAGATATCCAACTCATTTCTAATAATAAAACCTTTCTTTTTGACAAGGTTTTAATTGCTATTGGTGTTGAAGGCAATACTGATAATTTAGGTTTAGAAAACACATTAGTTAAAGTCAAAAATAAACAAATAATCACATATGACTGTGGTATAACTGATGAAAAAAATATATATGCTATTGGTGATGTTGCTGGTTTGCCTTGGTTAGCACACAAGGCTAGCCATGAAGGTATAAAGTGTGTTGAGTATATTGCTAAATTAAATACAAAGTTTAAAATTAGCAGTCAAATTATACCTTCTTGTATTTATAGTAGCCCTCAAGTAGCATCTATTGGTATGACAGAACATAAAGCAAAAAGTCTTAATAAGGAAATTAAGGTTGGAAAGTTTCCATTATCTGCTAACGGTAAAGCACTAGCATTAGGAGAAGATGAAGGTTTTATAAAAACATTATTTGATGTTAAAACGGGCGAAATTTTAGGGGCACATATGATAGGACCTGAAGTTACTGAACTTATTAATACATTTTCATTGGCTATGAAATTAGAAGCTACTGAGGCTGATATAATGAGTACAGTTTTTCCACATCCAACATTATCAGAAGCTATTCATGAGTCAACTTTGGATGCATACAACGAGGCAATACATATTTAATGGTTAGTCATAATTCTTATATATCTAAAGCTCATTTAAAAAATTCTAGCCATATAAAACTCAAAAGACCTAATTGGATAAGAGTAAAAGCACCCATATCTGATGGATACAATGATTCAAGGTTATTAGTAAAAAAGTTAAATTTGAACACTGTATGTCAAGAAGCTGCATGCCCAAATATAGGAGAGTGTTGGGAAAAAAAACATGTAACTATTATGATTTTGGGTAAAGTTTGTACTAGAAAATGTACCTTTTGTAATATTTCTACTGGAATTCCAGATAAAGTTGATAGTACAGAGCCTGTTAGGTTAGCTAAAGCAATTTCTGCATTAGAACTTAAACATGTGGTCATCACTTCGGTTGACAGAGATGATCTGAAAGATGGAGGAGCAAAACATTTTTATGATTGTATAAGTGAAATTAGAAAGTTAGATAAAAAAGTAACAATAGAAATTTTAGTCCCTGATTTCCAAAGAAAAAATAACGCATTGAACATTATTGCTAAAGCTAACCCTGATGTTTTTAACCATAATTTAGAGACTGTTCCTAGACTTTATAAAGAAATTAGAAAAGGAGCTAATTATAACCATAGTTTGAAAGTTTTAAAAAGCATAAAATCCTATAACTCTAAAATATGGACTAAATCTGGTTTAATGGTTGGTTTAGGCGAAAGTATTAATGAAATTTATTCAGTCATGAAGGATATGAGAAATAACTCTGTCGATTTTATTACAATAGGACAATATTTACAACCAAGTAAAGGGCATCAAGAGTTAAAAAAGTATTATACTTTAGAAGAATTTAAGGAGTTAGAAAAAAAAGCATGGGAGTATGGTTTTTCAATGGTATCTTGTACTCCTTTAACTAGGTCTTCGTATCATGCTGATGAGGACTTTGCCAAACTTAAAGAACTAAATGCATAAATATTCTAATACAATAGTTTTACCTTTTAATGCTAGACAATTATATGAGATTGTAATTGATGTAGAATCATACCCTGAGTTTTTACCATGGTGTTTATCATCAAGAATAGTAAAAAAACTTGATGATAGTAACTTTGATGCTGAATTAACAGTTGGATATAAAGCTATAGATGAAAAGTACATAAGTAGGATACAAGCTGAGTATGAAAAAAAAATTATTTCTAAAGCTATCTCAGGGCCATTTAAATTTTTAGATAGCTCTTGGTATTTTAAAAATATTGATAAAAAACAATGCAGAGTAGATTTTATGATTGAATATCAATTTAAATCATTCTTTTTAGATAAAGTAATGGGTAGCTTATTTAAAAAAGCAACTATTAAAATGTTAGATGCTTTCGAGCAAAGGGCTAAAAGTTTACATAAATAAAATTAATTTTTTAAAGGTTTCATTTATTGAAAACATTGATGCTTTTAATCTTATTTGTAATCTATTACCTTCATAAAAATTTTTAACAGTAAAAATAGTTTTTTTTTTAAAATAAAAACTATGAAAAACTGTACCTACTGGCTTTTTTTTACTGCCACCTTCAGGGCCAGCAATACCTGTCGTACTTATGAAAATGTCAGAGTTATTTTTATTTTTAAGGCCCTTTATCATTAATTCTGCAACTTGTTTACTTACTGCGCCATATTTTTCTAGTGTAAACTTCGGAACATCTAAATAAATTTGTTTTGCCTTATTTGAGTATGTTACTAAACCGCAATCTATAACTTTTGATGCTCCAGGAATTGATACTAATTTGGAAACAATCATACCTCCTGTACATGACTCAGCGATACTTATAGATAAACTTCTTTTAATACAATATTGAATTAATTTCTTAGAAAAGTTTTCCATAAGCAAGTTTTAATACAAATATAACTATTAAAGCCTGAATAGCAGCAATAATATCATCGAAAATTACACCATAATGATCAGAATAATTTTTATCTACTATATTAGCAGGAAATATCTTCAAAATATCAAAAAATCTAAAAAGTATAAACGCTAAAATAACTTCTATAAATTCTAGCTTTATAAACATCAATACAAAAAGTTGTCCTAATACCTCATCAATAATAATTTCAGATTTATCAGATTTTCCTACTTCTTTTTGATAGATTTTGATGGCATAAAAAGAAATAGGCAAAAGAAATATAAAAAAAGCTAAAACTACTTGAGTAGAAAAAAAAGATAATAAAAGAAGTCCTAAAAATACACCAACAATTGACCCTAAAGTTCCAGGCATTTTTGAAATTTGCCCTAGACCAAAAACAGTGCATATATTTTTCATTATAATTGGTAACATATTTAGGTTTTTTTTTCTTGTTTTATTGTAGCAATACAATAACACGATAGACCTTCTTTTCTTCCCGTAAAACCTAATCCTTCCGTAGTAGTTGCTTTTATTGAAATATTCTCTTTTTGAGTTTTTAAAGTTTTAGCTAATTTAATACACATTCTATCAGTATATTTTGCTATTTTTGGACTTTCTCCAACAAGTGTGCAGTCAATATGGGAGATGCTTGCTTTAGCATTAGTTAAAAGTTTTTGTGCTTTTCTTAACAGTGTAAGTGAATTTATATCTTTAATTTTTTTTTCTGTATCTGGAAAGTGTTTACCAATATCTCCTAAAGAGCATGATCCTAACAATGCATCGATAATTGCATGAACACCTACATCTGCATCAGAATGGCCAAGGAGTTTAAAATTATGAGGAATTCTTATTCCAAACAAAGTAATATTTTTTCCTTTAATAAGCTTATGAGTGTCAAATCCATGGCCGATTTTAGTTATAAAGTTTTCTTTCATCATATTTATTTTATTAATCCAATCTTTATACGTAGTAATCTTAGTATTATCAATATCTCCTTTTATGGTATGTATAATTGAATTACTTTTTGCAAATATTTGAGCATCATCGGTAAAATTTTCCAATATCTTTTGATTTTGTAAATAAGCTTTATATAAAGTTTTATATTCAAAAAATTGAGGAGTCTGTGTTAGAAATAGGTTATCTCTATTCATATCTTTTATTACCTTATTCTTTTCACAACATTTAATAGTATCTTGAATTTTCACAACTGGTACTACTGCAGTCTTAACTTTTTGTAATTTACTAAAAAGCTTATCTATTAACTTTTTTGAAATAAAAGGTCTTGCGGCATCATGAATCATTACATAATTACATGAAAATTTTTTTAAAAACTTTAAAGCATTAAAAGCTGATTTTTGACGAGAGCATCCACCCTTAATAAAAAAAACATCTTTGTACTTAGTTTTTATGTCTTTGTAAAATTTGAAGTGTTCTCTGTTAATGACAACGATTAGATGAGATAAGTAGGGTAATGAAAAAAATTTCTCTATATTTATTTCTAATAAACTAATATTATTAATTGTTAAATATTGTTTAGGTGTTTTGCTTTTCATTCTAGATCCTGATCCAGATGCTAAAATAATTCCAACTAAACTTTTATTTATTTTATTTTTCATATATATAAAATACTATTAACAGAATATGAAAGAAAAAAAAGCATTAAACCAGTTAATTTCATTCCTACCAATGCCAGCAGTAGTGATTGATAACAAGGGCATTATAGAAGAAGCAAATATTGTATTTAAAGAAAAATTTAAATTTAATAGAATTTCTAAAAATAATAGAGTCAAATTACAGACCTTTTTAAATTTTGATATTACAAATTTTTTACAAAGATTATCAGTTAATGATATGACAATTTCTACATATGATTATAAATTTATTGACCTTAATGAAAATGAAGTATTTGCGGACCTTCATTTTAAAAGCATCTCAAAAAATAAAATTTTGATGACTTTAGACCAAAAAGAAACTAATAAGTCTTATTACTCTCAATCTAGTAAAATTCTAACTGATATGTTTATGAATGGATTTATTAGAAGCATATCTAGAAATATTAGTTCACCTATTACTAACTTATTAGGCGCTATTGATCTTTTTAAATTTAAAAATAGCTCTGAGGAGTTTGATAGATTAGTGAGAATAATAATGGACGAAGGAAATAAAATAAAAAATTATGTATCAAAGATAAATTCTTTCAATTCAAATATAACACTAGATAATGAATATTCCAATATTCATAAATGCTTAAATAAATCCTTTGATCTAATTGATAAAAATTTAATAAGAAATATTAATGTATTTAGAGACTTTGACCCTTCAATACCTGACATAAGCTATAATGAAAACCTTTTAACAAAATGTTTTTATAATATTTTAATTAATTGCTATGAAAATAAAAAATGTAATGAAATTAAAGTTGTTACTAAAATTAATCATAATACCTTTATTAAGTCAGAAGAATTACAAAAGGTTTTAAAATTACCAATTCATGTTAAAATTGTAGGAGTTGGAATAAATCTAGATGAAAATATTGAAAAATTTATGTTTTATCCTTTTATCACTAGTAAGGCTAATTCAGAAGGGTTGGGGTTGACGTTTGTAAATACTATACTAACCAGTTATGGGGGACATTTAAAATATGAAAGAGAAAAAAATTTGTCCTCTTTCAATCTTTTTTTTCCTATTAATCAAAACAGGAGATAATTATTAATATCCTATTTGTAGATGCAGATGATAACTTTTTGTTTTTATTAAAAAAGTATTTTAATGATTTGTATAAAAATAAATTCTATAAAAACAATATAGCAAATATTAAAGAAACAATTGTTGAAAATAAAACAGATATAGTTGTAGTAGAAGAGAGTTTATTAGAAAATACTAATAATTTTTTAACAGAAATAAATTCTATCAAAAAAAATTTTTTTATTATCTTAATTTCATGTAGAAATATATATAATTTAGATACCAGTATTTTTAAATATTTAGAAATTAAAATTGTTAATAAACCATTTTCATTTTTAAGTTTAAGATCCCAAATTGATAAATTTAATAGTAATAAGAGTAATTTTCAGGATTTAAATCTAAAAATTATAAATTTAGAAAAAACAGAAAAAACTAAATTAATATATGATTCTATAATTAAAATTATAAATAATAATCTAAATGTTTTAATATCTGGTGAAATTGGTACTGGAAAAACCCATATAGCAAATACTATAAATAGCTTGGTTACAAAAAATAATATTTTAGAATTTAATTACACAGATTTTATTGAAAATAATCTATATAATTTTTTAATAAATAAAAAAAGTAGAGAAAATTTACTAATATCTAAAGGTATTAAAAATAGTAACTTTAAATGTATTTTATTTAAAGACATAGAAACTATGCCTTTAAAAACTCAATTATTACTATATAATGCATTAAAGCAGAGGGGTAGTAAATTAAGTGAAATTTTCAATAAAAAAAAAATAATTGCTACAACAACTAAAAATATAAAAAATATTTTAAGAAATAATAATTTTTCAAATGAATTATTTTATGAACTAGATATGTATAATATATATACTTTACCTTTAAGGGAGAGGGCTGAGGATATAAACCAACTAATTAAAAACATTTTATTTCAATTAAATAAGTCATATAATTATAACAAAGAATTAAGCCTTGATAGCTATATGAAAATATCTGACTATCTCTGGCCAGGAAATATTAAACAGCTTAAAAATTTTATTACTAGAATTTATAAGCTAACTAACGACAATTTAATAGACAATAAGACAGTTATATCAGAATTATCAAATGAATTTTCATATGATGAACAGAACTATATAGATAATTGGAAAATTAATTTTAGAAATTTTATATCTAAGAATGTAAGAGGTTATTTAAATAATCACAAAAAAATTGACTCAGGTTTATATTATAAAATTTTAAAAGATTTTGAAAAACCTCTTCTTATTGAAATATTAAAATATACTAATTATAATCAACTTTTATCTTCAGAAATTCTAGGTATAAATAGAAATACTTTAAGAAAGAAAATGTTTGATTATAATATACAAGTAACAAAGAAAACTTCAGGTTAAGGTAATGGAGATTACTACTTTAATTTCTAAAAAAAAATTTTTAAACCTAATCAACCTTAAGAAATATTTTCTAATTTTTATTAGTTTTTTTACATTCATCACTGCTTTAGGTATCTACTATTCTATATATAATTCTGCAGATAGCGACCCTAAGTTAATTTTATTTTTTTTACTTTTAGGTTTAATTTCTTTTTTAATTTTATTTTTTTCAATTATTAATGAAATAATAAGATTATTTATCAATATTAAAAAAAAAACAGCAGGTTCTATATTACAAAAAAAAATTGTAGGAGTTTTTTCTGCCATTGCTATTACTCCTGTATTAATTGTAGCAATATTTGCCGTTATATTTTTTGAAAGGGGAATTCAGGGTTGGTTTAGTAAAAGAGTTTCTACAGCATTAGAGAAATCTGCAGCTATTGCAGAAAACTATACACAAGAATTAAGAAAAAGAGTAGAAGGCGATGTGCTTTTTGCCTCTCTAAGATTATCTCAAATAAATGAAATTAATTATAATAATACAGCCAATATTGATCGTATTATAAATAGTCTTGCACTTGAAAGAAGTGCTAGTGAATTGGCAATAATAACATCAAATGGAAACATTTTATTTGCGTCAAAAAATAGTTTTTTCTTACCAAGAAATATTTCTCCTGCAAAAATATTTTCAACTAGAAATAAAACTGACTCTCCTATAGTCTACCTAGAGTCTGATAACAATAGAATTAACTTAATTACTCCTATTATAGGACATATTGATCTATATTTATATTTTAGCAGGTACTTAGATCCAGTCATTATTTATAACTTGAGAAGTGTTCAGCAAGCAATAAGTGATTTTAATTTAGCTAAAAAGGAAAATGCTGAAAATAGAATTACTTTTTCTATGGTATTTATATCGGTTGCTTTACTTTTATTATTATTAGCCATTTGGTTAGGGATTAATTTTGCAAATTCTATAACTTTCCCCATAGCTCAATTAATAGAGGCTTCTGATCGTGTAAGTAAAGGCAACTTAAAGTTTAAAATTAAGCCAAAAATAAATAAAAATAATGAAATTTTTAAATTAATTTCAAGTTTTAATAAAATGATAAAACAATTATTTGATCAAAGAGAAGATCTTGTAACTGCTAATCAACAGATTGATGATAGAAGGAGATTTACTGAGTCAATATTAACTGGTGTTAAGTCGGGGGTTCTCGGTGTAACAAGTGAGGATAAAATTTTTCTAGCCAACAAATCAGCTTTAGAATTGTTAAATATAGATGCAAGTAAGCTTATAGGTAAAACTATTTATGATACTTTTCCTCAAATGAAAGGTTTTATTAAAGAAAATAATTTAACCGAAATACAGTATAAGGAAAAACAAATTGACTACTTTATAAAAGGTAAAAAAAATACTTTTATTATTGGAGTTTCTTTTGAAAACTATAGAAATTTAGATAGTGGTTATGTAATAACTATAGAAAATATTACTGAAATGATAAAAATTCAAAGAGCTGCTGCTTGGTCTGATATAGCTAAAAGAATTGCTCATGAAATTAAGAATCCTCTTACACCAATACAGTTATCCGCTGATAGATTAAAGCATAAATACTTAAGTAACATTCGTGATGATAAGCAAACCTTTATAAATTGTATAGATACAATAATAAGGCAAGTATCAAGTATCCATAGGATGGTAAATGATTTTTCAACATTTACAAAAATGCCAAGGCCAATTTTTGAGAATATATCTATAAATAAGTTAATCTTAAGTAGTATAAGCATGTTAAAGCTAGCAAATAAAACAATTTTAATTAAAAGCAAAATTGATAAGAAAAAAAATATTTATTTAAAGGCTGATCCTAATTTGATTGACCAAGCATTTAACAATTTAGCTAAAAATGCGATAAATTCAATTAAAGAAAAAACTGCTTTAATAAATGATTATAAAGGCGAAATTATTATTTCATTAGAAATTAAAAAAGAATATTGCAAATTAACAATGGTAGATAATGGTATAGGTTTACCAATAAATAAAGAATTTTTAACGGAACCATATATATCAAGGTCTAAAAACGGTTCAGGTATTGGTCTGGCAGTGGTTAAAAAAATTATGCAAGACCATAATGGTAATATTGAATTAGAAAATAACAAAAACAATAAAGGTGCAAGAATAAGCTTATTGTTTCCATTAAATTAATTTTACAGTAGTATGCTTGCAATGAAAAAAGATATTATTATAGTTGATGATGAGAAAGATATTAGAGAGTTGATCTCTGGTATACTTCTAGACGAGGGGTTTGATACTAGGTTAGCAAAGGATATTGACAGCTTAAAAATTGAGCTAATTAAAAGGGTTCCTTCATTAATTTTGTTAGATGTATGGCTAGATCAAAGTAATGCTGATGGTATAGATATTTTAAAAGTTTTAAAAAAAAGCTATCCATATATACCAGTTATTATGATAAGCGGACACGGAACGATTGATATGGCAATCAATGCATTAAAAATAGGTGCTTTTGATTTTATCGAAAAACCTTTTGATAGTAATATTTTAATTATGAGTATAACCAGAGCTATAGAAATTTCAGAGCTAAAAAGACAAAATAAGGAATTACTTAAAGACAATAATTCTATAAACACGTTCCTTGGTAAGTCACAGATTGCATCAAATATTAGATCTACTGTAGAAAAGGTTTCATCAACAGAAAGCAGAGTATTGATAAAAGGCCCCTCTGGTTCAGGAAAGAAATATATCGCAAAATTAATTCACAATAAATCAAAGAGAAATGATGCAGCTTTTATCATAGCTAATACAAAAAGAATACTTACTAATAATCTTGAAAATGATCTATTTGGAGTAGAAGACTTAGAGGGGGTTGTTACTAAGATAGGTTTAATAGAGCAAGCCCATAAAGGTACTTTGTATATTGATGAAATTTGTAATTTAGACTATGAATTACAATCTAGATTAGTTCAATTGTTAACAGAAAAAGTAATTCAAAGAGTAAACGGCAAATATAATGTAGATATAAACGTTAGAATTATATGTGGTACCTCAAAAAATATAAAATCAGAAATTGAAAAAAAGAAATTCAGAGAAGATTTATTCTATAGATTGAATGTAGTTCCATTAAATGCTCCTGCATTAAATGAGAGAATTGAAGATATACCAGAACTTATTGACTACTTTCTTAAAAAATGTAGTAAGGACTTAGGTTTTGCAAATACTAAGTTGTCAAAGGAAGGGTATAATTATTTACAATCTAGAAAATGGTCAGGAAATATTCGAGAGTTAAAAAATGTAATTGAAAAAATATTAATACTATCCCCTAAAAATAAAAATGAGAGTTTAAGCCTTGACTTTATGAGTTTTGAACAAGAAAAGGATGAAGAAGGTTTTGAGGCATTAGTTCAAAAAAAAATGTTAAGCCTATCATTGAAAAAAGCTAGAGAATTTTTTGAAAGAGAATATATTAAAATTCAAATGAAAAGGTTTAATAATAATGTATCAAGAACTGCAAATTTTATTGGTATGGAAAGGTCTGCATTACATAGAAAATTAAAAACTTTAAAATTAAATTAAGGACATATATGAAAATTATTATTTGCGGTGCAGGTGAAGTAGGTTTTAGTTTAGCCAAATATTTATCATCTGAAAATATGCAAGTAACCGTCATTGATGAAGATATAGAAAAACTTCACAAAATGACTAATGCTATAGATGTTAGATCTATAGCAGGTAAAACATTTAACCCATATATATTAGATGAAGCAGCTGTAAATGATGCTGATTTGCTGATAGCTGTTTCTGAAAATGATGAGAGTAACATTATTACATGTGAAATAGCTAAAATTTTATTTAAAGTACCTAATACAATTGCAAGAATAAAAGAAAAAGAATTATTAAATGAAAAATGGTTAGACCTGTTTTCTAGTAAAGGCTTTAGAATAGATAATATTATTTCACCTGAAATTGAAGTAGCAAATATGTTAGCTAGACTAGTAGCAGTATCAGGAGCACATGATTTAATATCTTTTGCTGAAGATAAAGTAAGGTTAATTGGACTTAAACTTGATGAAAGTTGTCCAGTTCTGGATACACCATTAGGTCAACTAACTGAGCTTTTTCCAGACTTGAATACAAAAATTGTTTTAATGACTAGAGATGAAAGAATTTTTATACCTGATAAAATGGAGCAACTTCAGCAAAATGATGATATTTATATGATAGCAGATAGTAATAATACTAAAAGAATATTATCTGTTTTTGGAAAAAAACTCATTGATTCTAGAAAAATAATTATAATAGGAGCTGGTATTATTTCTATAAATATTGCAAAAATTTTAGAAATAAATGAACCTGATGCAGAAGTTACTATAATTGAAAATAATAAAGATAAAGCAGAAAAAGCAGCAATACAACTTGAAAAAACTAATGTTTTATTGGGAGATGCTGTAGAAAGCGATATTATGATAGAGGCTGATATAGCAAATGCAGATATTGTATTTTCTGTTACTAATAGTGATGAAATAAATACTTTAGTATCAATTTTATCAAAAAAGTTAGGAGCGAAAAATTGTTATGCATTATTAAATGAGGATAAATATCAACCAGTTATTCCTAACTTAGATATTGATGGCATAATATCACCTAGGGAACTTACGGTATCTAGAGTGTTAAAATATATTAGAAAAGCTATAGTTTCAGATGTTCATGAAATAAAAGATGGTTCAGCAGAGATAATAGAGTTTCAAATTAAAGAAGGTTCTTCATTACTAGGAATAGAAATTAAAAATTCTAAATTGCCAAAAAATACATACATAGGAGCAGTCGTAAGACAAAATAAAGTTATTACTGTTGATGGTAGTACTACTCTAGAATTAGGAGATAAAGTAATAATGTGTTTGTTACATGATGCAATTCAAAAAGTAGAAGACTTTTTATCTGAAGATAAAGAATTAATATAATGTTTAATAATATAACCTATTTTGCTTTCCAAAGTTTTTTTATTTTATTTGGAACATTTACTTCTTTTGCATTTACACTTTCATATTTTAATGGTTCAAAAAACTCTTTAATATTTTTAGTTACTTTTCTTTTTATATTGTTAATAATTTACTTTATTAATTTTTTAAAAAAAAATCTCATTTTAAGTAGATTACAATTTATTTACTTTAGTATTACAGGTTGGCTTTTAATAATATTGGTAAGCTCAATACCGTTATTTGAATTATTATCAAACAGTAATTTTAATGAAATTATTTTTTATACTACTAGCCAGGTTACTAATGCAGGTTTTAATATAAATACTGAAAAAAATACTAATAAATTAATTTTGTCTTTATGGGTTGCAATTATACAAAACATTGGAGCTGTTTACACTTTGCTGTTGTTTTTAATTTATAGTAATATATTTTTAGGAGGTAAACTTTTAGTTTTATCAAAAGGTAATATTATAAAACTTTACTTATTATATTTATTTTTTTTATTATCTTATTTTTTAATATTTTTTGCTGAAAATTATGATTTCATTTTTAGTTTTTCGTTGGCTTCAACTATTATTTCTAGTTCTGGTTTAAAGGTTATAAACTCGGTATTTTTAAATTACGACACCAATTATATTATAGTTACTTTAATGATGTTAGTTTCCTTACTTATTTTGCCACTTTTGTTTATTTTAAATAGCAAAAAACCTTTTCAGGTTTTTTATATGTTGGTTTCAAAATATAAACTTAATATACTTTTTTTTGTTATTTTAATTTTTATGTTATTAACAGTATTTTCAAGAATCAATTTGGATTTTTTTAAAAAACTATGTTTTATTGTCTCTTTAATTACAACAACTGGTGTTTTGCCTTCAGAGTTTGATGAAAATCTGTATGAGTTAGCATTAAATAAATATTTATTTATTTTTTTATTTGTTGCATTTATAGGCAGTTTTTCAGGCACTACTAATGGAGGTGTTAAATTAAATAAAATCTCATTATTTTTTATTAATTTTAAAGAAGAATTAAATAAATTTTTATTTCAACATAATATAAAAGGAGTAAGTATTATTAAAAAAGGCTCTTCTCAAATAGAATTAAATACTTTTTATGCCCTAATTATTTTTAGTTCAATTATTACTTTTTTTAATATTATGGTCTTAAATATAAGTGGTATGAATCTAGAGGAAGCTTTAATTTATACAATAGCTGCTTTATCAAATTCAGGAGAAGTCTTACTTATAGTTGGCAACATAAATGATAAAATCAAAGCTGAATATTATTTTCTATTAAATACTTTAATGATTTGTGGTAAATATGAATTCATTGGATATGTTCTTATTTTTAGTAAAATTTTTAAATTGCGTAAATTAGTATGACATGTTTTTCCTATACAAATGGTAAATTTATCCCTAGTTATAAAGCTAATATTTCTATAAATGATAGGTCTCTTCACTTTTCTGATGCAGTATATGAAGTAGTTACAGTTTATAATTTTAGAATGCTGTTTTGGAAGGACCACATAGATAGATTAAAAAATTCGCTTAATGCTATTGATATAAAATTTAACATGAATTTCCAATCTTTATTAATAAAATGTGAAGAATTAATTAAAAAAAATCATTTAAGAGAAGGAATAATTTACATTCATATTTCAAGAGGTATAGCAAAAAGAAATCATAATTGGAGTAATAACATATTTCCTTCTTTGATAATCTCTTGTTCCCATAAAAAAACCTACAATATAAATGCAAAGAAAATAGCTTTAATTTCTCATAAAGATATAAGATGGAATAATTGTCATATTAAGACTGTTTCTCTTTTGCCTAATGTATTATTAAAACAAAAAGCTTTAAATAAAAATGCATTTGAGTGTTTGATGCTAGATGATTATGGATATATAACTGAAGCTACTACTTCTAATATTTGGATATTAAAAAATAATACCTTAATCACAACCCCATTAACAAGTAACATTTTGCCGGGAGTTACAAGAAAAAAACTGATAGAGTTAGCAAATACATTAAACGTAAAAGTAAGTGAACAAAAATTTAAAGAAAAAGATGTTTTTGAGGCAGATAATGTTTTCATAACAAACAGTTCTGCTATTATATTAGAAGCAAATAAACTTAATGGTAAAAAGTTGAGGGTATCTAATAATCAAATTTTAAGAAATATTAAATCTGAGATATTAAAAATTATTAATTATGAATAAGCATGATAAGTTACTACCAATTCAAAATGTTTTTTTAGAAAACATAAAGGAATCAAAAAAAGTAGTTGAAATACATTTAATAAATGGAATTTTAATTAAATGTAAAATTTTGAATATAGACAACTTTTCATTATTAGTTGATTTAAACAACAAGAAATCCTTAATTTATAAGCATTCAATAGCATATATAAAATAAATATAATTTATCTCTTGAATTTTAATAAATTAATTACAAAATATAAGTAGTTGGCACTCCATTGATGAGAGTGCTTATTTAACTAAATATATAGAAAGGATATATATATGAATTTTCGTCCATTACATGACAGAGTCATGGTAAAAAGAGAAGATGAAGAAGATGTCTCAAAAGGAGGGATCATTATACCTGATACTGCAAAAGAAAAGCCTATGCATGCAAAAGTTGTGGCAGTAGGGTCAGGTTTAAAAGGAGAGGATGGGTCTGTAACACCTTTAGATGTAAAAAAAGGTGATAAGGTACTCATCGGAAAATGGTCTGGTACAGAAATTACTTTAGATAATGTAGACTACGTGATAGTGAAAGAGTCTGACATTATGGGTATTGTAAGTAAATAATTTAATTGAAAAGGAAAAAATATGTCTGCAAAAGAAGTAAAATTTTCATCTGATGCTAGAGAACGTATGCTTAGAGGCGTTGATATTCTAGCTAATGCTGTAAAAGTAACATTAGGACCTAAAGGTAGGAATGTTGTTATTGATAAATCATTTGGAGCACCACGTACAACTAAAGATGGTGTAACTGTAGCTAAAGAAATTGAACTTAAAGATAAGTTTGAGAATATGGGAGCACAGATGGTACGTGAAGTTGCTAGTAAAACCAACGACGTGGCTGGTGATGGTACTACCACTGCAACTGTGTTAGCACAAGCCATTGTAAGAGAAGGACATAAAGCAGTAGCTGCTGGTATGAATCCAATGGATGTAAAAAGAGGTGTAGATATGGCCGCACAAGCAGTAGTTGCTGAGCTCAATAAAATGAGTAAAAAGGTTAATAATCAATCTGAAGTAGCACAAGTAGGTACTATTTCTGCGAATGGTGAAACTGAAATTGGAGAATTAATAGCAAATGCAATGGATAAAGTTGGTAAAGAAGGTGTTATTACCGTAGAGGAGGCTAAATCATTAGAAACAACTTTAGACGTAGTTGAAGGTATGCAGTTTGATAGAGGTTACTTATCACCATATTTTGTAACTAATGCAGAAAAAATGGTAGCTGAATTAGAAGATGCCTACATTTTAATTCATGAGCAAAAACTTACTTCTTTGCAACCAATGTTACCAATATTAGAAAAAATTGTGCAATCTGGTAAGCCATTACTAATTTTAGCTGAAGATATTGAAGGAGAGGCATTAGCTACACTTGTTGTTAACAGATTAAGAGGTGGATTAAAGGTAGCTGCATGTAAAGCGCCTGGCTTTGGTGATAGAAGAAAAGCAATGTTAGCTGATATTGCTACTCTAACCGGTGGCCAGGTAATAAGTGAAGAGCTTGGTATTAAACTTGAGTCAATTGACCTTAAAATGTTAGGAACTGCAAAAAAGATAATATTAACTAAAGAAGAAACTACTATTGTTGAAGGTGCAGGTAAAAAGAAAGACATTGAAGGTAGATGTGATCAAATTAGAGCACAAATCGATGAAGCAACATCTGATTATGATAAAGAAAAGCTTCAGGAAAGATTAGCAAAGTTAGCTGGTGGTGTAGCTGTTCTTAATGTTGGTGGAGCTACAGAAATTGAAGTGAAGGAAAGAAAAGATAGAGTTGAAGATGCTATGAATTCTACAAGAGCAGCAGTGGAAGAGGGTATTGTACCTGGAGGAGGAACAGCCTTACTTTACTCTGTAAAAGCACTAAGCTCTTTAACACCTGCCAATAATGATCAAAAAGTGGGTATAGAAATAGTAAGAAAAGCTCTAGAAGCGCCTATCAGACAAATAGCTTCAAACGCTGGATATGACTCATCTATAATTGTAGGTAAAATTAGAGATGCCAAAAGTAAAACGCACGGATTTGATGCTCAAACTGGAAAGTTTGTAGATATGGTGTCTAAAGGTATTATAGACCCTACTAAGGTTGTAAGAACTGCTCTTCAAGATGCGACTTCAGTTGCTGGTTTATTGATTACTACTGAAGCTATGATTGCTGATATGCCTGAAAAGAAAGAAGGAGGTCCTGCTATGCCTGACATGGGCGGCATGGGCGGCATGGGTGGCATGGGCGGTATGGATCCTATGGGCGGTATGGGTGGAATGGGAATGTAATTCTCAATCTACTAAGTATTATGAAAATAAAAAGCCATCATTTTTTGATGGCTTTTTTTTTATCTTCAAATATATTGTATTAAGGAGATAAAATATGAAGGTTTCTTTTATTGGTCTAGGTGTGATGGGATTTCCAATGGCTGGTCATTTGTCCAGTAAAAACAGTAATTTGGAAATAAAAGTTTATAATAGAAGTATTGAAAAGTCAGAGAAATGGATATCAAAATTTAATGGCTTTCTAAGTACAACCCCTGCTGAAGCAGCGAAGGATTGTAATGTTGTTTTTATGTGTGTAGGCAATGATCATGATGTAAACGAGGTAGTAAGAGGGGAAAATGGCATTATGTCATCAATCACTGAAGGTTCAATTATTGTAGATCACACCACAGCTTCTGCTAAAATAACTAAAGAAATATACAATTATTGTAAGGCTTCTAAAAATGTAAGTTTTATAGATGCTCCTGTTTCTGGAGGTCAAGCTGGAGCAGAAAACGGTCAATTAACTATTATGGTAGGAGGTGATGAGGCAGCTTATTTAAAAATTGAACCACTCTTAAAAAGTTATGCGAAAAACTCAACATTAATAGGAAACTCTGGCTCTGGTCAATTAGCTAAAATGGTTAATCAGATTTGCATAGCTGGCTTACTACAAGGATTATCTGAGGCTATAAATTTCGGTCAAAAAGTAAATTTAGATATGGAAAAGGTAATAGGTGTAATTAAAGATGGAGCAGCATCTTCATGGCAAATGCAAAACCGATATCAAACTATGGCTAAAAACGAATTTGATATCGGTTTTGCTGTCGAATGGATGAGAAAAGATCTAAAGATTTGTTTAGAACAGGCAGATGAAGTAGGGGCTAGACTTCCGATTACTGCCATTATAGATCAATTTTACTCAAATATATTAGACATTGGGGGTAAAAGATGGGATACATCTTCTTTAATAAAACTATTAAGATAATTCTTAACTTTTTTTAGCTTTTTCCCATAGCTTTTCTTTTATTTCTGAAGAAACAAATTTTAAATCTATATTTTCAAGGTCAGCATATTTTTTTAATATTTTAAATCTTTTTTCAAATTTATTATTTGCTTGATCAAGACAGTCTAGCATGTCCAGCATACTTAATTGCGCAAAACTGTTTAATGTAAAAAGTATATCTCCTATTTCTTCTTTAATATTATTTTTGTCATTTTTTAATAAAGCCATTTTAAGTTCTAATAATTCCTCTTCAATCTTTTCAAAACAGACTTTCCTATTTGGCCACTCGAAACCATTTTTGGATGCAAAATTAGTTAAATCTTTTGTTTTCCTATAAACTTTACTATCTACATTAGTGTATAGTTTTATAAGCTCGTAAACAATATTTATAATTTCAGACTTGTCGTATTTTAATGATAATATTAACTCTTTTATCTCATCTAAATTAAATAATTCATTTTCTAAATATTTAATTATTTCAATCTTATCTCTTTTATTTATCTTACTTAACAAGTCTTTTTTATCACTATTAACAAATGATAATATGAGTTTTTGCAAAATCTCTTCTTTTTTATTAGTTTTCATAACTTATGCAAATTGATACACTACTTTAAAGTTTAGTCTTTTTAGAGTGTTAAGACTTTTAAATATAATATATAAACATCTTTCAGTATACATATTAACGTCTAATATTCTTAGAATAAAAGTTTAATACATTATTTTATTTAATTTATTGTATAAGTATTATGAAAATAATTTATATAATTTACAATTTTCTATTTTAAATCTATCATTAGACTATTTCTATTTTAAAAAAGGAGTAATTATGAAAATTCAATATATATTATCAATAGTATTATCTTTTTTCCTTATTAGCGCAAGTTCCTATGCAAAGTCTGGAAAGTTTGATTTCCATACTGGGTGGTCTTTTAAACCAGATGTAGTGCAAATATCCGATAATCATATGATTGGTAGTGGCAAAGCACTTGGTGCTACTTTTAATGACAAAGGAGAGGGCTTTCTTCATAACGGAGAAGGAGCATGTGTAGTAAGCTTTGAAGTAAAGGACGGCAAAGGAGAAAATAAAGGTTACTGTACCTGGTCAGACTCAGATGGAGATCATATATTTACAAGCTTCGTAGGAGATACAGTACAAGGAACTAATACTATAACTGGAGGAACTGGTAAATATACAGGAATAACTGGAAATGGCCCATGGGTATGTAAAAACTTTCCTAATGGTGCATCCTCATGTAAACAATCTCTTTCTTACAAATTACCATAACTTACAACATATATATAAGAGGGCTAACTTTTTTTACCCTCTTATATACAATTAATCTCTAAATATCTATTTTATTTACTAAATCCTGCTAAATGAGTACTATGATTAGTTCGCATAACATATATTATGTTAAATTTATAGTTAATCCATCATATCCTGGCTCTACGTTATTAGGACATAGCTTTTTTAATTCATCATAATCTAACCAAGCGCCTAAATGTGTTAATATTGCCTTTTTAGGCTTAAATTTTTTAATCCATTGGATTGTCTGATCAAAGTGAGAATGACTATAATGTGGTTCATGTCTTACACAGTCAATGACCCATAGGTCTAAGTCATATAAATATTTTTCTGATGATTTAGGAAATGACTTAACATCTGTAGAATAAGCAAATTTTTCTAACTTATAACCATAGGTAAACTCTTTTCCATGATGTTGATTAAATGCAATAGCTTTGGAAGAACATACGCTAAACTCTCCTTCATTAATAGTATTTACATTTAAAGGTGGTTTAAAGTAACTATTATCTTGACTAAAAACATAGTCAAATCTTGTTTTTAAAGCATTAATTGTATCTTCGGATCCATAAACTGGTAATTGATCTTTTCTTGTCCATAAAAATTGCCTTAAATCATCTATTCCATTAGCATGGTCTGCATGAGCATGTGTCCATAAAACAGCATCTATTTTTTTAATATTATTATTTATTGATTGCATTCTAAGGTCAGGTGAAGTATCTATTAAGATATTATTTTTATTATCTAATGTAACTAATACAGACACTCTTGTTCTAGTATTTTTAGGATTATTTGGATTACACTCACCCCAATAATTTCCTATTAGAGGTACACCTCCTGATGACCCTGATCCTAAAATAGTAATTTTCATTTCACTAACTCTGCTTTGGTGAATAAATTAAAGAAATTTTTAGTAGTAGATGCATATAGTTCTTTAGGATCCATGTTCAACATATCTGCCAAATAATTTGCTGTATGAATAACATGTGCAGGCTCATTTCTTTTTCCCCTCATAGGCTCAGGAGATAGGTAAGGAGCATCTGTTTCAACTAAAAGTCGTTCTAATGGTATTTTTTTAACAATATCTCTTAATACTTTAGCATTTTTAAATGTTATAATCCCAGATATAGATATAAAAAAGCCCAATTTTAATACCTCATTTGCTAATTCCTCTGTTCCAGTAAAACAATGAATTAACCCCTTAAAGGGTTTTTTTTTATATTCATCTTTTAATATTGAAATAGTATCTTTATCTGCGTCTCTTGTATGTATTATAATAGGTAAATCAGTACTTCTAGATAACTCTATATGATTAATAAATGACTCAATTTGTAATTTTTTACTACTATTCTCATAAAAATAATCAAGTCCTGTTTCTCCTATCCCTATAAATTTTTTGTCTGACTTAAATTCATCAATAGCAACTTGAAGATCTTTGTAATTGTTGTCTACATTATGAGGGTGTATGCCTAGAGAATACCAGATATTTTTATTATTTTTTGCTATATTACTTATATTTATAAACTCTTCTATTTTTGTTGAAATAGTAAGCATACCATTTATATCATTATTTTTAGCGTTTTTAATGACATTAGATAAATCAGAAATAAAATCTTTCATGTTTAAATGGCAATGGCTATCAATAATCATATTTTTAAGTCCTTTTTATCAAACCTTGGAAAAATAGGCTGAGACTTTTCAAGTTTTACACCTTCTTTAATGTTATTTTTAATTTCAGAGAAATATATTTCTTCTTTTTGCTTTAGCATATGAAATATTTTTTTTGAAGACTCAGGTAAAAATGGTTGTGTAAGTATAGTCACTTTATAAATAGTATTTACTAATGTATATAATACATTATTTAATCTTTTGGAATTATTATTTTTATATAGGTTCCAAGGTTCGTTGCTGTCTACATAGCCATTTGCTGATCTTATAATTTTCCAAATATTTTCTAATATTATATTAAACTGATATTTATTCATCTGAAAATTATTAATATCATAAATTTTTTTAGGAAGTTCTATTAAAGATAAATCATTTTCATTTAAATTATCAGCTTTAGGAATATTACCACTATTATACTTTTGAATCATTGTGAGAACTCTTTGAACAAGGTTACCAAAATCATTTGATAAATCACTATTAATTCTATTGATCAATATTTCTTCAGAAAAATTCCCATCTTGCCCAAAAGGAATTTCTTTTAGTAAAAAATATCTAACTTGATCTATACCATATGTATCTACAAGATAATTGGGATCTATAACATTTCCCAATGATTTTGACATTTTTTCTCCATTTATTGTCCACCAACCATGTGCATAAATACTTTTAGGGGTATCATAACCAGCGGCTAATAAAAATGCAGGCCAATATATCGCATGAAATCTTAAAATGTCTTTTCCTACAATATGTATATCAGCGGGCCAATATTTATTTTCTAAACTATCTTCTAAAACACTTATGTAATTAAATAAAGCATCTAACCACACATAAATAATGTGCTCATCATTTTTTGGAACCTTTATACCCCATTTAAAGCTTGTTCTTGATATTGATAAATCTTCTAACCCATTTTCTACAAAACTTTTTACCTCATTAAATCTTGATGCAGGTTTTACAAAATTTTTATTTTTTTCATAAAAATCTAATAAGGGTTTTTGCCACTTTGATAGTTTAAAAAAATAACTAGGTTCTTGTACTTTTTTTAATTTATCAAGTGATGGCCCAATTCTTTCATTATCCTTATTAATTTTAATATCACTCTCATTAATAAAAGACTCATCTCTAATAGAATACCACCCTTCATAATTTCCTAAATAAATTTCATTATTGTCTATAAGTTTATTCCATATTTTTTGAACCTTATTTTTATGTCTATTCTCTGTAGTTCTAATAAAATCATTATTGGTAAGTTTTAGCTTGGAACATAAATCTTTAAATCTAGCAGAGACTTTATTAGTGAATTCTAGAGTATTAATATTTTTATCTCTAGCTGAGTTTTCAACTTTTTGTCCGTGTTCATCAGTACCCGTAGTAAAATATACATCAAAATTTGATAGTTTTTTATATCTAGAAATTGTGTCTGCAACAAAGCTAGTATAAGCATGTCCTAAATGAGGAATATCATTAACATAATAAATTGGAGTAGTAATATAAAAGTTATTTTTCATAATATTATTTTTTAATTTTTTTATGTAATTCTATTAATAAAGAATATAAAGTAGTATGTAAATCTGTATTTAAGGCTGTATAATTATCATATTTAGTTTCTATTAAATCGATAATATGAAAGACATTATTTTCGCTATAAAGCTTGCTAAACTTTTCTACTAATAGTTTCTCTTCCTCTATTAAGATTGAATATTGATTTAAGAACATCTTTTTAATTACTTTTTTAAATAATAAGCTAATTAGCATAAAAAATGCTAGAATGAGATTATTTTTTTTTTCTATAATAGAATTTATTATGTTTGCAGTCTCAATTTCATTGAAGTCCTCAATATTTATAAAGTAATTACATAAATATTTATAAAAAGGTAAAGAATTATTATTTATAAAATATGTTGCATCCCCTACACTACCTCTTGAAATTTTTGAATAAAAAGAAAGCTCTTCTTCTTCTAATTTAAAATTCATTTTTTCTAACACTTTCAAAACTTCTATTTCAGTTAATTTTTGTAAGTTTAATATTTTACACCTCGATTTAATAGTTGCAGGAACAAAGCTATTTTGGTGATTTATAATAAAAATAAAGCTTCCTTTTGGTGGCTCCTCAATAGTTTTTAATAATGCATTATGACCAAATAAGTTTAAATCATTAATGCTATCAATTATTGCTATTCTGTAGCTACCGTTAAAAGACGTTTTATAAAAAAGTCTCTTTAAGTTTCTTATTTCATCAACAGATATATACTTTTTATTATCATTCTTATTTAAAACAACCAAATCTGGATGAAATATATCTTCATATTCGTTATTTTTATATTCTATATCTAATAAACTAGATGTTATTAACTTTACAAGAAAGGATTTTCCTATACCTTTTGAACCGTTTATCATCCATATATTAGCATCATGAGAAATATCGAGATTTTTTAAAAAAAAACTTATAGCTTTTTTATTGCCTTCTATTTTATTAATTATTTCTAATGAATTAATAGTCATCTTATTATAGTAAATTAATAATAAGTTTTCTAATTTTTTCAGCTAATATATTTTTATCATTTAATGCATTAAATTTTTGAATTCTAGAGTTATTTTTAGCTAATTCGTTATAATTTTTTCTTACATTAGAAAAAAAACTTAAATTCTTATTATCATATTTATTTTTATTTTTTCTTTCATTAATTCTTTCTAGAGCCTTGATTGGCGAAATATCTAATAGAATTGTTAAGTCAGGTTCAAACTTTTTTATTAATAGCTTGGATATTTGAAAATAGAATTTCTTCAATTCATTATTTCCTGCACACTGATAAGCTAAAGTTGAGTCTATGAATCGATCACATATTATAATTGTACCATTTCTTATTGCAGGTTCTATTAACTTTTTATAGTGTTCATGTCTTGCAGCTAATAAAAGTAAGATTTCAGTTTTATTATCAAGATTAATTTTTTTATTTTTACTTAATATTAATTTACGAATTAGTTCAGCTTCAAAGGTACCACCAGGCTCTCTCGTAAATAAAACCTTTTTCTTATTTTTAAGTAAATATTTTTTTACTAATTCAATTTGTGTAGATTTACCTGATCCATCTATTCCTTCAAATGATATAAAAGTTCCTCTACCCTTATTCTGCATAACCGCCAAAAATAAAGAAGCTCAATGCAGAAGATATTTTTTTAAAAACGCCAGCCTTTTTAATACTTTCTTTTGCATAAAGGGGATACTCTAAATTTCCTTTAAAAGTATTTTGGATAATTAATTTTCCGTATTCCGTGTCTGTATTTATAGGTGCAGGTAGTGGATTATTATAAATAACTTTTGCTGAATAATTGTTAATATTTTTTTTATGAAGTGTAAAGTTTACATTATTTTTTGTAATAAGATCTATTATACTTTTATCACCTAACCAGACATCAGCTTCTATAATAGTTTCATTCTCTTGGTATAAGTTTATGTTTACGTATTCTCTAAACCCCCATTCAAGTAATTTTATAGTTTCGTCTTTTCTTTCTTTTACACTGTTCATTCCGCTTAATACAGCAATTAATCTTCTTCCCGATTTTTCTGCTGTAGCAGCTAATGAGAAACCAGAGGCTTCAGTGTACCCAGTCTTTAGTCCGTCTGAAAACTGATATGAATATAGTAATGGGTTTCTATTTCCTTGTTTTATATTGTTGAAAGTAAATTCTTTTTCCTTGAACATAGTAAAAAGTTCAGGAAAATCATTAATTATCTTCTTAGATAATAATGCTAAATCATAGGCAGTCATATAATGTTCATCATCAGGCCAACCAGTAGAATTTTTAAAATTACTATTTAACAAGCCTAGCTTTTTTGCTTTATTATTCATTAAATCAGCAAATGCGTCTTCACTTCCAGAAATGCCCTCTGCTATTACGATACAAGCATCATTACCTGACTGAACAATAATACCTTTTAATAAGTCCTTAACTTTAACATAGCTGTCTATCTCTACAAACATCTTTGACCCACCTTTTCTCCATGCTTTTTCACTTACTAGAAACTCAGTATCCATGCTGATATTTCCTGATGAAATTTCTTCAAAAAGCACATATAGAGTCATTAATTTGCTCATAGAAGCAGGGTAGATTCTTGAATTAGCATCTTTGTCATAAAGGATATTTTCTGTATCAAAATCCATGATAACTGCAAATTTTGCCGTAGTAGAGGTAGTTGCAGAAGAAATAGGCTTGATATGAATAATTAATAGTATTAGTAATTTTAAAAAAAACTTCATATATTTTATTCCTTTTTGTAGATAGTATTAAATCCAAGCTCAAGTAATTTTTCGGCAGAAAGTTTAGCAATCTTTTCTTCTTTATATGGACCAGCAAAAACTTTGTATATTATTTTATCCTCTAAAATTGTTGCATTTTCAATAAACAAATTATCATCAATTTTACTTTTAAGAAAGGTCAATAAATTTAAAGCATTTTTTTTTTTTTCAAATACTCCAATTTGTAATAAGAATTTATAATTTTTCGAAAATTCTTTAATTTTATTAGTATCTATATTTTTTGCATAATTTACCAAAAATAAATAATTTAAATATTTTTCATCTAATAAATGAGGACCACTATCAATTAATTGCACTCTTACCTGCGCTATTCCTTTTTCATAAAATCCAAATTTAATTGCAGCTTTTTTTGAAAAATCAATAATTCTATCATTAACAAATGGTCCTCTATCATTCACTCTCAAAAAAATTGTATTATTATTTTCTAAATTTGTGACTTTTACAATACTTGGTAAAGGAAGCGTTTTATGAGCTGCTGATATTTTTTCTTGATCAAATATTTCACCATTTGCGGTCTTTTTAAGGTTAAATTTTGGTCCATACCAAGATGCAATTCCTATTTCATCATACTCAGAAACAAGTTTTGGAATATATTTAACACCATTAATTGTGTAGGGATTACCAACTTTATAATGTCCTCTAGATAATTTTTCTTTCTGAGTGCCTTCTTGTTCTTTTTTAGAAGGTTTATTTATTACTTTTTTTGTACCTTCTACTATCATTCTAGTATTTGTACACGCGCTATTAAATAATAAAAATAATATTAAAATATTTTTTATGTACTTAAAACATTTCATTAGTATATATTTTTAATTTTATTTGCTAGATCACCTACTATTAAAGCATAGTAATCAGAATTATTGTACTTTTTAATAATTTCAAAATTCTTATCTATAGCAAAATAACGTAATTTTTCATTATTTTTGATGATTTTAATATTTATTTTTTTAGAGTTTGCAAAATTATCTAAAAGTTTAGTATTTTTAAATATACTCATATCATAAATTATGTTTTCTTGTATTTTTTCCTTGAAATCCATTTTAACTTGCACTTCTACACTCCAGTAATTTTGTTTTTTCCAACCATGAGATTTCAAATAATTAGCAATTGATGCAAAGATATCATAATGCGAATTCCAGATATCAACTATTTTATCTTTATCATAGTCTACAGCATAATTTAAGAAGCTTGATGGCATAAATTGACCTTGGCCCATTGCTCCAGCCCAAGAACCTTTTAAAACCTTATCAGTATCTTTAAAATTTGTCTCATATATCAGTAATGAATTTAATAACTCTTTTTTGAAAAAACTTTTTCTTTTACTCGAATATGCTAAGGTGGCCAACGCTTCTATAACATTAAAATTCCCCATATACATACCATAATTTGTTTCTATTCCCCATATTGAAACTATAATTTCTGGCGCTACATCATATATAGCATGTATTTCAGTCAGTAAATTTTGATATTTTTTTAATAAATCTTTACCAAGTTTTATTCTTTTTTGATTTATATTTCTATTATAATAATTATCAAAAGTAATTTTAAACTCAGGCTGGTTATTATAAAGTTTTAAAACTTTTGTATTTACATCTTTTAAATGAGATAATGTTTTAGAATAAGTTTTTTTAGATACACCATAATCTAAAATTTCTGGTTCTAGTTCCTGAAGCCACATAGAAAAATTTGACGGCAAAACGGCCGAGGAATAAAAAAAAATAACTTTTACTAAAAATATACTTATATAAATAAATTTCATTTTAGTTTAAATTCAAATATTCAATTCCAAATTTCTTTAAAATATTAAAATCAATTTTCTCAAGCATTTTGATATGTGTGGATTCTAATATAATATTAGGAGCAATATCATGATTTAATGCCTCTATCCACCTGTCTGCGCATAAACACCATCTATCTCCTGGCTTCAAGCCACTAAAATTATATTCAGGAACAGCTGTAATGAGGTCATTGCCCATACTTTTTGAAAAGTTAAGAAAACCTGCGGTCATTTCTGAACATATTATATGTTCTCCAACATCATTATTGAAGGTTCTGCAATGTCCATCTCTATAAAATCCAGTTAGAGGCTCAATTGAACAAGGTTTAAGTTCTGTATTAAGAACATTTGATGCATTTTTTTCATAGCACATAAAAAAAAGATATAATAGTAATAAAATTTTTACTATTCTTTTTTTTTACACTATATATGAATTATGAGTGATAAAAAAATATTTCTACCTTACAAAGCTATAACGGCCTCTCGAAAAGAAGTTAATTTCAAATTTAGTTTAGACGAAAATACCAATTCTCCGTTAGTTATAAATGAAATAATTAATTTGTTACTATCTAAAATTAGCAATGAAATAAATATTTATAAACCATCTAATGGAGATATAATTCAAGCTTTATGTATGGCTCTAGTAGTTAGATGTAAAATAATAGATTATGATATTAACAAAATAGAAAAATTAGTTGATAAGACAATAAAAAGAGCTTTTTCAGACGCAAGAAAAGCAGAAGTTTTAGAACCAATAAGCGGAAATTCTTAATTTTATTGTGATAAGGCAAATGCCAGCATAACTACTGGCATTATACGTTAGAACTTAATTAAATCTGATCCAAAAGTTCAGCTAATTTCTTTTTACCTCTACCCATCATTTTAATCTTAGAGATAGCGTCTTTATTAGAAACATCACCTCCAACAACTACCAAAGCAATCATTCCCATAACTTTGTGAGGCGTACAAACATATAAATAAACTCCTGGCTTATCAAAGGTAATTGATACTTCTTTATTTAAACCTGACTTAGCAGGTAACTCAAAACCATCAGGACCTCCTAAAAATTCTACGTTATGTCCTTTATTAGTTGGCAACCATTTAACTGTATCACCAACGTCAATCTTGGCAACATCTTGACTGTAAACCATCTTTTGGCCATCATCTCTTTTATTAAGCATGTCTATAACTACCTCTTTAGAATATCCAACACTTAAAAATAAAAAAGTAAAAATACTTATTAAAATAAATTTCATAATTCTTCCTTTCTTGTAAATAATATAATAGTAAATAGAATAAAAAAAGCTATAGCTTCTATAAAAGAATTCAATAAGCTATATATTTTTTTCCCTTAATCTCATTTCATGTAAAATTGGTTCAGTATAGCCAGATGGTTGATCTGAACCTTCTAAGACTAGCCTACATGCGGCTTTGAAGGCAAAAGTTTCATATGTATCAGACATCTTTTTATAATTATTATCGAGCTCATTTTGAATATCAACCTTTTTTGCCATTTTCTTCATAATTTCAATAACTTCTTCATTAGATATAATTTCATGTTTTAACCAATTAGCAAGAATTTGAGACGATATTCTGCACGTAGCTCTATCTTCCATAAGCCCTACATCCTTTATATCTGGTACCTTGGAACATCCTACTCCTTGATCAATCCATCTTACAACATAACCTAAAATACTTTGAGCATTATTTTCAACTTCCAATAAAATATCTTCTTTATTCCAGTTTTCTTTATTAGCTATCGGAATAGTTAATAAATCATCTAATCGTCCCCTACTACTATTGTTTAATATGTTATTTTGAATTTCTTTAACATCTATAGTGTGATAATGCATTGCATGTATAGTTGCTGCTGTTGGACTAGGAACCCAAGCACAATTTGCTCCTGAGTTAGGGTGTTCTATTTTTTTTTCAAACATATCTTGCATTAAATCTGGCATAGCCCACATACCTTTACCTATTTGAGCTTTTCCTTGCAAGCCACATTCCAATCCAATATCAACATTTCTGTCCTCATAAGACTTTATCCATTTAGTTTCCTTCATATCGCCTTTCTTTAAAAAGGGTCCTGCTTCTGTTGATGTGTGAATTTCATCACCTGTCCTATCCAAAAAACCTGTATTAATGAAGGCTACTCTATTTTCAGCAGCTCTAATACATTCCTTTAAATTAACACTAGTTCGTCTTTCTTCATCCATTATACCTAATTTTACTGTATATTTTGGTAAGTTAAGAATTTCTTCTACTTTAGAAAAAATATCATTAGTGAAAGCCACTTCTTCAGGACCATGCATTTTAGGTTTAACTATGTAGACAGATTTCTCTAATGAATTTTTAGAAATATTTTCATTTTTTAAGTCATAAATAGCAATTAATGTTGTAAACATTGCATCCATCAAACCTTCTGGAATTTCTATATCATTCTTGAATAAAATTGCTGGATTTGTCATTAAATGTCCTACGTTTCTGATGAGCATTAATGATCTGCCCTTAAGATTAATTTTTTCATCATTCTTATTAAAAATACTTATATCACTATTAAGTTTTCTTATTAAACTATTGTTATCTTTGGTAAATTTAGTCTCTAAATCTCCTTTCATAAGACCTAACCAGTTTTTATACGCCAATACTTTATCTTCTGCATCAACTGTAGCAACACTATCTTCACAATCCATTATAGTCGATATAGCAGATTCTAATATTATATCTGCTATATGAGCTGCATCATACTTACCTATATTATGAGTGGGATCAATTAATATTCTAATTTTCAGTTTATTTTTTTCTAAAATAATTTCTGATAATGTATTTTCTTTATTTAATCTGTAGCCGAAATACTGTTTAACTTCTAAAAGAGTATATCTATTGTCATCCTGTCCTATAACTTCGAGTAAGTTAGAAGAAATCTGAATACTTTTAATATTTTTCCAAGAATAATCTTTTAGTGGAAATTCTTTGTCTAAATAATCTCTAGCGTATTTTATTACCTCTGCCCCCCTACTTTCATCATATGCCCCCTGTTTAGGTAAACTTCCCATTAAATCTGTCCCATATAGAGCATCATAAAGACTTCCCCATCTAGCATTTGCAGCATTTAGAGCGTATCTTGCATTAGT
This sequence comes from Rhodospirillaceae bacterium, assembly GCA_902547175.1. The sequence goes on along the minus strand of CACCMS010000001.1, from coordinate 66,415 downwards.
AATGGGAACTACTAGCTGGGGACCACAAATTTCAGATATTTCCTTATCTACATTTGTTGTTGCAATAGAAAAATTCTCTCCTTCAGGTACTAAATAACCTATTTCCATTAGAAACTGTTTATATTCATTTAAATTAATCTCTTTAGCTTTATTTTTTATATGCCATTCATCAATTTTTACTTTTAAATCTAATCTTTTTTTCAAAAGGGAATTATTAATAGGTGCAAAATCTGTAATAAAATTTGAAAAGTTTTTCCAAAAGCTTTCTTTTTCGAAATTTAAATTATCTAAGACTTCATTATTTATAAAATTAAAGAGATTTTCCTCAATTTTTAAACCATATTTATCAATTCTTTTCCCCATTATAAGCCTTTCAATTAATATTAAATTTAATTTATTTAAAATAATCTAAAAATATATAAAATAATATACATGTTTAAAGATTTTAATATAGCACAAATTGGTCATCCAATATTAAGAAACAAAACAAAAGATATACCTATTAATGAGATAAAATCTGAAAATACACAAAAAATTATAGAAAAAATGATTAAAACTATGCGTAAGCATAATGGAGCTGGTTTAGCTGCAAACCAAATTTATGAGCCAATAAGTATATGTATAATTGAAGTTTTGGATAACCCTAGATATGAACATTTAAACACCATACCATTAAAAGTTCTAATAAATCCCAAAGTAATTATTAAAAAAGACACAGCTACTTTTAATTCATATGAGGGATGCTTAAGTGTTCCTAATTTAAGAGGAAAAGTAAAACGATACAATACTATTAGTGTTACTTATTACACTATGGATGCAAAAAAAATTACAGAAAATATAAAGGGACTTGAATCTATTGTTTATCAGCATGAAATTGATCATCTGGATGGCTATTTATTTACTGATAAAGTAGAAGATAATTCTACCCTTGTAACTTATGAAAATTATCAAAAATATTATGAGGAAGGATATAAAAAAGAATTAAAAAATTTTAATAGTATCGCAGAAAACTTATCTTAAAGTTTCTTTTCTATCTTTAGTACCTTTGTATTTCCTAAAGCATAAATTTGATAGTCATTTAAAAATAGATTTTTATAAATGTCTGATGAAATGTTTAATCCCCCAGTATAAGTACCGTATGCTGGTAGAATAATTTTTTCTTTATCTATTAAAAAGCAAGGTTTGGATACCTTTGTTCCTTTAAATTTAAAGATTACCTTAGGATGATAGTGAGCACTAATTTCCAATTTTTTTTTTTTATCAGATATATGAGAAAAAATTAAATTTTTTAGTTTATATGAAGTATATGTTTTTATATTGAAATATCTAAACTTATTATCATGATTACCTTTAACCCAAATAACATTTTTTTTTAATATATCTTTAAATAATTGTTTTTCTTTCGTCTTTAACCTGCCAAATGCATAGTTATCGTGAAAAACATCTCCTAAAAATATTATTCTATTTGGTAATAACTCTTTAATTTTATTTAATAATCTTTCAAGTGTATCTATCGTGTCATAAGGAGGCAAAAAATTACCTTGATCAATATAAGAAGTACTTTTTTCTAAATGTAAATCTCCCACTATAAGGCTTTTCTCTTCTAACCAGTACATAGATCCATCAGGATTTAGTAAAAATTGATTGTTTCCAAACTGAATTAACATTAATATAAATTTGCTTCCAATAATAAATTATTTTCTTCTTCGATTATATCTATTAAATTATCATCTTTAACTTTTTCTACATTAAACTCTAATAACAATGGAATAGACATAGGTGAAACCCTTTTAAGATTTTTATGTATGATATTATTTTTAATTGCTAAAAGATAATTTTTTATCTTATTATAGTCTAATAGATTATCCATAGCCTCTAATTTAGTGCTTTTTAAAAGGATATGATTTCTTTCATATTTTTTTAATACTTCATATATCAAATCAGCATTAAATTTAATTTGTTTATGAGTTTTTATATAACCCGGGTAATTTTTATCAATTAACCCGGATATAACTGCTACATCTTTAAAATGCTTTCTGATTAGTGATGTGTTTTCAAGCCATTGATTAAATCCCTGAAAAAAATTTCTATTTTCAAATAATTTTTCAACATCATTACATTTTATTTCAGACCAAACAACTAATGCATAGTCTGTAGCAGTAAAAGCTATAGGTTTTAAATTTAACTTTAACATCTTGTTAAGCACAACTAAACCTAGAGTTTGATTTGCAGATCTTCCTTGAAAAGTATATGCAACTAAATAATTTTTTTTAAAGCCAAAATTATTCCTTGTAAATGTTTCAATGAGTAAACCTTTACTAGGAGGAAGCATTGAATATTCTTCTTGTTTTTGAAGCCATTCTTCTATATGTGAAGGTATATTAAAATTTTTATAGTTATTAATTAATTCAATTACATGTCTAGAAAGTTTTGTTGATAATGGCAATCTGCCACCAACATATGAAGGGATCTTAGGGTATTTATTTTTACTTTTTTTTACAGAGATGCCTTTTACATTATTTTCTAAATATTCTAACACCTCTCCAGCAAACAGAAATGTATCGCCTCTTACTAAATTTTGTACAAAATACTCTTCAATTTTTCCTAATTTTTTATTTTTTAAATAAACATTTATTAAATCAGATTCTACAATTGTACCTATATTCATTCTGTATTTGTGTATTAACCTTTTGTCTGATACTTCATAACTTCCTTTAATATTTCTTTTTATTTTATTAAATTCTTTATAATGTTTAAGACTGTATCCACCATTTTTAACAAACTCTAAAACTTTATTAAAGGTAATAATATCTAGGTTTTTGTATGGAAAAGAAGTTTGTATATTTTTAAATAATAAATCTGTGTTAAAAGGTTTGCTGCAGGCTACTCCAAATATATGTTGCGCTAGTACGTCTAAACTACCTTTTTTTATTTTAATTTCTTCTATATCATTTTCATAAATTGCTTTTTTCGCAGCTTCACATTCAAGGTATTCAAATTTATTTGTTGGTACTAAAATAGCCTTGGAAGGTAAATTAATTTTATGATTACTTCTTCCTATTCTTTGGATCATTCTAGATATTCCTTTAGGAGCTCCAACTTGTATAATTAAGCTTATGTTCCCCCAGTCAATGCCTAACTCTAAGGAACTAGTTGCTACTATACAATTCAAAAGGCCTCTGAACATTTTTTCTTCTATTTTAATTCTTAATTTTTTTTCTAAACTTCCATGATGAACAGCTATATTTAAGTTATCTTTGTTTATCTTCCATAATGACTGAAATAATACTTCTGCTTGTGCCCTAGTATTTACGAAGATTATAGAAGATTTATGTTTTAAAATATTATTATAAATATTTTTAATAGCATAAGTAGCCATATAACCAGACCAAGGTATATTTTTGGTTGTTTTTATAATAGATACTGACAATTTTTTATTTTTTAAACTTTTAATAACCTCAGATTTCTTTTTGTTAGAAAAGTAAGCTAATCCTGTTTTTATATCTTTTAATGTTGCTGAAAGAGCAATTTTATTATGATAAGGAGCAATTTCATTTAATCTAGCTATATTGAGTGTTAGTAAGTCGCCTCTCTTACTATGAATTATATTATGTAATTCATCTATGATTAAATATTTTAAATTTGAAAAATATTCTTCAGCATTTTTGTAAGACATTAACAGAGCAAAAGACTCGGGTGTTGTAACTAAAATATTAGGTGGTTTTTCAATCTGTTTAGTTTTTGTATACGCATTTGTATCTCCTGTTCTAACTGATATAGTTAAATTTAAATCACACTCATTTATTGGAATTAAAAGGTTTCTTTCTATATCATAACTCAAAGACTTCAATGGAGAAATAAATATAGTATATAAGTTATTTTTTTTAAACTTATCAGATTCTAATATTGTTGGTAATAAACCAGCCAATGTTTTACCAGATCCAGTTGGGGAAGTTATTAAAATATCTTTATTTTGGTTGGTTGCCTGTAATGCTTTTATTTGATAGTCATAAAAACTCCAGCCTTTTTTTTTAAACCACTTATTTATTTTATGTGACTGGATTTTATCTTTAATTATATTATTTTTATATTTATGCTTTTCTTGGACCATAATTTATTTATATCATCAATAGATGCTTATATAGACCCAAAGCGCCCAGTAGACAAGGCTATAATAACGCATGCACATGCTGATCATGCAAAAGCAAATCATAATAATGTTCTTGCTACTGAAGATACTATAAACATAATGAAAATTAGATATGGAAATAAATGTGCTAAAAACTTTCAGGTATTAAAATATGGTGAACGTATTTATGTAGACGGTATCTATATAACTCTATACCCCGCAGGACATATTCTTGGTAGCGCTCAAGTTTTATTAGAAAAAAAAGGTTATAAAGTTTTAGTTACTGGAGATTTTAAAACTATTTCCGATACAACAGCTCAAAAATTTGAATTAATTAAAACTAATACTTTAATAACTGAAGCTACATTTGGACTTCCAATCTTTTGTCATCCTGATCCTTATGAAGAAGTTAAAAAAATAATAACTTCATTAAGACAAAACCCAGAAGGAAATTACCTTATAGGTGTCTATTCTTTAGGAAAAGCGCAAAGAGTTATAAATATGTTAAGAGCTCTGGGTTACTCTAATGAAATATATATTCATGGCTCCATTAAAAAAATTAACGAATATTATTTGAATAAAAAAATCAACTTAGGTAGTTATACTCTAGTTAATAAGGATAATATTAGGTTATTAAAAGGCCAAATAATTTTGGCTCCTCCATCTGCCATTAAGGATGTTTGGTCAAGAAAAATTAATAATAAGGTAATAGGTGTTGCCTCTGGATGGATGGCTATAAAACAAAGGGCAAAACAAAAACATATTGAGTTACCTATTATTTTATCTGATCATGCAGATTGGAATGAACTGACTAAAACAATCAAAAGCACTGAAGCTGAAAAAGTATTAATTACACATGGGCAAGAGGATTGCTTAAAATATTGGTGCAAAAAAAATAATATCAATGCAGATGCGCTAGCTAATAATAATAATAAAGAGTTATAATTTGAAAAAATTTGCAAATTTATTAGAACAGCTTTTATTCACTTATTCTACAAATAGAAAAATTGAAATTCTAGCTACTTATCTTAAAGGTATAAACTATAAAGAAAAAGGAATTACTATTGCCGTTCTGACTGGAAATTTAAATTTTAAAAATATAAAACGTTCAAATATTTTAAATATTATAAAAAGTAAATTAGATTGGTATTTATTTGAACAATCCTATGATTATGTAGGAGACCTGGCTGAAACTATTGCATTAATATGGCCATCTAATGGAAGCTCAAAACAAAAAGATTTAAATAAGATAGTATATGAATTAAAAAATAGTAAAAGTATTAATAATACTATTATCGAATATCTTAATTCATTTACTTCAAAAGAAAGATGGGCTTTCATTAAATTTATTTTAGGTGGTTTAAGAATTGGGTTTTCAACTAGTTTGGTTAAAAAAAGCTTAGCTAAGTATGGTAATAAACAATTATATCAAATAGAAAATATTTGGAATGGTTTAGAATATCCTTACGAAAACTTTTTTTTGTGGTTAGAAAATAAAGGAAGTTATCCCTCTGTAGATGCTGGTAAAACTTTTCATTCATTTATGTTAGCGACATCTTTTGATAAAGAGCTTATTGAAGATGTAAAATCTAGTAATGATTATTATTTTGAATATAAGTGGGATGGAATAAGAGTACAGTTAGTAGCTAAAAATGGAAGCACTACTATTTTTTCCAGATCAGGTGAGGACATTTCTAATTCTTTTCCAGAGATAAAAATAAATTGTACTGAACTATTAGTGCTAGATGGAGAAATGCTAGTAGGTCAAAACTCCTTACCTTTACCTTTTAACCAATTACAAAAAAGAATTAATAAAAAAAAGCCTAGTAAAAAATTGCTTTCTGAATTACCTGCCTTTGTTAAGGTTTATGATATTTTGTACTGTAATGGAGAAGATATTAGAAATAGAACCTTACACGATAGAAGAAAAAAGCTTGAAGAATGCTTCTTAAGTAATAGTAATACAAACTTAACAATTTCTGAGCTAATTAATTTTAAAACTGATAATGAACTTAAAAAAATTTATCAAAAATTTCCTTATATTGAAGGAATAATGATTAAAAAGAAATTATCTTTTTACTTAAGTGGTAGAAAAAAAGGTTATTGGTTTAAATGGAAAAAAGATCCGAAATATATTGATACTATTTTAATGTATGCTCAAAGAGGTCACGGGAAAAGAAGCTCTTTTTATTCTGATTATACATTAGGAATTTGGTCTAAAAATTCAGTTATACCAATAGCAAAAGCATATTCAGGTTATACAGATGATGAATTAAATAAAATTGATAGATTTATAAGAAAAAATACTATTGCTAAATATGGACCAGTTAGAGAGGTTAAAAAGTTATTGGTGATAGAATTAGCATTTGATTCTGCACAAATTAGTTCAAGACATAAGTCTGGGATAGCACTAAGATTTCCAAGAGTAAGCAGAATTCGATGGGATAAACCAGTAAATGATGTACAAAGTATAGAGGAAATTAAAAAAGAGTTATCTATTTATCATAGTTGAAGCTAGGATACTTTTTTTTAATAAAGTTTACTGTTAAATAAACAATCGGTGTATCAATAGCAGCAAATATTATTTTAACTATGTAATTTGCAATGATAATTTTATATACTATGTCAAAGGATAACCCCATACCAAAACCTAAGAAAATAGTATTTACTATAATTGTATCAATTAATTGAGATATCATAGTAGATACATTATTTCTTAACCAAAGATATTTTGAATTGGTAATTTTTTTAATCATATGAAATATATTTACATCAATTAACTGAGCAACAAGATACGCAGTCATAGAAGCAAATATCAGTACACCTGGTAAAGTGAAAACAGTATCAAAGGCTAATACCATCTGATCTAATGTAGAATAAGGTGTGCCTGTAAGCCAAACCTCAGAAGGTGTAAGTCTTAGTACAATACTAATTATAATTAAAGATAATAAACTACAAAAAAAGCCCACTATTACCATAAGGCTAGCTCTTGCCTTACCAAAAATTTCACTGGTAACATCTGTTACTAAAAAAGTTATAGGATAAGTTATAATACCTGCTGTTAAGGCTAGAGGAGTTCCAAACAAGCCATTGGGCAAAGATTGATCAAACAATAAAAATATTTTAGTGCCAATTATATTAGTCAGTACTAAAGTGACAACAAATACTGACATTAATATAGAATAAATTTTAATATAACTTTCATTCATTTTCGTATAAAAATATAACATTAAGGATAGACAATGAAAATATGGAAAAGAGATACAAATTTAATTAATATTAATAAAAAAATGGACAACACCCTAGCCTCGCATTTAGGCATAAAAATAACTAAGATTGATGATAATTCTTTAGAAGGTGAAATGATTGTTAGGGATTATTTAAAACAGCCTTATGGCATATTACATGGAGGTGCCTCAGTAGCATTAGCAGAAACATTGGGTAGTTTAGCATCTAATTTATGTATAGAGGAAGGCGTTAGTACCGTTGGGCTTGATATCAATGCTAATCACATTAGAGCTGTTAGAGAAGGATTACTAAAAGGAATTAGTATTCCTATTCATATTGGTAAAAGTACTCATGTGTGGGAAATCAAAATGTATAATAATGAAAAAATTACTTGTATATCAAGATTAACTATGGCTATTCTTAAGGGGTAATGTCGAGTTGTTGTATTTACAAATTAGGGAGAAGTGAATAGAAACGAACTCGACATTTTAATGTTATTTCGTATTTTATTAAGTATTGGATCACATTAAATTATATTTTTTTAATAAAAAAAAATGAAAAGCAAATTATTTTTAGAAAACAATACTATAAAAGATATTTCTAATTTATTGTTTAAAAAGTTTAAAAATAATATACTATTAGAAAGTTCTAGAAAAAAGCATAATCAAAGCATTAATTCATACAGTTTTAATGATGTTTCTAATTATGTTGATATATATTCAAATTATTTCAAAAAAATTAACATTAACCGTAAAGATAGAATCGCAATAATAGTGGGAAATATACCCGAATTTTTTATATTAAAAATTGCTCTTAACTATAATGGAATTTCGTGTGTTCCACTAAATTATGAACTAAATATTAGTGAATTAAAATATATAATAGAACATTCAAAGACTAAGCATTTAATATGCACAAAGCAATATTTAGATAAAATTAAAGATATTCTAAAGGGCAAAAAAGTCGGCCTTTCTATTTTTAATAGAAATAAATTAACTCTAATTATAGAAAATAATAAAATCAAAAATAATAATGATAAATTTTTAAAGCCAACTGATGAAGCAAGTTTAATTTATACATCAGGTACTACTGGTAAGCCAAAAGGTTGTATATTATCACATTTTTATGAAATTAATGCTGGATATTCTTATACTTTAAAAAAAGGGCTAATTTCTATTAAATCTAGTAAAGAAAAAATCTATAATTGTTTGCCAGTACACCATGTTAATGCTGGTATATTATCATTTTATGCCGCTTTTTTAACAGGAAATACCCAAATACAATCTAAAAGGTTTAGTGTCTCTAGCTTTTGGAAAGAAATAAAATATAGTAATGCTACTATATTTCATTATTTAGGAGTAATGGTTCCACTACTTTTAAAACAAAAAAAAATAAAAGAAGAAAAAAATAATAATTTAAGGTTAGGAATTGGTGCAGGAATAGAGCCACATTTTCATAATATTTTTGAAGAAAGGTTCAAAATTCCTATGGTAGAGCTATGGGGAATGACTGAAATGGTTAGATGTATATTTGATCATAAAAAAAGTAGAAAAATAGGCAAAAGATGTTTTGGAAAACCTGATGACTCATTGGAAACAAAAGTAATTAATAGTTCTAAAAAAAGTGTTTTAAATGAAGAAGGTGAATTAATTATTAGACAAAGCAAAAGTACACCTAAAAAAGGTTTCTTTGATGGATATTTTAGAGATAAAGCTGCTACTAATAAAGCCTGGAAAAATAATTGGTTTCATACCGGTGATATAGTAAAAAAAGATAAGAAAGGATATTTATATTTCGTAGATAGAAAAAAAAATATAATTAGAAGATCAGGCGAAAATATTTCTGCAGTTGAAATAGAAGCAACATTACTAAGTTTAGAAGGAATTAAAAACGTCGCGGTATGCGCTTATCCTCATGAGATTTATGAAGAAGAAGTATTAGCATGTATAATCTTAAAAAATAATAAGAATAAAAATGTAAAATATGCAAAAAGTATTTTAAATAACCTTAATAAAAAATTGACTTATTTTAAATTACCTGCATATATACATTTCACTGATAGCTTGCCGATTACATCTAGTCAGAAAATTATAAAAAAAGACCTTATAAAAAAAATAAAAAAAGAAAAATACAGAAATTTCTATGACCTTTCAGAGCTTAAAAGAAAATTAAATACTTAGTTAGTATTTATAGAAACGCTTGAACTTTGTCCAAAACCTTTAAAAGTGTATAGATAGGATTTACCTGATTGTAATGGATAAAGTTTACCAACTGAACCTAAACTAATTCTATCATTAGCTTTAAGTTTTATTCCTTTTTCATTAAAGTCATCTATTAACCACTTTAAAACATTAATTGGATTTCTCATTAAGTTGCTAGACAATGCTTCTTGAATAATTTGACCATTTTTATATTTAAAAATAGTTTTAATATTTGCCATTTGACTTAGAAATTTTTCATTACTCTCAACCTTAATACCTTCTCCCATAACCATTTTAGTTGCAAGCATATTAGCTGCAACTAACATATTACCATTAACTAATGTGTCCTTTGTAAAGGGTAACCCAGGTATCTCGATAAAAGGATGAATAGTTTTTAGATTTGCCAATATATCTAAAGAGTTTTTGGCATTCATTATCTCAGAACTTTTGATAATTACTAACATATCTGGTTCAATAAAGGTTCTATATGCAAAATCTGAGTTTATTAAATCATCATTTTTTAAAAACATGTGCTTGTATAAAACACCGCTAGCTGGACTTTTTATATTAAATCTTTCTTGTAAAGCTTTCCCTGTAAAACCTACCTTATAGCCTATTTTATCATTATACTTTTTATTAATTAAATAATTTAATTTTTCCTGACCACAGTAAGCTTCTTCTAAACTTATAGTATTATCCAAAACCAAAATAGGTTGCTTACCCTCATTATTAAAAATTGTCTTAGCAATATCCATAGTTAAGCAATCATGAGAACTTAGTGACGTGCTAAAAATATAAATAAGAATAGATATTTTAATAAATTTACCTAGAAAACAAAAAGGCATTAGTTATTTTTTTGTTTTTTTAGGTTTTTTAGAAAATAGCTTCATGCTAATTATTTTATCAGGATTTGAAACCTCACCATTAGATCCGTCTCCTTTTTTTATCTTATCTACGTGTTCCATACCTTCAACTACTTGGCCCCAGATAGTATATTGTCCATCTAACCAAGATGCATCAGTAAAGCAAATAAAAAACTGACTATCTGCACTATTTGGGTCTTGAGCCCTAGCCATTGAAACTGTGCCTCTAATATGCTTTTCGGATGAAAACTCAGCATCTATATTTTGGCCTGACCCACCTGTGCCATTGCCTAGAGGATCGCCTCCTTGGGCCATAAAATCTGGAATAACCCTATGAAATTTTAAACCATCATAAAAGCCATCTTTCACTAATTGTGATATTCTTTTCACATGATTTGGGGCTAAATCTTTTCTAAGCTTAATTAAAACGTCTCCTGTTTTAAGTTTCATATTTATAAAATCATTTGCTGGCATCTGCCCAACATATATTAAAAAAGTTAAAAGTAAAACTAAAATGTTTCTAAGCTTTGACATAAGCATAATTTACATAAAAAACTAATAATGTATACTCAAAATTAAATTAATATTATGAATGATTCAAATTTCTATAAAAAATTAAATAAATTAAGAGCTAAAATAAAAGAAAAAAGAAAACAAGAACTATACGAAATGATCAATGATGAAAAAAATCAATTAGAAGACAAGATTGCTTTAATAAAGATGTCTTTTAAAGAGCTAGATGAAAGAGATATGGTAAACAGTTTTAAAGAATTTATTAAAGGAGATAAAAAACATGAAACTAAAGAATAAAAAAATTATAGTATTTGGTGGAACCTCAGGAATAGGTCTAGAAACCATCAAGTTACTTTTGCAAAATGGTGCATCAAAAGTTTATGCTATAAGTAGAAATCCTAAAAAAGTTAAAATTAGAAAAAAGCAATTAATTCTAGAAAAAGCTGATGTGTTAGATGAAGCTTCTTTAAAAGCTCTTTTTAAAAGAATTGGTAAGTATGATGTGTTAGTTAGTACAGCTACTGGAGGAGAAAGAGCAATTGGACCATTTTTATCTATGAATATGCAAGGTTATAGAAATTCCTTTGATAAACTTTGGGGATACGCAAACGTAGTTAGGTATGGCGTTAAAAATTTAAGTAAAAGTGGTAATATTGTTTTAGTAAGTGGATCACCGGCCAGAAAACCAAAACCAGGATTTGTCGCTATTTCTTCAGCAGGAGGAGCAGTTGAAGCATTTGCAAGAGCCATTACTCATGAGTTAGCTCCAATAAGAATAAATCTTATATCACCAGGAGTAATAGACACTCCTATGAGTCCTTTAAAAGGTAAAGCCAGAAAAGATTTTTATAAAAACTCTACCAAAGATAATATTATTAAAAGAGCTGGTACTGCTAATGAAGTAGCAAAAGCAATAATATTTGCCATTGAGAATGAATTCATTACTGGAACAACTATAGATATTGATGGTGGTTGGATATTATCATAAATACAATTAAAAAGGTAAAAATCCTCTTAGAATTCCAATTAATGGAGAAATAAGACCTTGTAAATTTGGAAAAAAAGCCATCAACTTAGGTAGAAATCTTATTGATAATAAAAAGGCAACCAAAATTATCAATATAATAATAAACTTAGGATTTAGTCTAAACTTTACGGTTTCATTTTTTTTGCTAGAAAATAAATTTAGAGCTAGCCATAAAAAAAATAAAATAATTATAATTATTAATAGTAATCTAATCATATTTTTTATTTACTACACTTTCATTGGACCAATTTAAATAGCTACTATCTATATTTTTAATACCAATAGTAATTATTTCAGGAATTTCATAATCATGCATTACTCTTATAACTTCATATACTAATTTTTCGTTTCTTTTCATCGTCTTAATAAATAATATATCTTCTTTTTCACTCTCAACTTTACCTTGCCATTTGTAATGAGAAGATACATTTTCTATTACATTAATACAAGAAGCATAGTCATTTTTTATTAACTCATTAACTATATTATTTTTAGTCACTTTATTTTTGACTGTAGTTTTTATGATTATTAATTCATTCATATAGATTATATTTTATTGATTAATATATAATTTAATATATAAATTTTTAGTAATGGAGATATTTATGAAAAAATTATCTGAAAATTTGATAAAGCCAATGGAAGATGCTGATATTTTAAAAGGAAGAATTAATAGAAAACTAATTCAAAATATTTTTTTTATAGATATAGATAGACCTTCAAAAATGAACGGTTTTACCCCTTATATGTTTGAAGAGATGGGTAAAGCTTTTACAGAATATGAAAATGATAACAATGCTTTATGCGCTATAGTTTATACCAGTGGAGATAACTTTTGTGCTGGTATGGACCTAAAAGAAATGCGTAATTTATTAGAAAAAAATGATCATAGTTATATAAATAATAGTACATTAATTGACCCTTTAGGATTGAACGCCCCAATAAGAAGCAAACCACTGATAGTTGCTGTCAAAGGAATTACCTTTACTTACGGCTTAGAACTAATGTTAGCTGCGGATATAGCTATTGCTGATGAAAATACAACTTTTGCTATGTTAGAAGTAAAGAGAGGGTTATTAATGACTGGTGGAGCTACAATTAGATTTGTAGAAAGAGCTGGTTGGAGTAATGCTATGAAATATTTATTAACTGGTATTAAGTTTGACACTAATGAAGCTTTTAGAATGAATTTGATACAAGAGATACATAAAACTAATGATCTATTTACAAGAGCAGTTGAATTAGCAGGTTTTATTTGCAGTGCTTCTCCTGATGCTGTAAAAGAAGTAATTAGAAATTCTAGAATTGCTCAAATTAACCAAAAAGCTGCTATAAATGAATTTGATAGTGTTCAAAACAAATTAATTAAAGGAAAAGATTTTAAGGAAGGATTAAAGTCCTTTTTAGAAAAAAGAGAACCATATTTTAGAAAGTAATTTAAACTTTGTTATTATTACTCTAATAAACATGTATTTTTCTCTTTAGATATAATAAAGTTAATTATGAATTTTAAATTATCTATTACAACATTTGTTTTATGTTTTTATTTTGTAAGTAACCTAATGTCACAAGATTGGGAAAGAACCGACATGGGTTATGCAAATACCGAAATTTTTAAAACAACAGATGATTACCAATTTGTTTTTTATAATAGTAAGAGTTTTTGGAATGATAATCTGGGAAATTATGGAAAAAATCATTGTAAGGGCTTAGCAAAAATAAATGCAGAAAACCTCTTTGATGGTGGAGAGGTTTATTGTGAGTCAATTGATCAAAAGAATAATAAATTTATAGTCTTACTATCAAGAGATAAAGGTGATTTTGACTCAGGGATAGGTTTTTTTAAATTTGTTGATGGTGATGGCCCTTGGAAAAAATATATAGGAAAAAAATGTAATTATGCTATTCAATACATTGATGATGGTTTCATGCGAATTGATAAATGTTTGTTAAATTAAAAAGATAATTTTTTTAGAAATTTTTGTTTATAAGTTTATAAATAAATGTAACATACTCTTAAATGGTGAGGTGGCTGAGTGGTCGAAAGCTCCGGTCTTGAAAACCGGCGAACGTGCAAGCGTTCCGTGGGTTCGAATCCCACCCTCACCGCCATTCAAAGAGATACTTCCTAGACATTGAATAACTAGTTTGGACCAATTTAGGACCAGAGAGGTATTTGATGGCAACGATAGATAAACGTTCCAATGGACGTTGGAGAGTTCGTATAAGGAATAGAAGAGCCCCTGCTCTTTCTAAAACCTTCACACGTAAAGCTGATGCTATGAAATGGGCAAGAGATACAGAGATATTAATTGAGCAAGGACATTTTACTCAGTCAGATAATAAGTTAATTACTTTAAAAGATATTCTAGAAAAATATAGAAAAGTAATTACTTTCAAGAAACGTGGAAGAGAACAAGAAGAATATCGTATTAAACAAATGATGAGGCACAGTATCAGCTTAAAAGAGATTACAGTATTATCTCCTACTCACTTTGCATACTACAGAGATGAAAGACTTAAACAAGTATCACCTACTACTGTAAGAAAAGAATGTGCCCTTTTCTCTCATGCTTTAAATGTAGCTAAAAATGAATGGGGCTGTTTAATAGGAAACAATCCATTGAGTATGATTAAATTACCAACTAACAATCCATCAAGAACCAGGAGACTATTTAAAGGAGAATATGAAGCTCTAAAGTATGCATGTAAACAAAATCCAAACCCTTGTTTCTATCCGTTGTTTATTTTAGCAATAGAAACAGGAATGAGAAGAAGTGAATTATTAAATATTGAATGGCAAAGTATCAATATAAACAATAGTTTATGTAGAGTACTTTATACTAAAAATGGAGAAGAAAGAATAATACCATTAAGTGCTAAAGCAATTGATGTTTTAAAGCAGCTTCCAATAGGTATTAAAGGTAAAGTTTTTCCTTTAAACAAAACAACAGTAAGAAGCTTATGGGAAAGAACATGTAAGAAAACAAATATAAAGGGATTGAGATTTCATGATTTAAGACATGAAGCTACCAGTAGATTATTTGAGAAAGGTTTAAGTATAATGGAAGTAGCTTCTATTACAGG
The DNA here is from genome assembly GCA_902547175.1 of Rhodospirillaceae bacterium. Next base: position 51,367 of record CACCMS010000001.1, on the reverse strand, counting down.
TCACAAAGATATAAGAATGTTAAGAACATATACTCATCTACAAACAGACAATTTAGTTAAGAAATTAGATACAGAGTCTATAGAGTATATATAATATATATATATATAATATTCATGAAGATTAATCTTAGATATAAATAAAAGAAGATAATAAAAAATAATAAAAGAATAATCTTAATCATTATCTTAACAATATAACAATGCTAAGAGTTTTATATCTTTATAACTTTAGTAGCTTTATTGTCTAAATAGACTCCTCGTTAAATTATTTCATTAAAGAGAGGTTTCCTAGCTTATAGAATGATTCATATTAGCGTTTTAAGAGTCGTGGGATTCATGTAAATGTATTTTAGGTACATTGATACCAAATAAGCTTTAACGACTCTGTATGATTCTTATATGGAATCTATTTATTATATCTATACTAGACTGCCTTCTATTTTAAATACTTTTCTTTATTGAAAATCCTCAAATAAAACTTTTTGAGATTTAAATTTTTCAATGTTTGCATATGACATCAAACAAGAAACAAATACAGTAGTATTAGTAATTTTTTTTCCTAATTGCGAACGTGAAATTATATTTTGAGGTGCCTCTTTTAAATAAATTCCATTAGCTTCTATAAAGTTTTTAAGTACAGATGATTTAATTCCAAAATTAGTATCTTCTGGAATTACTCCATAATTTTTAATCATTGTCTTTAAGTCTAATTTAGCTACAGCAACTCCAATAACATTACCTTTGGTATTTAAAATTGGACCTCCACTATTACCAGGTTGTATGGCTGCATCTATTTGCATATTAGAAAAGTTATTTCCTATCCCTGATAATGAGCTTACAATGCCCATAGTTACTTTAACTCCGCTGCTAATTACTTCTCCAAAGGGATAACCAGCTACAAAAATTTCTTCCAGCAATTCTGGATTATTTGACTCAATAAATAAAAATTCTTTTGGAATAAAATTAGCTTTTAATAATGCTAAGTCATTTACTTTATCATTCTGTATTACAGAGGCTTTATAAGATAATCCTTCATATAGAATTTCTACTTCATTACAGCCATTAATAACGTGATTGTTAGTTACTATATGACCTTTATTAGTACTTATGAATCCTGAACCTGATGATGCAGGAATGATTTTATCTGGGTCTACATTTTTTTTTATATTATCGGGTTCAGAAATAAAAATATTTTCATTATCAAACTGTTTGTTATAAGTAACTAAACTATCAGGCCATACTCTTTCATATGAAGCATTTATAGGAGTACCTATATCATTAGTTGTAGACAAATAAAAATTAGAAAAATCTTCGTTTAACTTTATTGTGCCACTTTCTAAGGACTTACCCCATATTCCTCCGTAGTAAATCCCATTTTCTCCATAATAATATTTTTCAGTTCCTTTATTGTATACACCCATTACTTCCTCAGCTTCGGCTAAACTAGAACTTATATTTCTTCTTATATATTTACCATTAGAGTCTTTATGAATAAATGTATTTTCCCATATACCCTCAATAGAATCTAATTTTCGATTAGAAAAATATTTAGCTATTATTTCTTCAAAACTTAGCCCATAAGAAAAGCTACTAAATAAATAAGACATTAGAAATATTAAAATATGTATTACTTTCATATATTTAAAATAAAGTAATTATAAAGATATGCAATAATATATGTTAATGATGACACCTCATCTTTAATTCATCATATGTATGCCTAATAGATATCTTGGACCACTGTAGGACCACTACTTTTTTTGACGGGGAGTTACGGCCAGATATTAGGTCTTTTTGTTTCTTGCAAAAACAGATACCTTATTTTAGAATCTAAATAGTTATTCAATCGTTTAGCCTAGTTATCTAGTGTTAAACAAAGTTAGTGAAGTCTGCTGAGTGGTCGAAAGCTCCGGTCTTGAAAACCGGCGAACGTGCAAGCGTTCCGTGGGTTCGAATCCCACCCTCACCGCCATTGTGTTTTAGTTGACTGGATAATCAATTAATATAATATGAAATTAGGGGTGCTTAATACAGGCTGAGAATATACCCATTGAACCTGCACAGGTAATGCTGCGAAGGAATTCTCATTTAGGTATTAAACACAATTTTATAAAAAACTTAAATGGAGTTTCAATGAAAATTAAATTAGCACTAGAGTGGTTTCTAAATCCTGACCACCTACCTTTCCTTGTTGCAAAGGATAAGAATATATTTAAGGACTTAAATTTAGACCTAGAAATAATTGAACCTGATGACCATTACGATGGGTTTAGTGAATTAACTAATGGTAATATTGAGTTTGCAACTAACGAGCCTTTACATCTAATAGAAAAGTATCATCCAAATATTATTTCATTAGGAAATTTTTTTGAAACCAATGGTGGAATTATATTTAGTGAAAATGGTTACAAAAAACTTTTAGATGACCAACTTGTTAAAATTTCATCTCCAGTTTCTAATAATGTAACTGATACTATAGCACTAGATATAATAAAGAAACATTTAGAAAGCTTATCTGTAAAAAGACAGAAAAAAACAGATATTATTGTAAAAGACTTTTATCATATTAAAAATATCAAAGATGGATTAGATGCTGCCTGGCTATGTTTTGAAAATTTTGAAGGAGTAGAAAGCAGATTAGAGGGATTAAAAGTTAAAAAAATTTATTTAGAAAATGTTAATATTCCAAATTTTTGTGCTTTGGATTTATTTACTTCAAAAAGCTTTTTTGAAAACAATAAAAATTTATGTAAAGACTTTAAAAAAGGTACAGAAGAAGCTATAAGAATTATTATTAATGACTTAGATTATGCTCTTCATGTTTACTATTCTGAAACTAAGCAGGAAAAGACTGAGCTTATGAATTCGATTATTGAAGACACATATAAAAGATTTCTAACTCCTTTTCATAATTCTTTAGAAAAATGGAAAAACTTACACAATTATACTATTAATAATAAAATATCAGATATATCACAAACGGAATATTCAAATATGTTTGCTAACATTTAATCAAGAAACTTTAATTTATTATTAGTCAATTATAGAGTTACACTAGTTTCTTTTTGTTTATTGCAAAAACAGATACCTTATTTTAGAATCTAAATAGTTTATTCAATAGTTTAGCCTAGTTATTAGAGCTATAGAAGAACTGTGAAGTCTGCTGAGTGGTCGAAAGCTCCGGTCTTGAAAACCGGCGAACGTGCAAGCGTTCCGTGGGTTCTAATCCCACCCTCACCGCCATTCAAATAAAGACTTCCTAAACATTCAATAACTTGTTTGGACCAATTTAGGACCAAAGAGAGTTTACTGAATCAATTATTTAGTTAAACTAAAAATATGAACTATTCTTTTCTAAGAAAAAAACCTTCTCCTGTACCTAAAATAATTGTAACTCCCGAATATTTAGCCAAAGGAAGTCTAAAAAAAAGTTATATTAATACTAGACTAGCCTTTAATGTTCCTTGGATGGGCGTAGTTGCTATGGCATTTGCAAAATATCCATTTTTTTATAATTCATTATGGCAATATATGCACCCATTAACTAGAAGTATTGAATTTGATAACTTATGTAAAAGACTAGTAATGATTTCAAAAAAAAAAGCATTAGAATTAAAACCAAAACCTTTGATAAAAAGCTTGAAAAAAATTGGTTATAACAGCTATGAAATAAAAAAGATTAATGAAGTTAATCAAATTTTTACTACTGGTAATATGCCCTACTTAATCATGGCAACTATTGCTAGAATTTTTTTAGGAGAAGGAGAACTATTAAATACTAAATCTTTTAAAAAAAATAATAGTACTAGTATAAAACCTGATAAGAATTATTTATTATTAATTGAACAACATCACGCAAATAAAAGTTTAAAAGAAATATATAAGTCAATAAAAAGTAATTTAGGTTTACCATTTCTAAATACAGATTACAGAGCATTTGCTAGATGGCCTAGTTATTTTGAAATGACATGGAAATCTTTTTTACCTGCTTTATTAAGTAAAAAATACGAAGAGAAAGTTTTAGAAATACATAACTTTATAATCAAGGAATCTTTATTATTACCTAATCCAAATAAAATAAAATCAATTCAAATTATAAATGCTGCAAAAAAAGATAAAAAACTGAATGAAATAAAAAAAGTTGTTAATTTATTCCAATGGTTGCTTCCTGGTTTAATAACTAATGTAGCATTTATGAGAGAACAAATTAAATAATTCAATAAAAGTTTCTACTGTATTTTTTTGGAAAAGTTTTATTAACCCACTTCTGAATAATATCTTTATTATCTATTTTCTTGCAAAGTCTGAGAATATAATCATAGTTCTTTGCAATATCTTTTGGCACTGATGCAATATTTCCTCCTGTTAACCAACACATAAAACTCCAAATTGCAATATCAGCTATTGAAAAATAATCTTTAACTACGAAATCATTATTTTTATTCATAGCTTTATTTAAAATAAAAAGCTTTCTATTTATACTTTTCAAAAAATCTGTATCTCTATTTTCGACCTGAGTAGAAGAAATTAATGTTGTGATGTCAGTTAATATATCGATAAACTGGTCAATCTGGGCAGCTATTAAATCATTATTTTTAGGATATAAATTTGCAAGTTTTCCACAAAATCTCGATATAGCTCCAGTTTGCGCTATTATAGTATCATTAACTTTTAAACAAGGTAATTGATGAAAAGGTATTAAAGTTCCATCATCTAAAACACCGTTTTCTTTAACTCTTTGAAATTCTTCACTTGTTATTCTTTTATCTTCAAATTCAGTATTACTTAAAAATAATGAAATTCGAGATACCTCTGCTCTCCAAAAAGGAAAATCAAAATAAATTAAGGTAATATTCATTATTATAATATAATTTAAAAATCTAAATATAGATATAGATTTATAAAAACCTTAATCATTATCTTAACAATATAACAATGCTAAGAGTTTTATATCTTTATAACTTTAGTAGCTTTATTGTCTAAATAGATTCTTCGTTAAAATATTTCATTAATGACAGGTTTCCTTGCTTGTAGAATGATTCATATTAGCGTTTTAAGAGTCGTGGGATTCATGTAAATGTATTTTAGGCACATTGATATCAAATAAGCTTTAACGACTCTGTATGATTCTTAAATGGAATCTATTTATTACATACACACTAGACTGTTTTTTATAGGTCCTTCTATAACTAACTCTGTTTAAATTAATTTTATGATGAAACCTCATCTTTAATTCATCATATACATGTCTATTAGTTATCTTGGCATTATTTGGTCAAAGAGCTTTTATAATTAATTCATTTCAACTTTTTAGATGAAGGTATACTCATTTTTGAAAAATATTCTTCATGATTTTTTTCTATACTAGCTAACTCATATTTGTAATTAACCATTAAACTTAATGAATTTTTTATGCCATTCTCAGATAAATCTGCATTCAAATGTATATTCTCTAATATAGCTCCGTTACTTAAATGAAATCTTTGGACTGGGTCTATTGGATAATTATCATTTTGTTTAGCTTTAAAAAAGTATTCTTTTGCATAAGCTAAAATTTCACTTTCATTTTTCTTTATTGAACTAGAGTTAATAAGTTTTCTTTTTAATTTAATATCTTTTTCTTTTAACCATTTTGAAAACATTGGAGCTGGCGAAAGCGTTACAAAATTTTTTAAATAAGGAAATTCTTTTTTTAACTCCATAACAACTTGCTTAATTAAAAAATTCCCAAAAGAAATTCCTTTAAGTCCTTTTTGACAATTTGAAATAGAATAAAAAACAGCTGTCGTAAAATCTTTATTAGATATATGCTTTCTTTTTGGATTTAAAATACTTAAAATATTAGAAGGTATATCTTTCATTAGAGCTACTTCTACAAAAATTAATGGCTCATCATACATAGTAGGATGAAAAAATCCATAACATCTTCTATCAATTGGCTCTAATCTACTTCTTAAATCCTGCCAAGATTTTATTTGATGTACAGCTTCATATTTAATTATTTTCTCTAAAATTTTTGCTGAAGTATTCCAAGTAATAGGATTTGTTATTAAAAAACCTCTATTGAACCAATTTTTTAAAAGATTGCTTAAATCAACATCAATTTTCTTAAATAGATTATTATTTTTTATTAAAGGCAATAATCTACTCCTTAGTTTAACTAATCCTATTGTTCCATTATGAGTAAAATTAAGTTTTCTAAATAAGTCTATTCTTTTTGATGAAAATATTGATATCATCCTCTCATAGTTTTTTTCAGAATTTTCTTTGTGGTAATCTTTAACAGCTAACAAAAGCTTATCTTTTTCAACGTCAAAATCTATTGCTAGAGAGTTAAAAAAAGCAATTAATTGATTATTATCAAATTTATCTATTTTTTCAAAAAGCTGTTCTGAATAAATCAAAGCAGATGTTTCTCCTTTTGATTTCAAAATATCTAGAACTAAATCATAATAGGATTTTTCTTTCCTATTGAAGTCAAATAAACTATAAGATTTGATAAATTTATTTTCAAATAGTTTAGAAAATACTCCTTGAAATAAATTTTTAACCGGAATTGATTTAATATCTTCTGTTTTTTTATTATTTAATTCATTTTTTTTAAACCAGCCTTTTAAGTTTATATAAACAGAGTCTGGCTTCTCATCTCTGAATTGAATATCTTCCGTTCTTGAAAAATCTTTTAGAATATTTCTTTCTTTATTAATATATAAATTAGATAAAAGTTCTTTTTTATTACACTTTAAATACTTACTTAATTTATTTAAATAAGGAGTATTATCTATTAAGCCTTTTTCTATCCTTGAATAATGTTGCTGAGTAATATTTAAATGATTAGCTACTTCTTTTTGAGATAAATTTAATTCTTTTCTTTTTGTTATTAAATAGTTTAAAGTCATTACACTATTATACACGTGTATTTATGTGTGTAAACTATTATGTGTAACAATATTTTATTCAAACGACTAAGTGTCTAATAGATATCTTGGACCACTGTAGGACCACTAAATTTTTTTAACGGGGAGCCACGGCTAGTTATTGGGTCTTTTTGTTTCTTGCAAAAACAGATACCTTCTTTTAAAATCTAAATAGTTATTCAATCGTTTAGCCTGGTTATTAAGGCTATAACTGTGAAGTCTGCTGAGTGGTCGAAAGCTCCGGTCTTGAAAATCCGCGAACGTGCAAGCATTCCGTGGGTTCGAATCCCACCCTCACCGCCATTTTAGTAAAAATAAAAATTTAATAATAAATAAACCTTTATTAATTCATTGGAATGTGTTTTAAGTAAATAGTAATAAATTCTTTTACTTTATATATCTAATCTAAATCAATCTATTATATTTTTAAATTTTAAAAAAAGGAAAATTTATGCTTACTGGAAAAGTAAAATGGTTCAACTCTCAAAAAGGATATGGATTTATATCTCCTGATAATGGCACAAAAGATATCTTTATTCATATATCAGCTATAGAAAAGTCTGGAATTAGCTCATTAAATGAAAACGATAAAGTCAGTTATGATGAAGCTAGAAATAATGGAAAAATTTCTGCTGCTAATATTAAGTTATTAAATAATTAATTTACATACTATCATTTAAAATAATATATCTTTTAAGAGCAAGTATTTATTAATTTTATCAAAAAAAATAATTTTTATTCAAAAGAAGATATAGCAAAATATTAAATAATTTTTTGTTTCTTGCAAAAACAGATACCTTATTTTAAAATGTAAATAGTTATTCAATCGTTTAGCATGGTTATGTAGGATTAAACAAAGTCAGTGAAGTCTGCTGAGTGGTCGAAAGCTCCGGTCTTAAAAACTGAAAAAGTTAGAATTAATATTAATTTAGTCATAACCAATTTTATTCCTTAAAATTTATAATTTTTTCTAATGTTTTATTTGAGATTTTACATGTCATCTGCATTAGGTAAGCCATTTTAAATCCTTTGTTATCATAAGTTATCCATGCTACATCACAGATTTTACCATTTAAATATTTAAATGGACCTGTTCCTGAGATTATTGGCACTCTCAATGCCATAGATTTACTTGTGTCAAAGTCTAAAGCTTGAAAAGGCACGAAAAACTGATATTTTCCTGATTTATATGCACATAAATCATTAATAGTTCTAAGGCTTTCTTCTAAAGAATTAAAATTCTTTTTTTTATAAGAGTTTGAACCTACACATTTAGAAGTTCCTCCATATTGAGTATTAGATGTGAATACTCCATTACTTTCATATGTGGACATAACAAACATTTTATCAGATGTAGATATTAAGTTTTGGTCTAATGATGCAGAGTCTTCTATTTTAAATACGGCACATAAGATAATATTATTAAATAATAGTAATAAAATTATAATTATAATTCTCATAATATTAATATAATAATTAATAGCATACGTGCAAGCGTTCCGTGGGTTCGAATCCATTCTCATCGTCATTCTTTAAAAACTACTACTAAATTTTAAATTAATAAAAAAGAATGAGACAATTTTAAAGGTTTTTATATAATATTAGTATGAAATTAATTGTTTTTTTTTTAATATTTCTATTTAGTATTAATTTATTTTCAACTGATTTTGAAATAGAAATCATGTCTGCTGGCGATGGGAGTGAAACTAAAATCTTTGAATTTTCTGATAACATTACCTATAGACATTTCTATAGTCATCAAAATTGGAAAGATAATCTTGGAGACTGGGGTACACTAGAGTGTGCAGGAAATCATACTATAATCAAAAATAAAGGAACTATTCTGAAAAACTATTGTAAAGGCATTAATAAAGACGGAGATATATTTTGGCTAATGATGGATAGAAATTCTGTTGATTTTGAAGCTGGTTTAGGAAAGATTAAATATAAAAAAGGTACAGGAAAATTTAAAAATCATGAAGGAACCGAATGTATCTATGCAATTAACTTCCTTAAACATGGAAATGGCACATTTCAAAAAGCAAAATGTAAGTATAAAAATTACTAAAACAACCATATTACTGTTTAAGATTTAAACGTCTGCTGAGTGGTCGAAAGCTTCGGTCTTAAAAACCAAATCGAACGAATATAACTTATTACGAGTCCAATTTAATGTAATCATTTATTATTTAAAAAGCTATATCTGAAATATTAGCTTTTGCTTTCCTAATTAATTTTCCTTCACCTGTATCTAAATATGCCCTAAAAAATTATGCTAACTAATTTGGAAAAGGATCCCTTTCCTTCAATACAGATGAAACTTGCAATATTGAAACCTACGCTATTTTCAAGTAAATTACCCTTATCTTAGATTATAATTAGATTAAAGTTAATCCTATAAAACTAACATTGTATATATTTTGTATGTAAATATAATATTATAATATGAAGGCATTAGATAAATATCCAGAATTAGTTGACTGTAATTGGCTAGAAAAAAATCTTACTTTACCTTATCTTAGAATTTTTGATTGTACAGTTTGGTTGAAACCGCAACACAATAAAATATATGAAATTTTTTCAGGTAAACCTGATTATGATAAAGAACATATCCCTAATTCAGATTTTCTTGATGTATTAGAATTATCAAATAAATACTCTGAGTACGATTTTATGATGCCAGATTTACAAGTATTTTCAAATTATATGTCTTTAAAAGGAGTAGGCCCTCATACACATGTAATTTTATATAGCAGAGGAAATATACAATGGGCTACAAGAGTTTGGTGGATGTTAAAGTCAGTGAATTTTTTGAATGTTTCTATTTTAAATGGTGGCTTTGATAGATGGAAATTAGAAAATAAAAAAGTTACTAAACTTCCTGTAAAGTATCCAGAGAATAACTTTAATGGTAAAAATCAACCTGGTTTTTTCTGTGAAAAAGAAGAAATTATAAAAAATATTGAAAATAAAAAAGTACTTATAATCAATGCTTTAAGAAAAACTCTTCATTTAGGAATAGAGAGTATTAATTACGGTAGACCAGGACACATTAAGAATAGTATTAATATTCCTAGTACTGATATGATTAATAAAAATACTTATTTATATAAATCTATCAAAGAACTTAAAAAAATATTTAATAAATATAATCTTTTTAATAAAGATAAAGTCATTACATATTGCGGCGGAGGTATTGCAGCTACAAATTTAGCGTTCGCTATTACAATGGCGGGGTTCAAAGATATTACAGTTTATGATGCCTCACTAAATGAATGGGCTAAGGATAAAAGATTACCTCTAGAGAATTAAAAATCTTTTAATTATGTATAAAACATTTAAAGAACGATCTGCTCAAAAAATATGGATTAAATTTTTTTAAGTCATTTTTATACTATAGTCATTAAAGTATAGAGATATTATGATATATTATATAGAAAATTAAATACTTAATAGCTAATGAAATGAGAAAAAAAAAAGGATATACACCATTACAAAGTGATAATGAGCAAAAAAATATGCACATTAGAATTTTAATAGGAGCTATGATAATAACTGTAATTATTGTTATATTTGCTGTTACTAGTTAGTCTAAAATAATTATAATAAAGGTTTATTATGAAAATATGGGAAGTTAAGGATTTAGGTTTAGAAAATTTAACTTTAGCTGAGAAGAATATAAAATCTATTGCACATGATGAAGTTTTAGTAGAAATGAAAGCTGCAACATTAAATTATCGAGATTTAATTATGATTGATGGAGGTTATGGTCCAATAGGTGGTCAACCTCCTTTTGTACCTATTTCAGATGGAGCTGGAATAGTAAAAGAAGTTGGTAAAAGTATTAAAAATTTTAAAATAAGTGACGTTGTCATCCCTCCATTTTTTAAGGACTGGGACTCTGGCAATATGAAAGATGACACAGTTCTTTCATCATTAGGAGGTAAAGAAGATGGAGTGATGCAAGAATTTATGATATTTAAAGAAAATAATTTAGTTCATGCCCCTAAAAACTGGAATTCTATTGAGGCCGCTACTTTGCCTTGTGCTGCATTAACAGCGTGGAGAACTTTAGTAACAGAAGGAAAAATTGATAAGGACTCGGTAGTTTTAGTTCAGGGTCTAGGCGGCGTTTCAATATTTGCAATGCAAATTGCCAAGTTATTTAATGCTAAGGTTATTGCAACTACTTCAAGTGAAGAAAGAATGGAAAGAGCAAAAGAAATTGGAGCAGATTTTGTAATTAATTATAATAAAGAAACTGAGTGGTGGAAAAAAGTTCAAGAGATTACTAATAAAAAAGGTGCTGATATAATAGTTGAAGTTGGAGGTAGTAAAACTTTAGAACAATCAATAAAATGTTCAAAAACAGGTGCAGTAATTGGAATAATTGGTGTTTTATCTGGAGGAATTGCAGAATTACCTATTGGTAGAGTTATCTATAAAGCATCAAGACTTATTGGAATTTCTTGCGGAAATAAATTGGAGTTAACAAATATGATACAAAAGTTTAACACGTCTAATACTAAACCAGTTATAGATTCTATTTTTAATTTTTCAGATTTACCAAAAGCATTAGTATATATGAGTAAAGGTCAACATCTAGGTAAAATTGCTATAGATTTTGAGAAAAAATTGTGAAAAAAATTAAATGAAAAATAAAGCAATATCAAATATACAAATTGATAACAATTTAGTAAGAGTTACAAAGTATTCATTTATGCCTGGACAAGAAACAGGAATGCACAAACACTTGTATGATTATATTGTTACACCTATAACAGATGGAAAGCTTCTTTTAATAGATAAAAATGGAAATGAAAGTGATTATAATTTAATTTCATGTCAATCATATTTTAGAAAAGCTGGTATTGAACATAATGTTATCAATAGTGGGAAAAAAAAATTAATTTTTATTGAAACAGAATTAAAAAATAATAACAAGGATAGGTATGAATAACAAACAAAGAGATGAATTTAATTTGCAAATAAGAACAATATTAAAACAGTTTGGTGTAAAAGCACACAATTTAGTTGCAAAAAGGTTTGAAAGTAATGCATCTAATTGTGAAATATCTATCAAATTAGAAATTGACTCTAAACAAATAGAAGAAATTAAAACTATTATAAAAGTTGAATAGATATAAATAATAAACAGACTGGTTTTTTAAAAGCTCCGATCTTGAAAACTATTACTTTAGTTAGTAATTAGAGTATTTTTTTAATTATTTAACTGTTATTAATGGCATCATTTTCAACCAGCCATTTTCTAGTTTTTTCTATAATAATATTTAGTAATTCTTTTTGTTGTTTCCCTACTCCCATATGTTCTCCATCTAGCAGAATAATTTTTTTAGGCAGTGGCGTTAATTCTTGCATTAATAATGAGGATTTTAGTGGTATTAAATTATCCTCTTTTCCATTAATTATTAAGAAATTACCTGAGATATGAGGCAGGTTTTCTTTTGGATCTATTGGATTAAAAATTATTTGTAAAAACCAACCCAAAAAAGGTTTTAACCATTTAGGTTTGATATATGGGTTTTTATTTATTAATAAGCCTATATTTGTTCCACCGTATGCAAGTACTGTAAACTTTACTTTTGCATTTTTTCTATTTTCTAATATTCTTTGAACTGAAGGAGCTACTATTGAACCAATAGAAAACCCTAATAAACTTATTCTGTCTTCAGCCCAATTTTGTTTGCTTACCCATTCTATAGCTACTGCTACTTGTTTAGGTGAATTAAATATTTTTTTATATAATCCTTTTAAATTTGTAATAATTTCTTTATTTTCTAAATCATTATCACTGATAGGCCAATCGAAACCAACTAATATATTATTTCCTATATCTGAAACATATTTTACACTTTTCAAACCTGTTTCAATGCCTCCTAAAATGAAAAGCACTGGGAGAACTTCTTTAGAATAATTTTGAGGAAAACTAATTACTAAATTAATATCTCCTAAATAAGAATGTAATAGTTTAACTTTTTTTATTTTTCTAAAATTTTGATAAAATTCATCTTGTTCTAAATCAATTACAGTTCCTTTGATTTGTAAAAAATTTAACGATTTTTTTTTATAAAAAAAAGCAAAAAACCCTAACGTAGTAATAAATATTATTATAATCGCTAACAATTTTTTCATATGACGAATTATATTAGAAAATGTTAAAAAACTCTTATTAAATTTTTTACGGAAAGTCCCTGTCAAGATACTAGGAGTTTTTGTTTCTTGCAAAAATATTAAAATCTTAATGAAATAAAAAAAGTTGTATGCTTATTTCAATAGTTATTACCTGTTTAATAGCTAATTAAGCATTTATGAGAGAACAAATTAAATAAAACTTTATTGTCTAAATAGAATCCTCGTTAAAATATTTCATTAATGATAGAATTCTCAGCTTTTAGAATGATCCATATTAGCGTTTTAAGAATCGTGGACACCATGTTAATGTATTTTAAGCACATGTTTTTCATCAAATAGGCTCTAACGATTTTATACTATTCTTAAATTGTATCAAATGCAGCTATTATAAACAGGTAATTGATTGGATTTATTAATTAAGATATCATAATTTTATGAAATTTATAATAATATCCGTTTTTTTATTTTCTAATACATTATTATCAGAGGTGTATACACTAAAATGGTTCAATTTTATTACAATCTTAGATAATATTGAATTTGCTGATAAATCTATATACAGATTAGTTCGTGCTGATGGTTCTTGGGAAGATAATAATGGATTTTATGGTTCACTAAAATGTGTAGGACCAAATAAAATTTCTTCTGATAATAAAGTTGAATTAAATGTTACTTGTTATGCATATGACAACGAAGGAGATACTTTTGGACTAACGCTTTTTAGGTCTTCTGATTATAGTGCAGGAACAGGAACTGCTACTTATATAAAGACAACAGGTAAATATAAAATATTTGAAGGAAAAAAGTGTACATATGCAATAAGTTATTTAAATGATGTTTCTAAAGGTTTTTATAAACACATTTGTAAATAATTATAACATGATGATGACACCTCAACTTTAATTCATCATATGCATTGCTTATGTATAGTTTTTACCGTTACAAGGTCTCTACATTTTTTACGTGGAATAAGGGTTAGTAATTTAAACCTTTTGTTTCTGGAAAAAACAGATACCTTATTTTTCAAACTAAATTATCATTCAATAATGTTATCTAGTTAATAGGATTATAAAAAAATTTGAGGTCTGCTGAGTGGTTAAAAACTTCTGTCTTGAAAAACAGGGGGACGAGTAAGTGTTCCGTGGTTTCAAATCCCACATTCCCGACATTCATATAAAGACTACCTAGACATTAAATAACTTTTTTGACCAATTTAGAACCACACTTGATATAAATAATTATTATGATATTTTCATTTATTATGAGTTTTATCTTAATTCATTATATCATTTATAATCTAGGTAACTATCATGTTGAACAATTTAGCAATAAAGCATATAAACTCTAATAGGTTGATAAATTACAAAAAAAATGCAATCAAAAATAAAAAAAACTTTTAATTTTAGAGAGCTACTTTTTTTACTAATTATTTTAACTTTAGCTTCATCAGTAACTCATTCAAATGAGGTAATAATTAATGGCACTGGTACATCTAATGTTTCTGGATTAACCTTTTCTGATGGAAGCAAATTTAGATTATTTACATCCAAAGGGCATTGGAGAGCATCATCTGGAGATTATGGATTAAGTGATTGTTATGGAACTCTCAAAAATGATGAAAATGATGATGTACAGTTTGAAGTTTTTTGCAGCATGATTTCACAAGATGAAGAAAATTTTATAATGAAATTTTTTAGAAATAAAGGTTCGCAAGATGTTGGAACAGGCAAAGCTATAATCGTAGATGCTACCGAAAAATTTAAATATCTTTTAAATGCGAATTGCAATCATGCAATTACTTATATTAAAAAAGAGTATTTTGCGATCCAAAAATGTAAACTGTAGTTTGTAAATTAAAATTAATATTTTCATTTTTAAACGAATTGGTTTATGTTGTTATTTTAATTGCAAAGGAGTTAATATGTATCTTACAAAATCAATTTTTAAGATAATATCAATTATTTTAATATTAATTGGCTTTAATAAAGCTTACGCAGATGGGCATAAATCGAAGAAAGGACCACAATTTGAATATTTTGGTTCATTATCTTATGTTGATATAACTAGATTTAATGATTATAAAGAGAATTTTATCGCTGATTTACCTGATGGAAACCTTATACTTGCTAATGGTGATAAAGGTAAAATTGCTAGTCCTTGCGCTGATTATGGAAAATTACAAAAGGAACGTACTATTGACTTAGATGTTAGGTGTTCAATTACAATGGAAGACGGTTCAGAATTGTATATATTTTACGGTGGTAAGATGATTTTTGATGAAAAGTCTGATAAGTTAAATGAAGAAGGAAAAACTTTGACACCTAAAAACGGTCTTGCCTATTGGGTTTCTGCTCCATTAATCAGAACATCTAGTGAAAAGTATGATTATATGAATGACATACAATTGATTGGAATAGGAAGAAATGCAAAGATGGCTCCACCAATTAATGCTACTTATGATCTATATAAAATAGTTTATTCAAAATAAATGTATTTATTAGTATTTTGGTTAGTTTTAGTGCTAACCAAAATACTTAATAATTTAAAGTACCTCAAAGATGTTAGTTATCCAATCTTTTAACTGATAATCGTGCTATATAAGAACACTAAAGTCTGCTTAGTTATCAAAAAGGGTAAAGTTTTGCAATCCTTAAAGTTAATAATAATTATTTATCTTAGTTGCTAATGATCTTTGCAACTTCATTTGGCTTTTCTAAAAATGAAAAATGTCCACAATCATTTATAATACTATAACTAGATAAACCAAAAATATCTTTAGTATTATTTTTATTGTTTATATTAGCCCAATCATTATCTCCATATATTAGCTTTACAGGAATATTAACTTTATTATAAAGTTTTTTAGCATCAGTCCAACTTTTATAATTTTTAAGTACATTTCTGAAATGGTATGTATACCCATTTTTTTTTATTGAAAAGCATAATAAATTTAAGTATTCATTTGATAAACATTTAATATCGAAAAAACCACCTCTCAAAATATTTTTTAAAATAATCTTATTCTCCAAACTAGAGAAAAAACTTCCTATTATTGGTAGGCTGATATTGAATAAAATGAATTTGGCAAATAAATTTGCTCTTGATATTCCCTCGCCAAAGTAATTGTCATAATCATAAGGATTGAATAAAAAAATTTTATTTACGATTTTTGGTAATTTAACTGCAGTAGTAGCCGATAAAACTCCTCCTATAGACTCACCCGCAACAATAAGATTTTTCAACTTATTTGCTTGAATAAAATCTACTACACAATCAGTAAAAAATTCTTGGTCATAATTAGTCTTAATATTAATTGGAGATTCTCCAAATCCTGGAAGCTCTAAAAGGTAAAGTGTATATTTTTTCTTTAATAAATCACTAACCTTGTAAGAATATTCTAACCTATTCCTAATTGTGTGAAGTAGTAAAATTGGAGGCCCCTCTCCAATAACTTCATATCTTATATATGTATCATCTTTAATATTAAATTTTTTAATCATTTGAAAGTAAAATCAATAAAAAGAATAAACCAAATAGTATTTAAAAAGCAATATAATATTATATTCTTTAAATAAAGTTTTACTGCAAGTAAAGAAAATATATTATCTTAATATCTAATCAGTTAATGTCATTTAATAAACTTTTTGATTTCTCATTAAGTTTACATTTATTTATTCCAAATATAGCATCATTTACATACTTGACGCTTGTTGTGCATTTGGTTCCCATTAAAGGCTTAAACTTTTCTGTTGTTCCAATGATTATATTATACGCAATACCAGCATCTACATCACTTTTTTCCCTGATTCCTCTTAAATAAAATCTTTCATTATTTGAATAAATATTTTCAGATGTTGAGTCAAGTCTTATTAGCCTGCCCTTATCCACATCTGCAATTATTACAGCCCCAAATGTCCCAATATTACCATAACTATCAGTGAATGTTCCTTCTAAATCATAGTTTTTAAATTTTTTTGTTTTAGAAATATTATACTCTATTGAATTTTTTACTTTTGCTTGAAATTCTAAAATATAATCCTCAGATAAGCAATTGCTTAAATAAAGAAGTAAAGTAATAAATAAAAAAAACCTCATAATTCATCATATATCATTTAATATAAAAACAAACTAGTAGTTATTATGATGACACATAAGCTTTAAATTAATATTTAAGAGCTAAATAGATATTTATGACAAATAAAAATGGCAGTTAGTTTTTATGAACAGATAATTGATAGGATAAGTTAAATCAGTTAGGATTATTTTATGAAATTTATTTTACTTATAATAACTTTTTATTTTAATATAAATTTATTATATGCAGAAACCTATAACCTTAATATTTATTTTAAATTTAATGATAGAGAAGTTTTTGATTTTTCAGAAGACGAAAAATATATCCAATTCAAGGCTTCAGCAAACTGGGAAGACTCTAAAGGAGATTACGGAGTTATGTTTTGTTTAGGGCATATGTATTCATCTAAAACAGCAGGAACAGACTTTAAGGGCTACTGTGATGCAGAAAATCAAGAAAATGATAAATTTTGGCTGAATTTTTCAAGAAAATCAGATGACATGGATGTTGGAGTTGGAACATCTAAATTCATAAAAGGCACAGGAAAATATAAAAAATTTATTGGTATTAACTGCCCATATGCTGTAAAATTTTTTAGGGATAGAACTTTTTTTAAGAAGAAATGTAACATTAACTAATGTTGTACATACTATTATAATCAATTTTTTAATTAAATATCTATTAAATTCATTAACTTTTATTTTATATATTAATAAAACTAAAAAGATAAATAAAATTATTAAGATTCTTAAATCTTTTCTAAATTCTTGTAATAAAACAGTAACCTAAATTGCAATATATTAATAATATTCATTAAAATTAACCTTAAATATAAATAAAAGAAGATAGCAAATATAATAAATGTACTTAATTTAAAAGTTAATATACTATAATAAACAAGTTATAAGGAATAAATTATGAGTTTTTTTCAAGATTATAGTGCTTTTATTAATATATTACTTGCTATAGCTCTATCAATATTCTTATTTAAAAAATTAAAATCTATTGCTTATATTAATTTTACTAGAGAAATAATAATGGCAACTGCTAATTTGCTTAGAGAAGGATTAAAAATAAGAAATAGGATTAGCAACAAAGAGAAATTTAAAAACTTTTATCATGATTTACCTAGTTTAAATATAAAAGTTTTTGGTATTAACTTTCTAATTTTATATAGTGGTTGTTGTACGATATCTTTGGCAGATATTTTAGCTGGTAAATCAAAGTTTAATTTTAAAGAATTTTTTATTGATGACCCAGTTACCTATATATTTTTATTTTTCTTTCTAATTGTTTTCTATTTCTTTTTGAAGTTCTTAATTGATATTGCTAATTCAGTAAAAAGTTCAAGAGGACAAGGCGAAGGTTTTTTTGATAGGTTAAACACTAAAGTCAATAGTAACTTAAAAGTAGGAAAAGAGCCAAGTAGTTATCGTACTCCAAAAAAAGAAGCGAGCACTATAGATAATTCTTCCTCTTATTCAGAACCAAAACAAGAAAAAGTAAAAGAAGAGACGATTATGCAACCAAAAATGAAAGAAGATAGTACAAAAAGGCCGGTTTGTGCAAATTGCGTATTTTGGTCTGGTCAAGTTTCTCTAAGAAGTGCAGCGGGAAACTTTATAGTATATGCAGACACTAAGGCGGCTTGTATGCCAAATGGAGGACAACCAAATATTGAAAAGCTTCCACTTGCAACATGTAATAAATTTACTAAACGTTGGAATTGACTGTGGTATTAAAAATGAAATTAAAACTAAAATATATTATAAGTATTTTTGTTTTATGTTCTCTTTTAACAGTAAGTTGTTCTAATAAATATCTAAAACTAGATAATGATTTAGATGATAAAGTTCCAAATTGGTTTATAGAATCTTCAGATGAAGACGAAAATAATTTGTATGCTGTAGCAACTGCAATATCTCCTGATATGCAACTATCTTTAGAAAAATCTAAAATGTTAGCAATTAATAATTTAGCTCAGAAACTAGAAGGATTATTGAACTCTAATTTTATAGTGTCATCTATAAATGATAGAGTAATATCTGAAGGAGATATTAATATTATTGTTGAAAATTTTTCTACTAGAGGATTTAAAGAAGAAAAGAAAGAAATTTTTAAAACAAAACAAAATAGATATAGAACTTACATAAAAATATCTTTAAATAAAGCACTAATAAAAAGTTTCAATGACTATATTATTGAAAGTCGTTAGTTTAGTTATAATTCTAAATCTTGTATCTTGCACTAACTATAAAGATAGAAAATTCTCTATTAAAAGTAGTGACAAAAATAACTGTACGATTGAAATAATATCTACATTGGAAACATACAGACAAGACAATATACAAATATTGAAGTGTTCTGATGATACATCAATTAAAAGTTTCAATGAAGAACTTGACGATAGTTGTAAAGAGTTTTTCTTTGATATTTATGATTTAGATGAAGGCGGCTATATTAAAAAAACTGGTATTATGTGTTATGAAGAAGGTGTAGGTTGGGAAATTATATATTAATAATTGTTGTGTTAAATATTATGGGATGTAGCACTCAAACAAATAAATATTCCAGCGTAGCTGATGAAAAAAATTATGGAATTTTAAATTATAATTTTAAAGATGAGGAAATAATAGATGTAACTGATTTAATGATAAATCAATCTATTTCTACTTTTATTATCTCATCTGCATTTAGAATTTTAACCATAAATACACTTAAAAAAATGAATTCTTTAAGTAATAAAAATAAAGAAAAACACCTTAAAGCTATTTACATTGCTGTAAATTATTTAGAAGTCGGAAAAACAAGTGTATGGAATGATAGTAAAAAAAAAGTTTTTGGCGAAATTAAAGTTCTTAGACGGTTTAATATGAAAAATAATCAATGTGTTTCTTACAAAGAAATTATAAAAAATAAAAATAAAAAGAGACTAAATTATATAACAGCATGCAATAATAACGACAACTGGATAATACAAAATGTCTAAAGTTATACTAATTATTCATTTTATTTTTTTAGCACCATTTGTTTTGAGTGAAACTTTTTGTAATGCTCCATCTGTGAAGGATGGAAATTTTAACGTAGAAAATATGAATGATGAAAATCCTCTAAAATTATTAGGGATGATTGCAAATACTTTTAGCTGGAGCTTGTCTAAAGAAGATAAATGCCTGCATAGTGAAGCAGTATTAAAAGCATTATTTAGTTTAGACACGCATGAGTCTCTTAAATGGAAAAATAAAAAAAATAATACATCTGGGGAAATTGATATTTTATTAATTAGACCTAGACAGGGTGGTTATTGCAAAGATTATAAAATATTAATAACTAAAGGAAATAAAAATAGAACATTAAAGAAAAGAGCTTGTATTAGTTATTGTTCACATAATATCAAATTTATCAACCTTGATAAAAATGGTAAGTGTATAAGAGAAAATGATGCAATGGGAGACCCAGAGTGTGGTTTTACTCTTGGAGATATGATAGGTGCATATATACCAGTAGAATGCGTAAAAAATAAATAAATTTTGAGTAAGGAATTATGCTTTTAGGTGATAACCCCCATCTACATAAATAGTTTCACCAGTAATTAAATTTTTAGAGGTTACAAACCACATGATATAAGAAGCTATATCTTCTGGTCTAGCAGATTTTTTAAGTGGTACAAATTTTTCATTAATTTTAGATTTTTTATAAACTTCTTTAGAAGAACCATGCCATCCAGTTTCTACATAACCAGGACAAATAGAATTAACAGTAATTTTAGGAGCTAACGTCCTAGCTAATGAAAGGCTTAATGAATTTAATGCCCCCTTTGAGCATGCATATGCAATAGAACTACCCATTCCTAAAGCTGCTATTGATGAAACATTAATTATCTTAGGTTCTTTAGTTTTTAATAAAGATTTCTCACAAGCTCTTACCATTTGAAAAACACTCACTAAATTAGCTTCATAAATATCTAAAAAGTCTTTTTTATTTAATCCCTTAAAGTTTTGGAAATCAACAAACTTTGTTTTTCCAGCGTTATTTATAAGAATATTTACAGGGCCAAGTTTTTTTTCTGTTTCTTTAGCAATATTTTTACAATCTTTATCATTAGTCACATCTGCTTTTATAAGTATACAATTAGAATAATTATTACATTTTGCTAATACTTTTTCTGCTTCTTTATCTGAACTTTTATAAATAATAGCAACATTAAATTTGTTCTTAGCAAGAAGATATGCGGTAGCTGCTCCTATGCCTTTACTAGCACCTGTTACTATTACAGATTTATTAGCCATTATATAACTTCATTTATAAAAATTAAATTTATTTAATAAATATTAAACATAATAGCACGTTTAATGAGTTAGTATATTTATTTTAGATATGCCCTTCTATCTTCAAAATAAATGATTCATATTAACGTTTTAAGAGCCGTGGATTTCATATAAATGTTTTTTAAATATCTATAATGCCAAATAAGCTTTAGAGGCTCTGTAAGTTTACTGAGTGTTTAAAGCTTTGGTCTTGGCAACATTGAAAGTCCAAACTTTTTTCTGTATTATTTACTGTTAAGCAGTTAATAAAATTAGTAAAAAAAAATATTATTTTTCATATTTTTGTTTATTATAAAAATATGAAAAAATTTAATTTTTTACTTTTAATATTCTTTCTATTATCTATTTCATACAATTTATTTTCAAAAACAATGTTTGTTAAATGTGACACTTTTTTTTTTAAAATATCTGAGCCAATTGTAGGTTTCTCAAAAGCTCACATAATTATAGAGAATAAATGGAATAAAATCAAAGAATTTGAAGTAACTGATAGTAGTTATATTTTAAGAAATATTTTTCCTAACCAAAAAAAATGTAGTAATAATAAATGTAGGGTAAATTTTGTATTAGAAAAAAACTCTGAGCAAATAAGCTATCTAAGTTTTAAGAGTATTGTAAGTAATGAATTTTGTAATATAGATGGGGGTAATAATTGTTACAAAAGAAAAATAGGCAAAAACTTGGATGCAGGTTATTGTAGTAAAATAAAAAAACAAGATGTTATTTTAGACAGTATCAATTAATAAATAACGTTAATGAGGTTTACTAAACCTTGATTATATTGAATGTAAAGGATAAAAGTTGAAAGCTCGGGTATTGAAAGCCAGAGACAGAAAAACGTGTCCTTAATTTGTGTCCCATAAAATGGGAGTTGCTAACTAAATTATATAACTCTACTTATCATATATTATTAATATTTTTATATTAAAGTATACTTATTTAAATAGGAGTACTTATGAAATTTTTATTCTCATTTACAACATTATTATTATTTTTTATTTTTAATGCTTTTAGTGAAGAAGGCTCATATGAATATTCAAATGTTGGGTCTCATAACCTTGCAAAAGTTAATACATTAAATGGAACTGTTACTGGTGGTAAACTTGAAGGGATATCTATAGTAGTGAAGAGTAAAGGAAGTTTATATCAAGTTGGTCAGAATTCTGAAACCACTTGTATAATTCTTAGCAAAAAAGAAAATAAAAGTAAAAATTCTGCTCTTGAAGCATTTTGCGAATCTACAGATTTAGGAACAGGTGATAAAACATTTGCTTATAATATTAGAAAAGAAGGAACAGCAGATACTGGTAGTAAGGGAAGAGGCAAACAAACCATTATAGGTGGTACTGGAAAATATAAAGGGATAAGTGGCGAATGCAGTTATACAGTTAAATATTTACCAAATAATAAATTAGCTACAATAGGAACTTGCGATTATAAAATTTAATTAAATAATATATGTGTATTTAACTTTAAAAACTTTTTTAAAAGGAGTGATAATGAAAAAAACTTTTTTATACTTAACTTTTAGTATTGTAATGTGTTTCAATACTCATGCTACAGATTTTGGCACTAAAGAAGAAGCAGAAAATATGCTAGAAAGAGCTGTAAATATACTTAAGTTAGATAAATCTCTTGCTCTAGAGTTATTTGCTGAAGGTGCAGGTGGTTTTATTTATAAAGATTTATACACGCTTTGTTATCATATTGATTCTGGAACAATGTATAGCCATCCTACTTTAACTGGACTAAGCAGAGAAAAAAGCGTTTCAGAAGGAGTAAATATAGCAGATTTAATTGTTAAAAACGCTTCCGAAGGAAAGGTAAGTTCAGTTAATATAAAAGTGCCAAGATTTACTACTGGCGACACTAAAATATTTGATAAAACTTTATTAGTAACTAAAGTAGACAATTTAGCTTGTGCAGTAGGTTTTTATAAGAAATAAACTACTTAAAATAGTTTAAAATTTATCTAAAATAACTTGTAGAATACCTGAGTTGTTAAAAGTACCCCTCTTGAAACGCATATACTATTTTATAAGTTAACTCAAATAATTAGGTCTTATCTTTATAAAAGGCAATTCTAAATATTTTCTAATTATGTGTGCTGTAAAAAAATTTATAGAAAGAATTAAAACTATATTTATTAGTAAGTTTTCAATATTAAAACTTTTTATTAAGTCAATTATAAGTATATGCATTAGATATAAAGGATAGGCCCAATTTGCTAGCTCAGATATTATATTTTTAGCAAAAATATTAGTTACTTTAATGGTTTTATCTAATAAAAATATTAAACTAATACAAAATAGATAAATATGATAAAAAATTAAGTTACTAGCAATTATTAAATTTTCAAAACTGTTATTTTTTAGATATAATACAAAATAATAATATACAAATATTAAAGAACTAATGCCTAATAATATAACTAAATATTTTAAGTGTTTATAATTTACATATTTTTGAAAAAAAAAATAACTTATGCCTCCAAATGCAATTGCATCTAACCTTAATAAAGAAACTCTTCTTATTTCACTTCCCCAGTCATTATAATTTAGGTTAATTCTTGTAAAAAAAATTACTAATATTATTATCAAGCATGTAACAATAATTAATAGTTTTGTTTGTATTTCTCTTTTTCTTAATATAAAAGCTATGATGCTAAGAACAATCGGAAAAATTACATAAAATAATTCTTCAACACAAATTGACCATGAAACAGAAAAAAAAGTATTCGATGCCATAGGGTAAAAAAGATTTTGTAAGAAAAAAAAATAAAGTATTAATTCATTTTCAAAGTATCTATAAAAAAAAATATATGAAATAAGTGCAAAAAAATAAGCAGGCCAGGTTCTAAGAATTCTTCTTTTAATGAAAATAAATGTATTTTTTAATAAATATCTTTTTGAATTAGTTATGTATAAGCCTTGTTTACATATTAAATACCCACTTAAACAAAAAAAAAGTTCTACACCAATCGAAGAAATTATATAAGCGTTATCAGTGTAAGCTTTATTCTCAGAAAAACTTAATATTAAATGTGGAATAAGAACAAAAAGGGCTGCAATTATTCTTATTATATCTAGACCATAACTTTTTTGTATATTCATATTATATTTGAGCTATTATTCACATATGATAAAAAAAATAAGTAAATATATTATTTTTACAATGCTTGCAATTATTTGTGGATATATACTGGCCATATCATTTAAAAACCTAAATAAAGTATATACTAAAGTACAAGAAAATAATAAAAAGATTAATTTTTTAGAAAATACCAATAATCCAAAAAAACCTTTATTATGTTTCCAAACTGCCTATGAACTTGCTAAAAACACAAATATAAAATTACCTGAGATTACGCCTTTGGGGACAATACCTTTAAAAAATACAACTAATCTAGTAAATTTTGATAGATATGGATTTAGAAATAATGATAATGTATGGAAAAAAAAGCAACATGATTTTCTTATCCTAGGTGACTCAGTCGTTGTAGACAATTCTATCTCAGATAAAAGTATATTTTCAAATAATTTTAAAAATAAAAGTGCTATTAATCTTGGTTGTGGTGGCAATGGTTTACTTACAAGTCTATATTTAATAGAGCAAATTGCACAAACAGGTTATAACTTTAGAAATATTTTATTTTTTTTAAATTTTAATAATGATTTTTCAAAAGACACACTTAGAGAATATAATACTCTATTATTTTCACAAACCTCTAAATCAAAAAGTAAAAATATATTTTTAAATAAGGAACAATATAAATTAGATTATCTAAATTTTGTTAAAGAAGCGTTTTCAAAGGAGGTTTTTAATTTTTCTATTAAAAAAGAATTATTCAATAATTTTAAATTAGATAAATATTTTGAATATAATGTAAAATTTAATATAAATAAAAAAGCTACAAAAGCACTTTTAGAAGATGGTACTTATGTTGATAGTACTTTTATAGTTGAAGGAGCATATAATATTAAAATGTATAATGTATTTCTAAAAATATTAGAAAGAATAACATTTTTAAAACAGAATTATAATTCTGATATTACCTTTGTATTTGTTCCTACTAATGCTGAATTAAATATTTATAAATCTGAAAGTAGAAATGATATAGAATGGGGCAGATATTTGAATTATAAATTTTTTAAAAATACAATTTTATCTACTGTAGCTAACTATAATATTAACATTCTGGATTTGTACTATTTTATAAAAGAAAAAAACTACGAAGGCTTTCAAAATGGGCACTTTATGGAAAATCATCATAAACATTTAAGTGTTTATTTAGATAACAGTATTAGTAATGAAATTAATAAAATGTTAGGAAAACTATATTATTATAATTCTTTCTTTCCATCTAAAAAATATTTTAATTATCAAGTTAACTTTGGAAATAAACTTGACGATACACAGGTTATTGATTGGATTAATGTAATAAATTTTCTAATAGAAAGAAAATTAATTGATAACTATCTACTAACTCCGTCACTAGGTTATTTTTTTATCAACCAAGATTGTGAAAATATTTTAAAATTACATAAACTTTCAAATGCTCAATTATCTAATTTCTCTGTTGGAAGTTTTTTTTATAAAACTTGTAACTTAAAAAACTCACATAATATAATTGAGAGTATAAAAGAAATAAATTTTTTAATAGATAAAGATGTAAAATATTATATACCCAATATATCAAATGAAATAAAAAAAAGTTTAGAATTAATAAATGAAAATTAAAAAAAAGATAATAATATATCTTATAATTATAATTAGCTTTTTATTTTTTTTATATTTTTTTGGAGATAATAATAAAAGTGAATTATACAAAATATTTTAAATTAATTATTGCTATATATCTTAAAAGAATAGATGCTTATTTAAGTGTCTAAATAATTATTCAATCTATTAGCTTTATATTATAGCTATAGAAATACACTAAAATCTGCATATTTTTTAGGGACACCAACTATGCTTTTGTAAAAACTCTTATTAATTTAATTACATTATTAAATTCATAATAAAAAATAGCCTTTAAATATTTGAATAAAAGGATTATTAAAAGATTTTTTTTTATAACTTTACAGTTAATAGAAAATAACTGACTCTTTTTATTATTGATTAGTAATTTTAATTAAAAATTGAAGAAAATAGCTATCAAATATAATCATTGTATGAAATTTTTCAGCATATTATTATTTTGTTGTGTGGTATTTTAAATTCATAAAATTTTTATATAAAATAGACATCCATTTAACTTTAAACTAGTAATCAAATATGATAAGTAATCTTTTAGTTATAGCATCATTTTTATTATCATTTCAAGCTTTTGGAAATCAGTACGCTCTAACAATAATTACTAATTCCAAAGGCAACGATAATAAATTTGTTAGTCATATTTCGTTATATGAGAGCAAAAATCTTTGCTCAAATAAGCTTAATGATATTCATTTATTATTATCTAAAGGTGGTTCTATGGGCTTAAAATATGAGTTTGGTACATTAATAGCAAAATATAAAAATATAGAAAAAACATTTAAGTGCGTAAAGATTTCTAAAGAATTTAAAACAGATTATTAATTTTTATTCTTTCTGAGGAAAAACCTCAATTACTTAATTGCACTTCTTTTATTTTAATAGAGTAAAATAGTAAATAAATTTATATTGCAATATTATTGCATATATGTAATACAGTAATTATTAAATTTACTAATCGCTTAACGATAATTACCTTAAGTATTTATAGTATTAGTGCTTTAAATTATTATATTATGCAAACAGTTGAAAAATATTCTATTGATAATTTCTATAGACACGACCTGTATCTAAATATTTTAAATAGAGAAATACCCTATAACTCAGATAAGTTTTTTAAAACCCTGATTACAGAACCATTTGAAATAAATATTAGCATTAAAAAGGGAGACGCTTTTGAAGATATTAAGTATCATCTAAGCAAGCAATTACTAGAAAGAGTAAAAGATCATGTTTTTTATTATAAATGGATTAAGGACATGTCTGAAATTTGCATTTTATATTTTAATATCATAAAAAAAAACAGTTTGAATTTTACTTTAAAAACATCTAGAGGCTGTAAAAGATATCATATTGATAACGTTCCTGTGCGTTTGTTAGTTACCTATTATGGTAAAGGAACAGAATGGCTTCCAAGAGATGCTTGCAATTACTCAGCATATTATAATGGAGAAAGCAATGAAAAGATTATCAAGATTAAAAATAAAAGTAAATTTATTGAACCCTGGAGTATAGCTATTTTTAAAGGTCAAAAATTTAAAGGAGGTACAAATGCTATTTTACATCGTACTCCTGATGAGGCTTTGAATAAAAAATCTCTTTTAATGTGTCTAGACATTGAATCTTTTTCTTAATTATTAATTTTCTAATTTATTTGTTATATGCTTATTGTATTAAATATTTTCTTATAGTAATAACTATATATATTAATTAACATAACTAGGATTTTCAATATTTCTATATGACATTTAAAGCAGCAGTAATTCAAGACTCACCAGTATTATTTAACTTAAAATTAACTATAGATAAAGTAGAAGCCTTAACGAAGGAAGCTTCTAGAAATGGTGCTAGTTTGGTAGTATTTCCAGAGGCATTTATTTCTGCTTACCCAAAAGGATTGATCTTTGGTGCAAAAATTGGAAGTAGAAGCCTTAAAGGAAGAAAAGAATTTCTGCAGTACTATAATTCGTCACTAGATTTAAATAGCAGTGAATTTAGAAAACTATTAAACATAGCTAAGAAAAATAAAGTTTTTTTAGTTATAGGGGTAATAGAAAAAAGTTCAGGAACATTATACTGTACTATTTTACATATATCAGATAAGGGTTCTTTACTGTCCAAGCATAGAAAAGTTATGCCTACTGCGGCAGAAAGGTTAGTCTGGGGATTTGGTGATGGTTCTACTCTTGAAACAGCAAAAACTAGGTTAGGTGTATTAGGCTCTGTAATATGTTGGGAAAACTATATGCCTATGATGAGAATGTCTATGTATGATCAAGGTATAGAGTTATACTGTGCTCCTACTGCTGATGATAGAGAAACTTGGATTGCAACGGTAAAGCATATTGCCTTAGAAGGCAGATGTTTTGTATTTTCTTCTTGTCAGTTTTTTACAAAAGCTGATTATCCTTCTGAGTTTGATACTTCTAATATTGCTGGTGATGAACCTATTATGAAAGGTGGATCATGTATAATTTCACCTCTAGGTAAAGTTTTGTCAAGCGCTGGAAACAAAAAGAGAGCCATTATCTACTCTGAAATAAATTTAGATGAAATTATTCAAGGAAAATATGATTTTGATGTTGTAGGGCATTATTCTAGGCCTGATATTTTTAAATTAAAAGTCAATAAAAAATCAAAAAAACCAGTTATTTAATTACTTTGTATTAAATATATTTACTGATTAGTAATATAGTTAAAAATAAGCAAGATTATTTTAATAATATGTTAAACATTAGATTTAACTGTGCTACTTTATTTGGATGAATAATTTTGTAAAAAAATTACCTACTTTCAAGTATTCTCACTGGCTTCTAAGAATACCATTGTCTATAGTTTTTATACAGCAAGGGCTCTCTAAGTTTCCAGTTGAATTAGAAGACGCGCAAGCTTATGATCTGCCATTTTTAGTATGGTGGTTTGTAGCATATGGGGAATTAGGTGCTGGTCTTGGACTCATATTTGGAGGCTTATTTTTATTTAAAAAAAATTCATATGAATGGTTAGGTGATTTAATTACGCGGTTTAGTGGTTTCACTATTGGGTGTATAACTACCGGTGTTATATGGATTACAAAACCAGAATCTTTTATAGATGTTATATTGTATGATAATTTACATGTTTTCCTATGGGTAGGAGGACTATTTTTTGCCCTTAGGGGTAGTCAGAATTAAAAATTTATTATTTTGCCATCATAATTAAAAAATTTCCCTGTATCATGAAATTTTAACCGCTCAAAGCTTTCAATTAATGATTTAGCACTCTCATTGGCTGATAAATCTGCGTTAGGGCCTCCCATATCAGTTCTTACCCAACCTGGATGAAAAGAAACAACAGTAATATTTTCTGATTTTAACTCTTCTGATATAGATACCATAACATTATTAACGGCAGCTTTAGAAGCTCTATAAATCATGGCACTAGAGCCATTGTGCTTCTGAATGCCCAAAATAGATGAAATTAAAATAATTTTTGCATTGTCATTAAGATTTTTTTTAAGATTTTTAATAGTTAAAATACATCCTAAAACATTTATATTTAATACCTCTAACATATTAGAATGACTGTGATCTTCATCAAAAAGATTACCGAAACCATTATTTATACCTGCATTACAAACTAAGTAATCAATAGGTTTATTTAATTGATTAGAAACATTTGAAATAGAAGTTTCCTCAATTACATTCATTTCAAAAAGATTGATGTTACTAGATTTAATTTCAAAAACTTTTTTAGATTTTAATTTATTTCTAAAAGTACCAACTACAAAAAAATCTTTATTAAGACTTTCTTTTACTAATTCCAGACCAATTCCTCTATTTGCTCCGGTAATAAAAATAGATTTATAATTAAACATAATTTAAACTACAATGTACTCTATAAACTTCAATATATTTACTTAAAAAATTAATTCTTTATAGTATATTAATGAAATTTTTAATTTTCTTAATAATAATATTCTCATTTAATTCTTTTTCAAATCAAAATAATGAGTTTTCAGTAGATATTACCTTTTTATCTGATGCAGGAAATGTTGATGTTATGAATTTTGGAAATAAACTTACTTATAGAAATACAAAAGCTACAGGTAGTTGGAAAGATAGTATGGGTGATTATGGCATAATAAAATGCTTAGGGAATTATGTATCATCTAATAAAATAGGTACTAATTTAAGCTTATATTGTCAGGGTAATAATAAAGATGAAGAGATATTTTGGCTTACAATGAAAAGAAATTCAGAAGATTTTGATGGAGGTATTGGAAAATCTGAATATATTTACGGTGAAGGCAAATTTAAAGAGTTAATAAGTACAAAATGCATATATGCAGTAGAAATTTCAAAAGAATTTTCAATTCTTAAACAAAAATGTAAAGTGAATGAGTAATAACTTATTTCTTATATTAATAGATTATATAAATATCTAATAAAAATCTTTATGAAAAAAATATTTTCAGTTAGCGAAAAAAGTGAAATTATAGAAATGGCTTTATCTGATCATATTAGTTTTAAGCAAATAGAAACACAATTTGGTATAAAAGAAAAGGATGTGAAAAAACTTATGAAAAAAAACCTTAAAGAAAGCTCATATAAAGTTTGGAGAAAGCGAGTAAGAGTTTTTTCAGATAGACGTAAAAACTATAAATAAAATTTACTAAATAATAAAAAACAATTATATCAGCTACTTATTGAGTATTCTTTAATACTTTTATCATCCCTTCATTTGTGTTGCATTTTTGAAGGCCAAAAATAGCATCATCAAAATATCGTACACTTGTTGTACATTTCATACCTATTAATGGAGTGAGGTTTTTACTTGATCCAATAACTATATTGTATGCAATACCGGCATCGATATCACTTTTCTCCCTTACTCCTCTCATATAAGTTTTTTCATTATTTGAATATATATTTTCACTAGTTGCATCTAACCTTACTAATTTTCCATTCTTAATGTCTGAAATTATTATTGCCCTAGTTTTTCCATAGTTGCCATAATTGTCGGTAAATGTACCCTCTAGATCATAGCTTCTAAATTGCTCACTATTAGAAATATTAAAAGTTCTTAAATTTTTCACTTTGGCTTGAAACTCAAGGACATAATCCTCTGCCTTAGGAATTCCTATCACTGCGAAAAATAGAATAACTATAAGGTATCTCATAATTATTTAGTATAGGTATAAATTTTTTTTTAAACAATAAATTTAAATTAGATTTGTCTTAAATAAAAAAATTAAATTATGATTCTTTTTGACAAACAAATATAATTAGTTAAGTTTTTATCATGCAATCAGAATTAGAAAAGAAATTTGATACTATTATAGAAGTTAATACTACATACATCGCTACGGAAGCTGGTCATCCCAGAGTTTATTATAAAATTAAGCCTGAAATAGGATATATCGTTTGTAGCTATAGTAACACCTGTTTTAAATTATCAAAAAATGCAGACTTAAATTCTAAAGAACTATTTGTTTATAAAGGTGAGATTTGATTAACCTTTCTTCCGATAATATATATGAAAAAATTAAAAATGCTCAAAAAAATTGGGCAAATGGTATAATTAACATTGGTAAATGTTATTTAGAAAAAAAAGACTATATAGCTTTGACTGAAACATTTGTAGAAGAACTTTATGCTTTTAAAAAAGGTAAGGTACTATTTAAACCTACAAAAGCTAGTAAAAATCCGTTTAGGAAAGATAAAAATGCGTTTATTTCTTATTTTATAGGACATAATAAAATCTCTGATGAGGATAAAGGTTTTGCATTAGAGCCATGGAAAGATATTCAGTTTGATAACTTTGATTTTACGGTTTTTAAGGATATAATAATTTCAATGGGTAATTATTTTTTTACAAATTATGATGCAGAAGAAGTTAAAGTTGAATATTCTTTTGGTTATATATTGGATGAAAAAGAAGATGATCTAAAAATTATTTTTCATCATTCTTCAATACCCTACGAGATTAAATAATCAGCAATCATTCTTATTTAAGTGGTAATTTAAAAGTTTAAGAAAATTTAAGCCACGGATAGATTTGTTATCTTTTCTAATATCAAACCCAAAGAAATTCTTTTCATAATTTAAATCAAATTCCTGATTATATAATAAACGCAGTTCATCACAATTTTCATCAGAAATTGTTTTTTTAATTTCCAACTCTTTAAAATTTGGATATAAATTCCAGTTTACATAGGGTTCTTTAGTCTCAATATAAAAGACAATTAAACCTACTAGAGTAAAAGCAAGTAAATAATATTTTATTAACCAGTGTATACTCATACTTATATATATATAACTAATGTCATAAGTAATTCAACCTTTAGCTAACTCCTCTATTATTGGACAATCTGGCTTATTATCACCAGGACATTTTAAAACTAGCCATTTTAATGATTTTTCTAAATCTTTTAAATCTATAATCTGCTTTTTTATAGATTTTAGTTTATTCTTCGCTATCTCTCTAACATGTTCACTTTTTCTATTATCGTTTTCAAACAAAAGTATTAGTTCCTTACACTCTTCTAGAGAAAAGCCTAATTTACGTGCTCTTACTAGAAATTTCAATTTATCAACATTAACTTCGTCAAAATATCTGTAGTTATTTTCCAATCTTTTTGACCTTATAATACCTATCTCTTCATAGTGCCTGATAGCACGAGCTGTTATTTTAAGCTTTTTTGATATTTCTGTAATAAACATATTGACCTTAACGTTAGGGTATACCTTATATATATACTAGGTATATTTATGAAAAAAGCAATACAAGTAATTAAATTATTTTTTTTATTATCTTTATGTATAAATAATCTTGATGCTAGACCTGTGTCTTATTCTGGTGGTTGGACAATAATGTCATATAATGATTATTTCAGAAATACTCTTTTAACTCATTATTCTCCTACTAGTAAGACTTCCTATGGGCATATGATCCAATATTGGCAAAGTAGAGAATATTGGATAAATGCTTTTAATGTTAACTATTTAGCTAAGAGAGTAAATAAAAAGCATTCCCAAGCTAATTTTTATCTTAAAGGGGGACTAGGTTTATTAAATACATCATATGAAGACTATAATAACAAAAATGAATTAGTTTCTTACGGAGAGTTAGCCTTTGACTGGGAAACCAGAAGGTATTTTACCTCCCATGCTGCTAATTTCATGAAGTCTGAGTCTGTCGATAGTACTTTTATGCAAAAAACTAGGCTTGGTTTTGCCCCATATATAGCTGGTTATGGTGCTCTACATACTTGGCTAATGTATGAACTGCATAATATGCCAGAATATGATGATGCATTAATCTCTAATTTAGTTTTGAGACTTTTTAAGTCTACAAATTTATTAGAACTAGGAATAGACCAGAATAAAAATACGACTATAAATTTTATTAAACGTTTTTAAAAGGAGAAAATATGAAAATATTAGTTATTTTATTAAGTGCTTTGTTATTTACATTTACTACTCATGCTACTAATTGTCATAAAGAAGGTGGACATAGTCATGATGAAGTAACAACCAATGGGCTAAGCTCAGGAGAAATAACAGATAATTTTATAAACATAAATGTTAATGGTATGGTCTGCGACTTTTGTGCCCAATCTATTGAAAAAGTTTTTATGAAAAGAAATGAAGTTAAAGGCATAAATGTAGACTTGGAAGATCAAAGGGTAGTGATATATTTAGAAAAAGAAACAGATATTGAAGATACTACAATTTCAACTATTTTTGAAGATGCAGGCTACACTGTTGAAACAATAAACAGAAACAGCTAGAAATGAAGCCTATATCATCAAAGAATTTAATTCTTCCATCTCTTAGCTTGTTTACTAGCCTAGGAACTTTACTTTGTTGCGCTTTACCATCTTTATTTGTAGCTATTGGTGCAGGAGCAGTTTTAGCAGGTTTAATATCAAATATGCCTTTTCTTATAGTATTATCAAAGTATAAAATAATATTATTTATAATTTCTGGTTTACTTATTCTTATAAGCGGTTTTTTAATTTGGTATACTAGAAATGCTCCCTGCCCAGCAGATCCATTGAAAGCTAGGGCCTGTAATCGATTAAGAAAATTAAGCATACTAATATATTTATTTTCATTAATAGTGTATTTAATAGGCTTTTTTTTTGCATTTATTATTACTAAATTTATGTAATAATGACTTATGTATCTTTAAAAACTAAATATGAAATTTATATTCTCAATATTATTGTTCTTTTTCACAAATCATATTTTTTCTCTAGATTATATCCTTGAATTTCAGGCTAATATAAATATCTTAAAAGAATTTGATATATCTAAAAAGGAAAAATTTAGAAGCTATGAAGTAATCGGAACTTTTACTGATAAGTATGGCAATTATGGTAAATTCGATGGAATAGTAACATCTGATGTTAAAGATAGTAAGCTTATTAAACTAGAAGGAACAGCTAAGTTAATATATGCAAATGACGAAGAATTGTATATAAAAGCATTTAGAAAAGAAAGTGACTTTGATGCAGGAGTTGCTAATATGGAAATTATAGGGGCGTCTGATAAATTCAAACCATTAATCGGCACTAATTGCAAGCAAAGTGTAAGATATTTTAAAGATACCATATTTGGTTTGCAAAAATGTAATATTACTAAAGAACAAAGTGAAATATTAAAAAGAAATTAGAAATTATAAACCTTACAGATATTTACACAGAATTTTTTCTTATTAAATTATCATACTTATTTTGAGATTTTACCTTATGATTTTTCATAAAGTTATTTGCTATCTTATGATTATCAACAATTTTACATTTGCCAATGGTTTTATTAAACTCCATATCAAAAACAGTAAGACTATCTAAATTAATTTTAAAAGGTTTTAGAGTTAAATTTTTTTTTGATAAATAATATATTCTTTTTTCATTAGTCCTAATTTTAAAGTTGTGGTTTTCTAAAAATAAATATTTAGAAGCATATCTATTTTTATAAAAAAGATATATTTCATGATTAGTTAAATTTTTACCATAAGAACATATTAGAGCTCTACCTTCTAAATCATACGTTGAAAAAGCGGGCTTTATAACAATAGCTATTAAAAACACTAAATATTTCATATAGTTATATACTAGCTATTAAATGTAATTTTTAAAATACATTATAAATATTATTTTGATAAAATCATTTCTATAATAGTTGATACTGGTATTCCCTAGCCTCAATAATTTCTTTGTCAAGATTATTTTCTATATCATCAAATGAAATAAATGAATTTTTTGCTATAGGTTTTATAACTTTAATATTATCAGATAACCCCAAAGGTAATAGATTTTTTTTATAACTTATTGGTGAACTGACTAACCTTCCTTTAACTTTATAGCCCCCTTCTCCATCAAGAATATCTCCTGGATACAAATTCACTTTTGCGATTGCTGCTACATCAGCTTTATAATTTTTAGTGTGTCCAGTAGCTTGTTTATTTAATGCAATAGAATAAATACTTTGTGCTAACTCTAATCCTATATAATGATAAGGCCTCCATAATGCTGTATATTCTCCTGTATTATCTACAATCATACCATAATCACTAAAACAACTTTTTACATAATTATTTTTACCTTTAAAAACTAAAAACACCCCCCATCTCAAATGGTTATCTATTTCCTTTTTGTTTTGATCTATACTAGTTATAACCTCTAATTGCCTATTTTTTTCTAATAAACCTCCTGATTCCATAGGTATTAACTCTTTAGCTATTTGATTTGTATTAATACATGGATAGTTTAAACCTGTATCAGGTACTTTCAAATGACTTGAATTAGCAACTGCTGCCATTTCTATAGAGCTTTTATCTCCAGTTAGAAAAGAGTTAAACATTTTCGGGTTCATGCCTGAAGTTAGAGCATCTTTAGCTTTTATTCCATAATGTTGCCAAACTGTATCAGGAGTTGAGTCTTCAAAAGTTTTATGATATTTAGTCCCCTTTCCTGCGCATATTACTTCAAAACCATTTAATAAGGCCCACTCTATTTGTTCTAAAATTAATGCAGGCTGATCACCGTAAGCCATTGAATAAACAACGTCTTTTGCAAAAGCTAAATCAGATAAATATTTACCTGCAACTACATCTGCTTCTACATTAACCATAATTATATTTTTTTTATTTAGAATTATTTGCTTAGCGTTAAGAATTCCAACTTTTGCATTACCTGTTGCCTCAATTACTATATCAATATTGTTATTATCTAAAATGTCATTAATAGAGTTAGAAAAATGAATATTATTAGTTATATTTTTACAAAGTCCACTCTTTAAACAATTATCTTTTGCTTTTGATATGTCTAAATCTACTATGGTATTTACTTTTATATTATTTAGATTGTTCAATTGTGCTAGAAACATAGTAACGAATTTTCCACAACCTATAAAAGCAATATGTATCTCTTTTTTAAAAGCTTCTAATTTGGAATATAAGTACATAAGTTTAAATTCTCGATTTATTTTTAATATTTATATATTATGTAAACAACTATAATATATAATATGAATTATCAAAAAAAAATAATTTCTATCACTATCTACCTTGCGATATTATTTGGAGCTTGTTTGGCTGCAAGTAAAGAAGTAGGCAACTATTATATTTTTATAGATATTCCGTCTATAATTATTGTTGTAATAATTGCATTAGCATATTCTTTAAATAAAACTCAAAAAATAAAACACTTTGGAGACGGAGCTGTTTATGGAGGTTGGCTAGGATTTCTTGTTGGACTAATATCAATGAGTGCTGATTTTGCATCTAATCAATTCAATACTAAAGATTTTTTATTAGCAAATAGTATATTGTGGTTAGTAGTATTCTATGGATATTGTATAAAAGTTTTGACGAAAATCTTGGATAATTGAACTCAAGTATCACTTTAAGGCATTTTACACTTTTGTGTTACCAAATCATGTTTTCTATATAATTAACACCATAGAAGCATTCCATTCCTACATATTTTTAATATTTTCCTGTTCCAGCGATATAAGTACTAACACCTCCTTCAGTTTTGTGTATTTGAAAGTTTCTTACTTTTAGACTCCGAAACTTTTCTCCAAATTGATTGATATGCTCACACCTTACTTCTACATTTGACCTTGATTTATTCTTTTTATTATACCTATACACCTTTCATTACCGTAATCTCCTTTATTATCCTTCCATAAGACAGAATTTTCTAAGTGTGTATACTCTTGTCCATCCGGATAAATGATAGTATTTTAAATTGTATCCTTACTATTAGAATCAATAATATAATCTTAGCTATAAGTTGTAAAATCTATAATATAAACAATAATATAAATATTATACTTTATTAAATTTTTAACTTTTATGGTAATACTACTTTTCCCCCATCTACAATTAAAGTTTGTCCCGTGATAAAGGAGGATTGCTCTGATAGTAAATAAATTACTGAATTTGCTATATCCTCAGAAGTACCCAATCTTTTTAATGGTGTATTTTTTATAATATTTTTCTTAGTTTCTTTACTAAAAGCTTTAGCCATGTCCGTTTCTATTAATCCAGGTGCAACAGTATTAATTCTTATATATGGAGCTAATGCTTCAGCTAAGTTTCTAGCTAATGCAATTACTGATGCTTTGGAGGTTCCATAAGCAATCATATTAGGACGTTTCCCTAATCCAGCAATTGAAGATATACATACTATTCTTCCAAATTTTCTTTTAATCATTCCTGGAATAACCTCTTTAATAGGTAAGAATGTTCCATCCACATTTGTAGACATAATTTTTTTCCATATAGTATAATCAAGATCTAAAACATCTTTGGGAACATGCAAAATACCGGCATTAGTTATTAATAGATCAATAGGTCCAAGTTTTTTTTCTGTTTTTCTGATTAAGTATTTAACCTCCTTTTCTTTAGATACATTAGCCTTTATAATTTCTCCATTTACTCCAAAACTTTTGACACTCTTTAAAGTATTTTTTGCAAGTCTTAAATTAGAGTTATAATTAATAGCTACAGATGCCCCACATTTAGCCAATTCTAGAGCAATGGCTTTTCCAATACCTCTTGATGCACCCGTTACTAGCGCTACTTTACCTTTGAATTCCTTTTTATTAATAAGAACCTCCCAAAAAATAAATTTACGTCTTCTTAAATATTATAATATAATTTAAACGTTAGGTTTACTAATAAGATAATATTTTTTTTTAATAATTTCGTTATCTAATAAACTATTTAGTAATAACAATTACAAAATAATTATAATGGTAAAATTTGTTAGGGAAATATTAAAGTTATCAAATGAAGGCAAATTTAACGCGATTATTAAAGTTAATTTTATTTAAATACAATCATTGAAATTTATAACACTAAAGTTAAAATAATCATATGAGTTTAAATTTTCAAACAGTTCCCTTAGTAGAATCTGGTTTAGGTAAAATTTCAATTTTATCTGACGTATGCAATAAATTAAATATAAAAAAACCCTTAATTATTACTGATCAAGGATTATTTAAACTAGGATTTTTAAAAGAGATTGAAAAGAGCTTAACTATTAAAAATATAGTGCCTTGTGTTTATAACAGAGTAAAAGCGGATCCACCAGAAAGTAATATTTTTGAAGCAGTTAATCTATATCAAAGCCATAAAGCAGATGGTGTAATAGGTTTCGGGGGTGGTAGTTCTATGGATGTTGCTAAAGCTGTTTCTTATTTCAGTATAAATAATGTTAATATAAAGGAATGTTATGGAGTTAATAATTTAAAAAACGATAGATGCCCTTTAATTCAAATACCAACCACTGCTGGAACTGGATCTGAAGTTACTCCCATTGCTATTTTTACATTAGAAAATGAGCAAAAAATGGGTATTGTTGACCCCCTTCTCTATGCAGACTGTGCTATATTAGATGCAGAATTAACAATTGGTCTGCCTCAAAATATCACTGCATATTCTGGAATTGATGCAATGGTTCATGCAATTGAAGCATACACAACAAAAATTAAAAAAAACCCCATATCAGATGCACTTGCTAGAAAAGCACTTGCTTTGTTAGGTGGAAATATTAAAGAAGCTGTTAATAATCCTGAAAACAAAAAAGCTAGAGAAAACATGTTGCTAGGATCAATGCTAGCAGGAATGTCGTTTGCTAATGCGCCATGTGCAGCAGTACATGCTTTGGCCTATCCAATAGGTGCAAAATTTCATGTTCCTCACGGACTTTCAAATTCTTTAGTTTTACCTGAAGTTTTAAAATTTAATAGCAAAAAGGTATCTAATTTATATTGTGAAATTGCATCTGACTGTTTACCAGACTTAGAAGGAAAAAAAAATGATATTGATAATTTTATAGCAGGAATTGAGCAACTAATTATTGACTTAAAAATTCCTAGAAAGTTAAAGGACGTGGGAATTAATCAAAAAGATATTCAAATATTAGCTGCTGATGCACTAAAGCAACAAAGACTGTTAATTAATAACCCAAGAGAGGTTAATTTAGAAGATGTAATTTCTATTTATGAAGCATCTTATTAAAAATATTAGTAACTTACTACTCTAGTATCATGAATTTTACATGCTTCATGAAAGTCATTCATCCCACAGAAAACAAACTTATTAATACAATCTTTTTCAAAAATATTTCTCACTTCTGCGCATGGTGTACAGACTAGCAGTTTAGCATTATTATCTTCTATTATTTCCTTAAACCTTTGAGGAGGGCCAACTGGAATAATTTTTTCAGCAAGTCCTTTTAAAGCTAAATGAACTGCATCATGAAATAACATAATAGTAACTGTGTCTTTTTCTTGTAATGCTGACGCAGCAAAGATAAATGGCAACATTGCTCTTGTAGGATCAGTAGGCCCCCAACTGGCAGAAATGGCAAAATGCATAATCTTTTCTCCAAAAATATTATTTTTTTTCAAAAACTTTATTATAAGAATGAAAATTTTCAGGCCAAATTCTTTTCCATTTTTCAGTGAATTTATTATTATTTGAACCATGAGTTATAGAAAAACTATTAAAGTCATCAGCTATAGAAATACTCGAAGGTTCCCAAATTTCTTTTCTGTCATAGAAATAAATAGCATTTTCTCCTTCATAATTAGAACTATTTAGCCTTTCGTGCTTTCCTGTAATTTTTCCCATCACAAAGCAATCATCAATATGAATTTGGTAATATTGATCTTTTTCTTTATAAAACATAGTAACACATCCGGTCGGTCCTTGATTAGCAAACGATTTAATCCAAATACCTTCAATGCTATCTATTTTTCTATCAGAAAAAACTTTTTCTGTTATTTCTTTATAATTGGTTGCCGATAAAAAATTAGTCAATAAATAAAGAAGCAAAAATATTTTAAAAATAGAATGTTTAAAATTAGAAATTTTCATATTTGTTAATCTATATGAGATAAACATATAAAACAACTTTAATTTATAATAATAGTTCCAGTCATCCCCATATTAGCATGACTTAAATTTGTTTTTGTATCTTTAACATTACAATACAAATCATTAAAGACTCCAGTCTTAATAGGCACAAACCACCACTCCAATTGATGATTAGGCCAAACTTCTACATTATTAATAATGCCTTTTATTTCTGCTACTTTCTTATTGTTTAAAGACACCTGAACTTTTCTTGTAAAAATTGACTTTGCGAATAATGTTGAAGTAAAATAATGTTTAGAATCACTTTCATTTTTAATAATTAATTTATAAAGTTTACCAGTCTTAAAGACTAGCTCATTAGGCTCATAAAAATGAATTGTTCCTTGCTCTCCTTTAAGCAATATAACTTTTTCTATTTCTTTTTGTCTTGTTAAATCAACAGAGTGAGAATTATAAGACATATTGATCAGTAAAATTATAAATATATTTATAATATAGAGTTTCATTGCTTATTTGTTGTATAATTGATAAAAAATAAATGACCTACAATAGTTTGCAATTAATACTCTACTTTTTTTTGACATGTCCAATACATAAAGCCTTCTTGATGCGCTTCCCTAATTTCAAGTTTAAGATACCTTGTTTTGTTTTTATCAAGAATTTCTTCTGTATTTAAACTTTCTCTTATATTATCCATAACTTTATAACAAGATTTAATATCTTCGTAGAAACCAGTTACTGATACATTTGGCATGTCTTTAAAATTCATACTTGAAGTTACTATTACTAATAAAGCTGCTTTAATCATATATTATTCCAGTTTATTTTTTATTTTTTTTATATATAAACATTATTATGTACACTTTAATAAATATAATAATTTATTTAAATATGCAAAATATTCCTCAGGTTAATGTAGTAACAAATTTTAAAGACTTAGAGGTATGTGAAGGAAAATTTCAAGAAAATCTTGATAGAATTAAAGGCAATAATAAAAAAGGATCAATAAAAATTGATCAGGATAAGAAAAAATATTTAGAAATAGTAGACAAAGCTAATAACTTAAAAAGTTTTTGGTTCTGCAATGAAATTATTTTTTATAGAAAATAATAAAATTATTATAATTTTCAAATTTAACAACGAATAGTTTTAACAACATTTTTATGCTATTATAATTAAATGAAGTCAAATAGAAGGAGATTTATATTAAGTAGCTTGGCATCAGTTGCATCTGGTTTGGCCTTAGCTAATTGCAGTGGTGGGACTCCAGATAAACCAAGCAAATCAGCTAGTATTAATAAAAATATTTATAAATGGAAAATGAGTACAGCATTTCCTAAAAATTTTCCTGGTTCAGACTTAAATGCTCAAAAACTAAAAAGTTATATTGAAAATGCATCTGATGGACAGTTAGTAATAGAGCATTTTGGTGCAGGAGAAATAATACCAGCATATGAAATATTTGATGCTGTTAGAAATGGTACGATTGATTGTGGTGTATCCGCTCCTTACTATTGGATAGCAAAACATAAAGCAATACCATTTTTTTGCACTGTCCCAGGTGGCATGACTGGTATAGAAAAGTTTTCATGGATAAATTTTGGTGGAGGTCAAGAACTTTGGGATAAACTGTATTCACAATTTAATCTTAAAGGAATATTATGTAGTAATACAGGTGTACAGATGGGAGGCTGGTTTAAAAAAGAAATTAAGTCATTAGAAGACTTTAAAGGTCTTAAAATGAGAATTCCAGGAATAGGTGCAGAAATTATCAATAGACTAGGAGGTACTGCTGTGAACATGCCTCCTGGTGAAATTATGCCGGCATTACAACAAGGAGTAATTGATGCTACTGAATGGGTAGGCCCTTGGGTAGATAAAATATCTGGGTTGCATAAAATTGCTAAATATTATTATGGCCCAGGCATTCATGAACCAGGAACCGCAAATGAATTAGTCATGCGTTTGGATAAATGGAAAGAACTCCCAAATAATTTAAAAGAAATTGTAAAAAGCTCCTGTCATGCAATGTACGTTGAGAGTCTTGCAGAATTTTTGCATTATAACTCTTTATCTTTAGAAGAATTGAAAAAAAAATACAAAGTAAAAGTTTTAAATTTTAATTCTGAAATAATGAAAAAAATGTTTGAAATTTCTAGTTTGGTAATAATAGAGTTTTCAAACCTCGGAGAAATACATAAAGAAATATATAATAGTTGGTATGATTCATTAAAAAAATATAATAACTACCAAAAATTTTCTGATTATGGTTATATAAAAGAGAGAATTAATTCTCTAAAAATTTAACTTTTAGGTATCTAGGTAAAAAAATGAAGGATATTAAAAAAGTCACACCAAAAGGAGATCTTTCTTGGTATGTAAAATGGATTGCAACTTTTTTCATAGTTACGGGTTTAATGTTTAGAAGTAATATGTTTCTGGTGCCCTTTGATTTAGTTTTGTCATTTGTAGGAACAACACTTTGGACATTTGTAGGTTACCTTTGGCACGATAGATCTTTAATAGTCCTTAACACCGTATGCTCTACAATTCTGATGTTTGGTATAATAAGATATTTTGCAGTGCTATAGATACATAAAGAATAATTATGAATAAAATTATAGATAATAAAAAAAGACATTTATTAAAAAATATACTTTTTCTTTCACCTGCTGCCTACTTAGCAGCATGTGACAGCACTAATGAACAATCTAAAATATCTAGTGATAAATTTCCAATAATTAAATTGAAAATGGTTACCTCTTTTCCAAAAAACTTACCAGACACAGATCTACCAGCTCAAAGATTAGCAAAAAAAATTGAGCAAATGTCATTAGGTAAAATTAAAATTGCTCATTATGCTGCGGGAGAATTGGTGCCAGCATTTCAAGTTTTTGATGCAGTTAGAGAGCAAGTAGCTGACTGTGCTTATACAGCACCTATTTACTGGATATCTA
Source organism: Rhodospirillaceae bacterium (assembly GCA_902547175.1). The sequence continues at coordinate 7,800 of CACCMS010000001.1, read as the reverse complement.
AAGATAAAGCTATATCATTTTTTGGTTGTATTCCAGGTGGTATGACAGCTAAAGAAATATTTTTATGGGTAAAACATGGTAAAGGTCAAGAGTTATGGGATAATTTATACAGTAAGTATAATTTAAAAGGATTTCCTGCTGGAAATACAGGAACTACTATGGGAGGCTGGTATAATAAAGAGATAAAAAATTTAGCTGATTTTCAAGGTTTAAAAATGCGAATTCCTGGTTTAGGTGGTGAAATTATAAATAGATTAGGTGGTATATCAGTAAACATGTCTGGTGGAGAAGTAATCAATTCATTGAAATTAGGAGCAATTGATGCCGCAGAATGGGCTGGTCCATGGCCAGATACTATTATGGGATTTCATAAAGTTGCAAAATATTATTATGGGCCTGGAATGCATGAGCCTCATACTTTATGTGAATTTATGATTAATAAAAAAATATGGGAAGGTTTACCAGAAGAGTATAAAATTATCATTGAGAATGCATCATACGCAAGTTACTTAGAAGTATTAACTGAATATTTTTATAAGAATGCTCAAGCATTAAGGTTAATTAAGAAAGAAAAAAATGTTGATGTAAGAAGTTTTTCATCTGAAATAGTAGAAAAGTTTTTCAAGCATTCAGAAGATATTGTTAAAGAAAATTCAAAAGAAAGTGAGGAATATAAGAAAATTTATAAAAGTTGGCTAGAAAATATTGAACTTTTTAATGAGTACCATCAGTATTCAGATAATGCATATATGAAATTAAGACTAAAATACCAGAGCAATAAATAGTATATTAATCTTATAATTTATACTTCAACTTTATTAAATTTCTGATATTAATGGTATATGAAAATTTTGTATTTATACATACTATTAAGTATATTTAGTTTAGAGATAAATGCAGGCGCTCCTGCACCGAGCACCTCTCTACCAGAACCACCTTATGTTTTTGAAAAAGGCACATTAATTACCGCAGAAGTAGATTGGAACAAAGATTCAATTAAAAAGTTTGTTTCTAATGATATAAAGTTAGATGAAGTTGTTAATGGAGGCATTGAAGTTTTTTTTACTAAACATGAGAAACCATTAGCTAAAATAAATTATGTATTAATTTGGTTAAATTTACAAAATAATCATAAAAGATTGGTCTTAGGTTTTGTAGGGCCAGATTATGATAGTAATAGAATAATAGAAAAAATATCAGAAAAAAAACTTACTTTGGCTAAAAGTAGACTAATGATAATAAATGAAAAAGTTTCTTTAAGAACAAATATTAATAATAAATTATCATTTAACATATCAGGAAATATAAATTCTAATTGTAGAAATAATGAAAACAAATTAAATAAAATAGAGATAAGCAAAAGTAAAACTTTTTCAATCACTCACAAATCTGATAATGTATGTAAGTTAGATATTACAAATATAACATTTACTGAAAATTATAGTAATATAAAAGCTAATAAAATATTAAATGCTAGTATTTTTAAAAATGCAAAGGTGACGTTTTCTTATTAGAGATTTAAATTGAAATTAATTAATATTTGATATGTCTTTAATTATTTTCGTAGCATGCACTGATGGCTTAATATTTTTATTTTTTAACATATATTCCAAATTACCAAAGCTTTTTAATTGAAGCTTTAAACCCTTTTCATCTTTAATAAGATAGTTTAGTGTGTTTATAATATTTTCTTTATTAAATTGACTTTGAATTAATTCTGGAACTATAGGCTTATCAAAAATAATATTAACTAGAGTAATATATTTTGCAAAAACTAAATTTTTAAGCAAAAAATAACTTAAAAAGTTCAACTTATAAACAGTAAAAAATGGCACTTTATGAAGAGCTAATTCTAATGTAATAGTACCTGATACAGCTATAGCTAAGAAACTTTTATTAAAAATAATTTCTTTATGAGAGTTAAGAACTATATCTATTTCTAATTTATTTTTATATTTTTTTGAAATATTTTCTACTAATGATAATTGACTTTCGACAGCAACTATTACAAAAGTAAATTTTGTATTATATTCTAACAATGAATTTAAAATTAAATCTAGATGAAAATTAATTTCATTTTTTCTACTTCCAGGAAATATTGAAATATATTTTTTTTCTCTCTTATTTAAAATATTTATACTTTTATTTATTGTTTCTACTAAGGGGTGACCTATAAAGTGAGTTTTAATTCCATAAGGTATAAAATATTTTTTTTCAAATGGATATAAAACAAATAAGTTATCTACATAGTTAGCTATTTTTTTTGCTCTATTAGCTTTCCAGGCCCAAACTGTTGGTGCTACAACATGAACATTTGGGATATTAACATTTAATTGTTTTAGTTTTTTTAATATTCTAAAATTAAATCCTGGCGCGTCAATCGTTATGATGAGATCAGGCTTAATATCTATTATTCTATTTACAGTAAGTTTTATTAATGATAAGAGTTCTGGAATCTTTGGTATCACCTCAACCAACCCCATTAAAGATATTTTTTCCATAGAGAATATAGGTTTAAGACCCAATTTAATTAAATTTTTACCTCCTATACCATAAAGATGAATATAATTATTAGAGGTATTTAATTTTCTTAAAAGAATGCCACCTAGTTGATCTCCTGAAACTTCTCCAGCTATAATAAAAATTGTTTTTTTATACTGCATAATAAAAAAGATTATACTTATTTATTAATTTGAAGGTTTCTTCAGGGTTAGCAATTAAAGAGTTATTTTTTTCTACTATAATACCTTTAATACCAGATAAATAAATGTTTTTAATAGTTTCAGGTCCTATAGTTGGTAAGTCAAAATAAATATTCTGATTTGGTTTACAAATCTTTACCAACAAACTAAAGTTATCAGATCTATTGTCTAACTTATATCTTAATATTAAATTATCTGTACCTTTTCTATCTTCGCTCAATAATATCTTATTTTTATCTACAATAACTGATTGCCCTTTATCTAAAGAACCATTCTTTTTTGCTATATTGAAGTAATAAGTAATTTGATTTAAAGAAATTTTATTTTTGAATTTTTTATAATTATTATTTTTATCATCAGCAATATTATTCTTTAAGAATCTTCTAACGTCTAAAACCTTAAAGCCTTTTCTTATAAAAATATTGTAAATTTTTGAAAGTAATGCATTATCTCCTCTAAAATAATATAATAAAATCAATAGTATATAATAAATAGTTATTAGGTTTGGCCTTAATCTTAACAATGAAGGTTTATTTACTTTTCCTATAAATATAATATATTTAATTTTTTCCTTATATAAAATAGAAAATATATTACCAATATTATTTAAACTTAAGTATATATCTGGAGGCAAATCTAAGTTTTTATAAAATTCTTTAATGCCAATAAGAATATAGTTTATATTTTGAGCTTTACATGATTCAATGCAACTTAAAACTAAATTACCTCCACCTGCTATTATTGCAAGTTTTCCTTTTTTAATTTGCATTATTGGGTTTGCAAATAGATCTTGATTTTTCACTTTTTAAAAATTGAACAATCTCCTGTATTGGCTCATTATCTAAAAACTCTTCTGATACTTCTTTTACTCTATCGGAGAATGTTCCTTCTTGAGACGAAAATAATAAACCATAGGCTTTTCTTAAATCTTGAATTATTTCTTTAGAAAATCCTCTTCTTTTTAAACCTATGATATTTAAGCCAGATAGATATGCTCTATTTCCTGTTACAGTTCCATAAGGTATTACGTCACTATCCACTCCTGATAAACCTCCTATCATAGAATGCTTTCCTATTCTACAAAACTGATGTGCGCCAGATAATGCTCCCATAATCGCATAATCTTCTAAAATTACGTGCCCTGCTATTGATGCATTATTTACCATAATAACGTTATCCCCAATTTTACAATCATGAGCAACATGTGCATTGATCATAAACAAGCAGTTATTACCTATGATAGTTTCTAAACCTCCACCCTCAGTACCTGGATTGACAGTGACATACTCTCTAAATATATTATTAGCACCTATCTTTAAAATAGATTTTTCACCTTTATACTTTAAGTCTTGAGGAGCAGTACCTATTGAACAATAAGGAAAGAATTTGCAATTATCCCCGATTGTAGTATTACCATCAATATAGGTATGAGCAATTAAATTTACATTATTACCAATTTTAACATTTTCATTAACAATACAATAAGGCCCAATGGTAACGTTAGAGCCTAATACAGCTTTTTCTGAAACTATAGAGGTATGGTGTTTATTAATCATTACTATCAGCTATCATGGCTGTAATAGTAGCTTCAGCAACAATTTTATTTTCAACTTTTGCTAAACAATCAAATTTCCAAACAAGTTTTCTAGCCTGTTTTTTTCTAACCTCAATAAATAATTGATCTCCTGGAACTACCATTTGCCTGAACCTTGCTTTGTCAATACTCATAAAATAAACAAGCTTTCCCATTGCTTCTTTGCCGAAAGAGGAAACAACTAGCGCACCAGAGGTTTGAGCCATGCTTTCTACAATTAAAACTCCAGGCATAACTTTTTTTCCAGGGAAATGTCCTACAAAGAAAGGCTCATTAATAGTTACATTTTTAAGCCCTATAGCATATTCATCGTTTTTAATGTCAATAAGCCTATCTATCAGCAAAAAAGGATATCTATGGGGCATCATAGATATAATTTTTTCAATATCAATAATATTTTTCATTTTTTTTCTACCATTTGTTTAAGCATAACTGCCTGTTTTAAATAAGTTCTTAGATTAACAGATGGAGTTCCGCTTACAATACTATCTTTTGAAATATCTTTAGTGACTCCAGATTGTGCTCCTATTTGCACATTATCACTGATATATAAGTGTCCAGAAATACCAACTTGCCCCCCCCATTAAAACATTTTTTCCTATATTAGCACTTCCCGCTATACCAGTTTGCCCAGCGATTACAGTATTAGATCCTATTACTACATTATGAGCTATATGCACTAGATTATCTATTTTAACTCCTTTTTTTATTTCTGTGAAATTAAGTGATCCTCTATCAATAGCACAATTTGACCCTATTTCTACATCATCATCAATTTTTACTATACCTATTTGTGGTACTTTTATATATTTTTTTCCATCAAATACGTAACCAAAACCATCTTGTCCTATTATAGTACCATCTTGAATTATAACATCATTACCAATATAACTATTTGATATACTTACATTATTACCTATAAAACAATTTTTTCCTATATAAACATTTGGCCCAATACTAGAAAAAGAGTTTATTACGGTTTTATCTCCTATACTAACATTACTTTTTAAATCTACATTATTAGAAACCTCTGAAGAACTTGATACTACTATATCTTTTTTTTTATCTTTTTTTAATCTCTTAGCATCAGGATAAAAAATATTAAGAATCTTGGCATAGCTTAAATATGGATTTTTTGACACTAAAAATGATGGACCTTTTGTAAATTTATACTTACTAAGTACATTTTCAGATATAATACACGCCGAAGCTTTTGTAGCATTAAGGCTTTTAACGTATTTTTTATTATCTATAAAAGTAATACTACCATTATTAGAATTTTCAATAGAAGATACAATTTTAATAATAATATTTGATTTACCAACAATTTTATCGCCTGTTAAACCAGCAAGCTCTTTTAATGAAAATGGACCTTTTGGTTTTAGTATAATATTTTTAATCAACTTTTTTTTCTTTTTTCTTTTCTACTGTAATTTTTGGTAACGATTTATTCAGCTTGTCTACAACAATATTGGAAATGTTGATTCTATCCGCAGATATAACAGTAGTATTCGCATCAAAAACTAATAAATAACCTTCTTTTTTAGCAATTTCTTTCATATGCTTAACCGCTTCTTGTTGAATAACTTGCATTCCTTTAGCCATTGTGGATTCTAGTTCTCTTCTGATTTTTTCAACTTTTCCCTGAATTTTATTTACTTTTTGCTTAAATGTATCTTCTTTTTCTTTAAATTCTTCGGCTGATAAAACTGATTTTTGTGCTACTAATTTTTCTTGCTCTTTTTTAAGTAAATTTTCCTCATTTTGAATTTCTTCTTTATAGTCTTTTTCTATTTTTTGAATTTCTTTTTGTAATGTTGTAAAAGCTGACGACTTTGATAAAACCACCTTCATATCAATTACAGCAGCAGGAAAATTTATTTTTTCAGTTATACCTGATTTTATTTCCTCCTGAGCTATAGCACTTTGAAAGAAATTAATATAAGACAAAAGTAATACTAAGATAAATTGCCTAAAACACCTGCCCCTGAAGTTAATCTCACACTATTATCATCATAGTAATTTGTTGAGCTAGTGTCAATTGAAGTCAATGACCCTAAGGTTATAAAGGTTCTCCCTTTTATACCTAATTCTTTAGGTAATCCTAGCCCAAATTTCATTTCAGGAGTAAAAGTATAATAAAAGTTACCGCCTAAAGCTGAGTCATCACTTTTATCCCTAGGACCAATACCTGCGTTTTGAAAACCTACAAAAGTACTATCACCCAAAATAAATCTGTCTGATATTTCAATATCTTGACCTAAACCTACTACATAACCTGTCTTACCAACTAATGATAGTGTTACTTTATCATTAAATATGAGATTATAATTTGCTAAAGTACCATTTATTTTAATATACTTTTTATCTCCCCCAATACCAGCTAAACCAAAGCTATTTGAAAAAAACCAACCTTCAGTAGGGTCAATTCTACTATCAGATTTATCTATTCTATTCACTAATGTAAAAAGAGATAAAATATTTTCTCCAGATTCAGAAACTATTGAACTAGATGCACCAGAATAAGCAATAATATTTCTTTTTTGTAGCGAATATTTTACACTTTGTCTACCATACTCCCCATTAGCATAACCAACTCCTAAACCAACTCCATCTGTTTCATTATCATAATTACTTTCAGGAAATTCTCTAATTGTTTTAAAAATATCAGTAGATAAAGATAAATCTCTATTTAAAAAAAAAGGTTCAGTAAATGAAAAATCAATACTATTTTGTCTTTCACTACTTAAAATAAAGAACTTTAATCTTTGTCCTTTTCCAAAAAAGTTATTTTCAGATAGACCAATAGTTGCCTGTGCACCATTAGCTGATGAGTATCCCCCTCCTAATGAAAATTCACCTGTACTAGTTTCTTCAACTTCTATGTTAATATCTACTTCATTTGTATTAGAAGGCTTATCTATTTCGCTAAATTCAACTTTAGAAAAATGCCCTAAGTTATTAACTAAAATTCTAGACCTCTTCACTAATACTCTATTATAAGAGTCTCCTTCAGCTATTCTTAATCTTCTTCTGATAACTTTGTCCAAGGTTCTAGTGTTTCCAGAAATAATTATTTTATCTATGAATTTTTTATCAGATGGTTCTATTAAAAAAGTAACATCTATACTTTTATCCTCATTTCTTATAAGTTTTGGAGTAATTTGTACAAATGGTATGCCTTCCTTCATTATATTTTCAGTAACTTTAACTATAGTATCATCAAGTTTTTCTGCGCTAAACCAACTGCCCTTTTTAAATTTAATAGCATTAGTTATCAATTTCTTATCTAAATTATTTATCTTAACTTCTGCAATAATTTTTCCAAATTTATATCTATCACCTTCATTAATATTTATAGTGATAAAAAATAAATCTTTTTCATGACTTAATTCAGCTTGTGAAGCTTCAATAATAGCATCAACAAAACCTTTATTGGCATAAAATTTTTTTAAATTTAATTGATCAAAATTTAATAAATCAGGATCAAATTTACCACCTGAG